>NZ_JBFAHJ010000058.1:0-33697 GCF_040654115.1 Nonomuraea sp. NPDC050786
GAAAGCTACGAGGCCGGGCTCTACCTCCGGGGCTCGATCATGTGGTTAAGACTCCTCACCTCAACCACATGATCCGAACTCTAAACAGCTCCTAGTAGCGCGACGTAACGGAGTAGCCCCTGGCGCACACTTCCCCGACGGTGCCGGGCGGCACGCGCAGCCCGTCCGAGTCGAGCACCGCCACCTCGTTACCGAAGACCTCGGCGCCCACCGGCGGGATGTCCGTCTCCTCCATGAGCTGCACGTAGTCGTCCTCGGCTAACCGTACGGGCATCATGGTGGAGAAGTTCGTTGTCTCGGTGAGACCGTAGCCTGCACGACGCGCACTCCCAGGCGGCGGCGGACGCTTCTCGCGACGTCGGCGGCCGCCCGGAGATCCGTTTCCGCATGCAAATCCGTCACCGGAACGGCCGGCAGCTTTCGCGCCACCAGGTTAGTTGTCCTGCGCAAGGTCTCGTCCACCAGGCCCTCACTCGATTTGGATTGTCGCAGCGGAGGCCGTGTAGATACCGTTCAGCAGCGCGATGAACGGCGTGGTGTGAGCATCTCGCAGTGGGTGAGCGACCCTAAGATCAAGCACGGGGCGGAAGTCCCGGGCTCGATCGGGCGCAATCCAGCACGTTTCCGTCCATTCGGGCGCGGGCAGGCCCCGGTCATGGTGCCTGAACGTGTAGCCGACCGCACCGCGCAGCACGTCAGCGCCGTGGTTACTGATCTGTCTGTCGAAGAACGAGACCTCGCCCAGTCGCGCGCGGACATCGATCGGACCGGTGATGGCCACGGTGCGCTCGTCCGGCTCCGTGCTCCACCATACGATGCCGCATCGCAGGCATTGCAGCGTCTGAATGAAGAGCTCAGGCTCTACCTGATGTTGCATGGTGGCCCTGGTCGCCCGTGGCTCACCACAACTCGGGCAGGTCACGGCTTGCTCACTGACCTGCGTAAGCCCTCGGTAGGCCGGGCCGACAAATGTCCAGCCGGTTCGGAAAATTTGTTGCAGCTGGGCGCCGACCATGGACTGCTGAATGTGGACAAGAGCTTCCTCAACCTCCTCGACCTCCGCCTCGGCGGCCGGCCTGGGAGCCGCGTCCTGCGCTCCGACGGTGAGCTGGCGAATCCGCTGACGGATCTTGAGCAACTCCTCGTCGGGCACGCTGAGCCCCAGCCAGCGCAACCGCTCAAGCCGCGGGATAACATCGCGGTTAAGCGCCGTTAAGCGAGCCAGTGCCTCCTCATCCCACGGTCCGGCCCACGACCTGGGCGCGGTCGAGGCACGTGTCTCGGCAGTATTCCATGGCATGACTATCCCGGGGTCTCCGAGAAGCCCAAACCGGCTGAGGTCCCCGGCCAGCGGCCTATTTCTCAGCGTCATCTCATGGACGATCTCGCCCAGCGGCAGGCCCTCAGACAGCCCGCATTGCAGATTCCGCTCTCCAGCGAGCTGAAGGAACGTAGTTCCGACCACGCCTACAACGGCGACTGCGGTGCCTTCCAGCGCCCCCAGGGCCACGCTAAGACCGTACGGGTAGGCGTGCGCTCCGATAGCGATGGCCGAGCAGGTATTGAGGTAGATCACCGCGGCGTTGAGGTCTGCCGCCTGCAGAATCTCACTTTCCGCTAGATCGGCGCGAAAGCAGCCATCGCCCAGCAAACAGGGTGTGGCACGTAGTCCCGGCTCGGGGTACATCGGGATGCTCAGCGGCTTCTCACGACCGCAGATGACGGTGTCCAGCAAATTGGCTGAGCACTCTCGTCCCGGCGCATGGATGGTGAGTGCTCGCACACGGTTGTTTCTGACGAGATCGAGCTCGCTCAACTCAACGGCACAGCCGTTATCCGCTCCAGGGAGCAACGCGTTCATGGCAACGAAGAAGCGGTCTTCGGCCGGCGCGGACTCTATCGTCACGCTCCGATAAAGCAGAGAACTCAGTGCCGAAGCCGAGCGGGCCGCGACCAGGCCGATTCGGGCCGTAGCCTTGCCGGGCCAGTCGACAACGTCCGCAAAATCGTCTGTCAGGCCCACCACCGCGAGTATCTCATCGGGTGAGCGGCCAATTTCGGCCAGTAGTTCGCCGCCGGGAATGTGCCGTTGCGGTCTGTGCGTCGCGGCTGCCAGCAGGTGTCCGGCTGCCCGGCTCACCGCCCCGCCAACCGATACGACGCGGCCGACTCGGCGAGTCTGCCGCACCGTCGGCATCTCGGTGCCGTCAAACAGCTTTTGGTAGCGAGTCAGTGATGGGCCATCAAGGACTGGAAAGGACTCTCCTGGCCTCCAAGAGCCCGCTCTCTCAATGTATTCAGCCTGATCGGCGCAGAGAATCACGGGCAGTCCATCCATCACATGACCTCATCTCTCGCGTCATTGCACTTGATTGAGCGCAGAGCCATCCGCTCGCTCGCCGTTCATGCAGCAGCTTCGCATCCCCGGGTTTCTCGGAAATAAGACCGCCAACTATAGGACCGAGGAACGACGTCGCCGACATGTCAGCGAAAACACTTCTTGGTAGCGTCCGCGAACGGACACCGGCGACATCTCACTGATCATGATGGAGCTCACCCGGGACTGAATCACCTCGCCGGCCGTCCACACGGCCACGGTCGGACAACGACGCCAGACACTGTAGGCGAATGAGGTCAGCCCAAAGCCGATTCCGACAAATAGCGCGGCAAGCAAGCGCCCTGGGATGCCTCCAAACTTTTATCAGCCTGGCGAGGATACCTGACAAAGCACAATCCTAATAGCGTTCATCGAGATTACCAAGCCGTAGACCTTGGCCTTAGCTCATCCAAAGCCATAGCAAGGGTGGGGCCGCACGATACTGGGCACCGCCAGCCCAGCAACCGGGAAGGCCCGCGCCACGCACGGGTAGTTTCGCAGCCGTCTGATAATCGAGCGACGTCGCGCTAACCGCATTCTCGTACCGGTCCCTATACGTGGCCATGACGTAGGCCAACCAGTCCGCTAGGTACTACGCCGAGGAATTCGCCAAACCCGGCAACCGCTGCCCGAGAGCCAGCCACAGAAAAGCGGAAGCTGCGCCTCAAGGTACAGCTCCCTAGCCAGCGCCACGACCTCGCCGGGCGCGATCAGCACTTCCATCCCGGCGACCGCCGTCCGGTCGTCGTAGCTCTTGCGCTGGCCGCTAGGGGTTACCGAGTTGGGGTTAGATGCGTTCCATATCCGCCAGCGTGTCCGCCGCCAGCGTCGCACTCCTCGTCCACCTGCCACGGTTCCGATGTCACGGGCATCTCACATCGTCCCTCTGTTGTTTTAGACGGGCGCCGGTACGTGCTCCAGCGCCTTCAGGTCATCGACGCTCAGCTCGAGGTGGGCGGCAGCCATGTTTTCCTCGAGATGCGCGCGCTTCGACGTGCCGGGGATCGGCAGCATCGCCGGAGAGCGGTGCAGGAGCCAGGCCAGCGCAACCTGCGTGGTCGAGATGCCGAGCCGGTCAGCGATCTTGGTTATCGGCTCGCCGGCGCCGGCCTGGGCGCTGGGCTGTACGGGGAGCCAGGGGATGAAGGCGATCCCGAGCTGTTCGCAATGCTCGAGGAGCGGCTCCGACCGGCGGTTGTGGAGGTTGTAGAGGTTTTGCACGCTGACTATTGGGGCAATCTCGGTAGCTTGGGCCAACTGGGCAACAGTGACCTCAGATAGTCCGATATGACGGATCTTTCCCTCATCTTGCAGTCGCTTCAGCGCACCGACCTGGTCGGCGAGCGGCACGGTCGGATCGATCCGGTGCAACTGGAACAGATCAATACATTCCACGCGAAGCCGGCGAAGGCTGAGCTCCGCTTGCTGGCGGAGATACTCGGGCCGTCCGAGCGGGATCCACTCGTTGCCGGGATGGCACTGGCCAGCCTTGGTGCCGATGACGAGATCAACCGGATAGGGATGCAGCGCTTCGGCGATCAGCTCCTCGTTCCTGCCGAGGTCGTAGGAGTCCGCGGTATCGATGAACGTGACGCCAAGCTCAATCGCGCGACGCAGGACGGCGGCCGAAGTCGCCCGTTCGTCGGCGGTCTCCACCTCGAGCCGGAGCGCGCCGAAGCCGAGCCGATGAACGGTCAGATCGCCAAGGGCGATGGTGGTGGGGGTCATGAGTCTTACTCTGCGGGCCCAGGATTCGTTTAGACAACTTGCGTTCCGCAGCTAATCGCGGTTCTGGGGCATGATCTGATGTGAAGGCGCAGGTCAGCGGCTGGCGACCTGGTGGAATTCGCGGAATCGCCCAGTAATACGACTTGCCAACAAGCCCAGTCACGACCTGTAGCAGTGTTCCTACGTTCTGGTGGTATGTTCGTCAGGACCGCGACGCGGAAGAACAGAGACGGCACAACCGTGCGCTACCTCCAACTCGCACACAATGAGTGGGATCGGGTCTCCAGTCCGCTAAGATGCGCGTCCTGCACAACTTCTGCCGCGAGGACCAGCTCCGCCGCGGCGCTGTCGAACGCCTGGTCACCTCGCTGTGTCGGCTGCTGGACCCCGAACGCGCCGCCACCGTCCGCACCCCGGCCGAGCTCAGCTACATCGGCTCGATGGCCTACGGCGGCACCTACGTCCTGGATGCGCTGTGGCACTACCTGCGCATCGATCAGATTACGACGCGGATGCTGGCCCGCACCCGGCGCGGCCCCTACACCGAGCGGATACTGTTCGCGCTGGTGACCAACCGAGCGCTGGATCCCTCCTCCAAGCTATCGGCCTCGCACTGGGCCGGACGGAACGTGCACCTCGACGGCCTCAGCAGGTCAGCGATGACGCCTGCTACCGGGCCATGGGCTGGCTGGGCGCGAGGTGACCGACGCCATCGAGAAGAAGATCTTCGACGAGGTCGCCACCTTACTCAACCTGGAAGTGGACCTGCTGTTCTTCGACACCACCAGCGCCTACTTCCAGTTCGACCAGGCCGACGAACCGCTCGATCGTGATGAGCGCGGCCAGGTGCTGAGCGATGACAGCGACGCCGAGACAGCCGCGTACAAGGGCTACCGGGCGTTCGGCAAGTCCAAAGACCACCGCGAGGACCTCCCGTAGATCACCGTGGAGCTGGCCGTCACCCGCGACGGCATCGCCGTCAGGTGCTGGCGCTGGCCGGGTGGCACCGGCGATTCGGCGTTGATCCGGCCAGGCCAAGGACGATATGGACTGGACGCTGGCCACGATCGTGTGGGGCAGCGATCGCGGGTTCGCCTCGGACAAGAACCGCTACCTGCGCACCGGTAACCACCACTACATCATCGGCGAGAAGCTGCGCTCGGGCTCACCGCAGGCCACGGCCGCCTTGTCGCGGCAGGGCCGCTGCCAAGATGTCATGTCATCGACCTCCAGCCCGCAACCCGCTGACCAGCGTGAACAGGGCCGCCTTGAGAAACGACTCTCAGGCGGCTACAAGCATGTCAGCCCAGCTCAGATCCCGAATTCGAGCCTCCATGCCACTGAATTACGCGGAACCCGGGTCATAGCTTTGCTCGTGCAGAGATTGAGAAACGCCCGGTTCTCGCAACCTCCACGAACGGACGGGAGTACCGCTCCGCAGTTGGCATCCCAAGGGAAGAACCAGTGGGAGGTCCAATTGTCCTGGACGCTCTATGCACTTGCCGGAATAGGCCAGCGGGCCACTAGTGACAGGTCTTGCCGACGGACGGCAATGTGAGAAGCATCCGTTGGGGCCGGAATTACTAGGAGCGCGGATCATGGTTGGCGGCACGCACCTGTACGCCATCCCATGCCCATTTCCTACCAAGGGTACGGCCTGCTTCCACCAGCTCAGCCGGTTGAAGCAGGGCACCTCATGCCCACCAGCCCCAATCAAAGAACTGGCCCACCGCACATCAACGATGATGACTCGATCCGCCCACTCTTGGCGAAGTTCGCCGCCCCAATCCGGGCTGGGGGGCCATCGACCTGCGGCCGGCACAGTTGCCACCGAGATCATCCGTTGAACACCCAGTGAAAGGCGTCGACTCAATGGTTGGCACACCCGAACTCGAGCACCTCTTGGACCTGTTCCGGGACACGCTCCCGGGCTCTGAACCGACGCCGGAATCAAACTTCTTTGCTTTGGGCGGCGATTCGATGACCGCCCTTGAGATTGCCGACTGCATCGAAGAGCGCTGGGGCATCAGCATCGAGGTCCTCGACGTCATCGCGGCCGAAGACATCACGGCGCTATACCGAAGTTGCCTCGCTCTGGTCGGAGGCAGGACGTGAGGGTGATGGCCACGTTGAGAGACCAGCAGAAGCCTGCTCTTGCAGGGGCCTTGGCGCGACTAGAAGGGCTTGACGACCACGCCATCGTTGAAACCCGAAACGCCGGGGCGGCCCTCGTCGCTTCCGAGATCGTTACCAGGCTTGTGCTGGAGGGCTGTTTCAAACGTGAGCAGGCCACGCGCCGCATCTCCGCGGAGGCTCTGGACCGCAATGGCGAAGGAATGCCGGCCTTGGGTGCCATCGTTCAGACCTTGGGTGGCGGCGCGAACTGGGTGGTTACGCCGCTCCCCGAAACACCGCTGAACATCACTTCGCGGGCATCTAGGAATACCCTTGATGTTGCGCCCGTCGATTCCTATGGTCCACATTACCCTGGTCCCGGAGAAGTTTGGGATACCGCTTCGAGCCGTCAGCGGAGGAACTGCGGCGGCATTGCTGTATGCCTGGAGGCCTGCAAGGTGACTGGTTCTTTCGAATTCACCGACGGGGGCGAGCGATCCAGAGTCGAAAATATCCAGCACTATGTGTGCCGGACCGATGAGCAGCGCTGAGGACGGAATCATGCAGGCGCGCCCGTTGCCTGATCACGTCTTCACCGAGGTCCCTGGCGATGCCCACTGCCGTCTCCGCGAGGAGCTCTTGTCCTCCAGAGTAGTGCTCCCATCGCCCTGGGTGGGGTCCGGCGGTCCTGCGGAGGTGTTCCTGTCTGCGGCAGCTGGCCCAGTGCTGGACCGGCTGTGTCAGGATGGTGTCGCTGCAGCGCAATTGGATATGCCGCTCACCAATGAAGACTTTCTGCGGTTCGGTCGGTTGCTCGGGAACCTTATCGCCGAGACGGATCCGGTGGTGCAACCTTACGTGGAGCGTGAGTTCATTCTGAACCTACGCACCGAGAGGGGCAGTACTGCAGATGTCTTCCTGCGGCCCTTTGCGACGTCTGCGCTCAGCCTCCACACGGAAGGCAGCGGGCGGGCGACCGGAGACCAACCCAGGTACATCGTGCTGATGTGCTGCGAGCCCGGGGCGGACGCCTCCGCGGCCACTGTGCTAGTGCCCATGGATGCGGTGAGCGGACGGCTAAGCGAAGAGGACCTCTATCTGCTATCGCACACAAGGTATAGAGGGAGAACCGGGGTACCGACGATCGCACGCAGGGTGGACCATCGGATCGTCTACTCCTTCCGGGACTTCCAAGGCACTCCACTGGAGTGGGAATGCGCGGTGGGCAGCGCCCCATCCGCAGCGGTGCACGCGGCATTTCGAAGCCTGTTAGCCGCGATGTATGCACGCCAGGGAGCATACGCCGTGCAATGGAGCCGCGGTCTATTGGTTGTGATCGACAATTTCCGGTTCTTCCACGGCAGATCATCCGGGCACTCTCGGCTTTCGGGAAAGCCTCGTCACCTTATGCGACTACGCATCCAGTCCCCCGCTGGCCAGGCGTGACCGCTGCTGGCGTAGTGCAGTAATTCCGGCAGGCAACTCAGCAAACACCCACGCCATGGAGAAGTCATGCAACTCTTTTCCGCCGCTCCGGTGGCACGCCGCATCGACGTGCCTGCAGAGGCGCGGGGGGTCGTCTCCCGATTGCGTGACGTCGGATCCGATCCGGGTATCTTCCTGCCCGCCGTTGATGAGCGAGTCCTCGAGGTCTTCCGACGCGCCCGGAATCCCGAGGACCCCATAGAACTGCGCGATCTGTGGCTCGGCCGTGTGGAGCATGAACGGGGACCTCAGTCGCATCGGCGGGCGTGGTTCGCCGAACAGTGGAGGTCCTCCGTTGTCCGGCGGCGGGCCGATGCGGAGGAGGTGCTCAAGTCGCATGCCACGGTGCGATTCGTCAAGGAGCTCTTCAACTGGTTCTTCCGCGATGACCTTTACGGTGAGTTACGGGAGTCCGCGCAGGTGATCCTCTCTGGCGGATCGGTGGACGAACTGAATTGGGGACTTCCAGAAACGCTGAAGGAATGTGTCCGATACGCACTGGACCGGGATTGGTATGGGTATTCGGACTCCTGCGGGCGTGTCCAGGCTAGACAAGCGGTGGCCGCCTACGAGAGCGCCCGGATCGAGGGCGCTTCGTACGAAGCCGGAAACATCGCGCTGAGCATGGGCGGCACATTCGCGATCAGCACGCTAGCCGATTTCGTCCTCACGGGCCACTCCCATCGGGTCTCTCCGGCGCTCTGCGCAACGCCGAACTATCCACCACTGGTCGAAGCGATCGCCCGACGGGGCGACGTCCAGTTGGTGCCGCTGCCTTCTATTGCCGGAAGGATGTTATTGGAACCACTCATTGAGGCGCTGACCCCGCAGACGCCCCTGGTTCTGGTGCAGACTGCAGCCAATCCAACAGGCGCAGCGGTCGACGAGGAGGACTTAGCGCGCCTTGTGCGTGCCGCCTCGCCGTCAACAATTGTGCTCCTGGATGAATGCCACGAGTGGCTGGGCGAACCACGGACTCTGTCCTCTTGGCGGGCAGCCAGCAATGTGGTCCGAGTGTCAAGTCTCTCGAAGAATTGGTCCGCTCCCGGAATGAAGGCCGGTTGGATCGTCGCCAATACTTCCTTCATCTCCGATTACTACGAGTACGCATCGACGAACTTCGGTGGCCCACCCTCCTTCCTTTACACGCTGGTCGAGGTCCTCGCACGGATGGAGCGGTGGATGATTACCGATACGACTCGCTTGGGCATGGCGGAATTGGGAGAGTTCGAGCAGACTTACGGCCTGAGTCTGCTTCGGCTGCAGGCCGCCTACGACAGTTACTGCAAGGAGCGCCGCGCACGAGAGCAGTCGCTGCACTTGCTGCGCGATGCGGCGGTGCTGGAACTATCCCAGGTGGCGATGACCTACCGGCCGCACTACTCAATCAATGTGCTGGTCCACTTCGAGCAATGGGACGACTCCTACCGCTGCTTCCGAGACCTGCTCTGCGAGACCGGCATCTCGGTGTATCCGGGGATTCTCAACTTTTGCTTCTCCGGCGGCGTCGTCCGGTTCACGACGGCGCGCCCCTGGAAGGACCTCGAGCTGGCCACGGCACGGTTGCGTGATCTCATCGCGACCAGAGAGGCAGTCCATGCCTAACTTCCGGCTCATGCACGAACAGAACTCCATTATTGGGATGATCTATCTCCAGCCTCTGCCGGAGATGCTGGGGAGCGTGCGCGAGGAGTTCTCGCCCCTGCTCTGCCCCCTCTTTGCAGGACGCCTTGCGGCAGAACTGGCCCCGAACCCTTGCAAGGCTACCGTTCCAAGGGCATCAACTACCCGGCCCCTCGTTGACCGAACCGCATTAAGAAAGGGCCGCGCCTGCATCGGCAGCGGACGAAGCCTACGCGTTTCCGAAGGGATTAGCCATGGACGTCAGCTTCAATCCCGACAAGCATATCCGCAATATCTATAGGTCGCCGGAGGTGAAGTTAGTCAACTCCCGTGACGAGATCTTGCCGGGGATTATCGGCAGGGTCGGTGCCGTGGAAATCATGGACATAGGAGTGGAAGTGGGCGTTGACCGAATCAGCATGGAATCGGGGTCACGCTTCGAGCTACACACTCATCCAGGCGCCCATATTCTCTATGTCCTCAGTTCCTCCGGCTACATCCATATCGACGGTGTCGACTATCAGATAAGCCTAGGGGACACTGTCTACGTTCCAGCGAACTACGCGCATGGCATCAAAACCAATCTCCACGTGCTGGAGCCTCTGGAGATCCTTGCTTTCGGGGTCCCGCACATGCCACTCCAATCCACTGAGCGGATGACTCTGGTGGAGGAGCGATGACCGGCTCAGCCGCGCCAACGCCGTCCGGCGACCTTGTCGCAGCCGTGCTCAACGTCGTCCGAGGGCAGATCCCGAATCCGGAAGTCGGCGCCGCCCTGGAAGCTGAGACCTCATTAGCGGATCTCGGGCTCGACTCCCTCCGCACGGTCGCACTGCTGGTGGCTCTGGAGAAGGAGTTCGCACTGGAGTTCCCGCCCCCGCTGATCACTGCCGAGACCTTCCGTTGCGCCCGCACCATCGCGGCGGCGCTCCGTTTGTCGGCCTCACACGACCGGAGTCCCGATGCCTGACCGCCTTGCTTCCGATACGAATCGTGTGCACGCCAGCGTGGCCAGGCTGGATCGACGCGGCAATGCAGGACCCACGTCCGTTCTCTCCTTCCTGGACGAGTGGGTAGCCGTCCGCGGAGACTCAATCTGCCTCACTACCGTTGCTGCGAACGGTATGGCAACCACCCTTACGTTTCGTGAGCTCGAGCAATTCAGCCGTCGCCTAGGGTACTGGCTGCACCACGAGGTCGGGGTGCAGGTCGGCGACACGCTCGGCATATTGCCGGTGAACGACGCGCCCTCCGTCGTCGCGTTCTTTGGCCTCTTCCGAGCCGGCTGCCCGGCTCTAGTGCTCAATCCCCTCGATCCGGAACATCGTCTTCGAGAGCAGTTGGCAGGAGTCCACGCCCGCCTAGTGCTCCGTGGACCGGGTGTGTCCGCAGCCGTGCTGCCGAACAGCACACTGATTCCGGATCCAAAGGATCTCCCCGATCCACCGGCGGGTTGGTCCGGAGCGCGGTTACAACCCGCAGATGACGCGCTTTACTTCGGCACCTCAGGATCCACCGCTGCCGCTAAGCTCGTCGCTCAGACTCACGCCAATGCTGTGGCCAACTCGGAGGCGATTCGTCGGCACCACAATCTCGGGCCCCAGGATCGACTGCTGGGCTGCCTCCCTCTACACCATGTCAACGGGGTGCATTTCACGCTCTTCGCCACGCTAGCGGCCGGCGCCCACGCGGTGCTCGCCGACCGCTTCAACCCCTTCGAGTACCCTATGTTGTTGGCCGCTCACCGCCCAACGCTGGCTAGCGTGGTGCCGAGCATCCTGGAAGCGCTTATCGAGACCTGGCGCGCACCGCATTTCCCCCCTGAGTTCCGCTACTTCGTTACGGCAGCCGCCCCTCTGGCCGCAGCGACAGCGCGCCTGGTACACGAGCGGTTCAATGTGCGCATATTGCAGGGGTACGGCTTAACTGAGACCACCAATTTCTCCACCACCATGCCACCGGACCTAACCGAGGAAGCCTACCGGCGCCTATCGCTGGAGCCAGAAATTCCGTCCGTGGGAATTCCGATTCCCGGGAACGAGGTCGCGATTCTCAACATGGAAGGAAAACGCGTGGAGCCGGGTAACGTCGGCGAAATCTGTATGCGCGGCGCTAACGTCATGTCCCGTTACGTGAACAATGAGGCCGCGACCGCCGAGGCGTTCCGCGGCGGCTGGTTCCACTCGCAGGACCTGGGCTTTGAGATGGTTGAGGCGCGCACCGGTCGTTCCTTCTTCTTCATTACGGGGCGCATTAAGAACATTGCAAAGGTGCGTGGGGAATCTGTCTCCCTCGAAGAGATGGAGCACGCTCTGCGCGCGGTCCCTGGGATCCGAGACGCCGCCTGCTCTGCCAGACCCGAACCGCTGCTGGGGGAAGTCGTCGTCGCGGCAATCGTGGCATCGGAGAACGTTACAGACGAGCTGGTGATGACCTGCCTGCGAGAGCGCTTCGCCGAGGCTGTCCTGCCGAACAGGCTCGCGCGTGTCGCGAAGATTCCGCGTACGCCTACCGGAAAGATCTTGCGCCCTCGACTCCTGACTCTATTGGAGTCCGAGTCGTTATAGAGTTCTAGCAACTCGAAAAGCAAATAGGATGGGCGATGAAACAGTCGACCATTCAGGCCCCGTCCGACATTGTCTCTCGTGCCCTCTTCCCCGTTCCGCAGCGATGAAATCTTAGAGAATCATCCGGCAACCTTTGCGTATGAGTGCTCAGTACTTTGTCAGTTGTCATATGAGCTGTCTAGTGTTTAACTCTTAACAGAATGGAAACCTTGCAAAAGTAATGACTTCCATACCGGAGGACGCATCTCGTGCCCTCGTTGTTTTCGGACGCCTACCAGTCCATGGTAGATGCAAAACGCGTTTGACTCCTCCTTTTTCGCTGGAGCAGGCCACGGCACTCTATGCGGCAATGCTAGACGATATCCTGTCAACAGCCTCGATGTTCACGGATGATACTCACGTCCTTTTTGCTGCTGATACCTGTGGGGCGACAACGGAGTTGCTGACAGCAGTGAAGCAATGGCCAATACCTTTGATTGATCAGCCGATATCGGACCTTGCTAGCAGACTAATCGCCTGCTATGGACTTACGTCGTTGCCAACGCTGCTCATCCCTACGGATGTGCCACAAATCTCGGCAAAGCAGATAGATCTCGCTTTTCAACGGCTTATATCGAATCGACAGGCTGTTATAGGCATCACTCTTGATGGAGGTTTCTGGTGCCTGGGCCTGAACGGGGTCCAGCCAGTCTTCCTTGAGACAATTGACTTCACATCTCCAAGCTGCGCAGTCGACATTTCTACGAGCCTAGCAGATGAGAATGTCGATATATTTCTCATGCCAGATGTGCTATGTGACATCGACACCCTGCATGATTGTGAGATCGTTGCCGACGAGTGGCCAAACCTGAGGTTCTCGCGCCAATATAGAGCCACAAGGATAGAGAAGGAACCAAAGAATATCTGAAGAATTGCCGTCTGCGGCACGTCAGACCGCGCCGAATTGTAGGTTACGCGGACTGCGGCCACGCTGGCTCTCGCACGCAGTTTCCCATGACGTTACGTGCACTTTCAACCGCTCTACTTCTCTCACTGGAGGAAGGCTTCATATTCTAGCTCCGTCGCCTCGACGAGTCGTCCTCCCCATGCCTGCCTATGCGGTCATTGAAAAGGGGCTAGGGTCCAAACTGCCACTCCGCGTCTCGGGAGCTTTCGGCGGAAGTTGCCGCTCGTTCCATTTGAGATCGACGATCTCCTCGCCTCAGGCTTCTCCATCACCTGCGGCGGACCCGGATCTTTGAACCTTGGGAACAAAATGCGAATCATCCGCGACATCATGGGAGCCGTCCGCGACCATCACGGGAAGTCGAGCTCCGTCTACTTATACACGCTCGATAATGGGCGCGGTCTGGCCCTAACAGCTAGCAGTGTCGGCGCCATCCTAATGGAAGTTGTGGTCCCGGACCGCAACGGTGCGGCCTCGCCGAGAGCGATGCTGGGTAAGGTTGCCGCGCTTGTGTTTACTCGCCGACTTCTTGACATGGGCCGGCAGTCGGAAGGAGGCTCTTGTCGACACCGGTGCGGCGCGGATCGGTCGATGTCGTGAATCTCGTCCAGTTGCTCGACCTGATGCACGAACGGTTCGATGAGGTCTCGATTGAAGCGGTAAGCGTGGCGATCTGTACGCTGTGGTGATCGATGTTGACCCGGCATAATCGCCAGCAGAGCTGCCGGTCGTCGATGAAGAACGCGCAGTTGAGCGTTCGCTCAAGAGCGGGATCTTCTTTGGCGCCGTCGCTGGAGTCGACCACCAATTCAGCTGCCATGGGTCGCCTTACGTAGGCTCAGCGGGTGCATGTTCGTCCACGTCTCGTCAATGTGGCTAAGACACTCCGCACGGGTGCCGGTGAAGCCGGTAGCTTGCCAGCCGTCAGGGATGGCGCGGCAAGTGGGCCAGATCGAGTACTGTTCCTCGGCGTTTCTCACAATGTCGTACAAAGTCATGGTTTCTCTCCTCTGTTGGACGGCAACTGCGCCGCCAAGAAGACTGAGGCCAATAAGGTCCTCGGGCCGTGCCGGGGGGCGCCGCGGCGCTGAACGCGGCGAGCCACTGAGTACCTTCAGGGCGATAAACGCCGCGGGGCTATTGCCAGAGCGATGGAATATGCGGTCGATCCGATCTCCGTGAGTGGTCACCCAGCGGCCTGCGTGTGGGAGACCGCCTGGACCATGCCGTTGATGGTCGGATCGTCGAAGAACACGTCGATTGGGATGTCCACGCCTAGTGCATCACGGAGCCGGGAGGCGATCTGCATGATCGTCAGCGAGTGACCGCCTAGAGTGAACAGGCTCTCGTCGGGTCGTATGTCGTCGAGGCCGAGTAGGTCACACCAGATGGCGAAGACAACAGCGGCGACGCCGGTGTACTCGACTGGGCCGAGGTCGCGGGTGGTTGGCGGGTCGGGCAGCCCCCGACGGTCGATCTTGCCGTTGGGGGTGAGGGGTAGCTCGTCGAGCAGGACGTAGACGCCGGGAACCATCGGTTCTGGAAGTAGCGCGCTTAAATGCATGCGCAGGTCCGTGTCGTCGACGGGCTGGGCGGTGACACAGTACGCCACGAGGACGTCGCTGCGCAGATCCACAGCAGCGTGCCGGACCGCCGCGTGGTCGAGGAGCCGGGACTCGATTTCGCCCAGTTCGACCCGGTGACCTCGGATTTTTACCTGGCAGTCGGTCCGGCCAAGGAACTCGAGCTCGCCGTCTGGCGTCCAACGGACGCGATCGCCAGTGCGGTAGAGCCGCGAGCCTGGAGGGCCGTTTGGGTCGGGAGTGAACCGCTCGGCGGTCAGAGCTGGCCGCTCGTGGTAGCGATCGGCAACGCCGATGCCGGCGATACACAACTCGCCAGGGACACCGACTGGAACCAGGCCGCCCCCCTCGTCGAGCACATACACCCTCGTTCCCGGCAGCGGGCGGCCGATCGTAACTCTGCCGGGCCGCATCTCAGCCACGGTGGACCAGATCGTTGTCTCTGTCGGCCCATACGCGTTGAACAGGGTGCCGGTACACTGCAACAGCTCGTCCGCGAGTGCCGGAGCCAGCGCTTCGCCACCACAAATGGCCACCACGGAGGGATCGCTGAAGCCGCCATCCAGCAGGACCCGCCAGCCAGACGGTGTGGCCTGAATGTGTGTGACTCCGTTGTCCTGAACGAGCTTCGCTAGCGCCGGGCCGTTGGTCCGTACCTCGTCCGGGACGATCACCACCCGAGCGCCGCAGATCAGTGGCAGTAATAGCTCGACCATCGAGATGTCGAACGACAGCGAGGTCAGTCCGAGCCACACGTCGCTGGAGGAGCAGCCGAGCCGGTCGCGCATCGCCATGAGGAACCCAGCGAGCTGGCGGTGGCCGACGACAACACCCTTGGGCCGGCCCGTCGATCCAGAAGTGTAGAGCAGGTACGCGGGATCGCCAGGCCGTAGCCCTTGCGCACGTCGGTCGGCGAGATTGGGGGGCTGTGAGTCGAGAGCCAGGGACGAGGTCAGTACGGCGGCCGCGCCAGAGTCCGCGAGGATGAATTCGGCCCGTTCTCTGGGCAGCCCAGGCTCGAGCGGCAGGTAGGCGGCTCCCGCTTTGAGCGCGCCGAGCATCGCAACCACCACATCGGCGGTGCGTGGTAGGCGCAGGCCGATCACTGTTCCCCGGCGTAACCCTCCGGCCAGGTGTTCCGCCCTTGCGTTCAGCTCAGCGTAGGTCAGTCGGACATCCCCGGCGACCACCGCGACCGCGTCCGGCGTGCGCCGCACCTGCTCCTCGATCAGGCTCGGCACGGTGAGCTCAGGGTACGGTTCGGTCGGCGGGTTCCACCTCGCCAACAGTAGATCCCGTTCCTCGTCGGACAGCAGCGGCAGAGCGTTAAGGCGTGTCTGCGGATTGGCCCGGCAGGCTCGCAGCAGTGAGCGCAGGTGCCCAACCAGACGCTTGGCATCGTCAGAGCCGATCACACCGGGATTGAAGCGCAGAACCGCCTCCAGCCGATCCGGGCCGTCGACAACCTGCACATGCAATGGGTTACGTGCGGCGTGGTTGAAGGTTGCCCAGTCAACCTCGGCCTCCAATCCGGCGAAGCGCGGACTCGCTCCCCGCTTGCGGTAGCTCAGTGAGATGGGGCACAGCGCCAGCTGCGGCTTCAGCCCGCCCACCGCACGCGCTGGCGGGATATCCCTGAACCGGTAGATCTCCCTAAGTTCGGCCCTGAGATGTTGCGCGAACTCCTGGAACGTCAGCTCCGGGGCGGGCTGGGAGACGACCGGCACCTCGTTGACGTACAGGCCGATGTGATTCTCAGACTCGGACGTCCGGGTTGATAGATCGACAGCAACTGCGACCTCAGCATTGCCGTACCGGAAGGCAAGCACGTGCAGCAGCCCGAGCAGCAGTTCGAAGCGGGTCGTTCCGGCGGCGTCCGCAGCGGCGGCGAGATCCCCGCCCAGCTCCAGTGCAAGCTCCTCGCCCAATCCGACCACGTCCGGCCACGTGAGAGCGGGTAGGGCCATGTCGTACGACTCACGAACCCGTGCCTGCCAGAACTCGGCCGCTGCTGCGGTTACCGGTGAATTGGCAAGGTCGGGTTCCGAAAGCGCGGACAGTTCGTCTCCGTTGTAAGCGGCCGCAAGATCGCAGACCAGGACGTCCTTGGAGTGCCCGTCAAAGACGATGTGGTGGGCGACCACGAGTAGCAGATGGTCGCTAGGCCCTAGCGTTATCAGCGTGAACCTGATGAGCGGGCCGGTTCGCAGGTCGAATCCGCGCAAGATCTCGTGGCGCACCGCTCGGTCGGCCTGGTTGGGGCGGTTCGATAGGTCGAGGTGGGTGACCGGCGGTGGGACCATTGCAGGCACGAGAGCCAGGCCGTCCCTGTGCTCCACAATCGCGCACCCGAGCAGCCGGTGCCTGGCCACGACGGACCGGCAGGCGGCCAGGAAGCGATGTACATCGAGCGGACCGCGTAAGGCAATCCGCATCGGCAGGTGATAGGCCGAGCCTGCTCGGCCCGACTGTTCCAGGATCCAGATCGCATGCTGCGTGGCGTTAATCATGGTCAATCCTGTTTACGAGTTGGCGGAGCGCGAGCTTGCTGACCTTCCCGCCGTCGTTACGCGGCAGCCTGTCGAGGACCAGCAGACGGACGGGTATCTCATGGCTGGCGAGTCGCCCGAGTAGGAAAGCCCGTAGTTCTGAAGGAGAGGTCTCTCGGTGGAGAACCACTGCGGCAGCCACCGCAGCACCCAGTTCCGGGTGTGGAATGCCGAAGACGGATGCCTCTCGGACGGCCGGGTGCTCGTGCATCTGTGCCTCCACGTGGAGGGTGGATACTTTGAATCCGCCGCACTTGATGACGTCGCTCTCGCGGTCGACTAGGTAGAGGTAGCCGCTGTTGTCCAGATGTCCGAGGTCGCCCATGCGTACCCAGCCATCCTTGAAGACCCCGCTGTCCGGCGCGCCGATGTAGCTCCGGGTCGGCGCGCCAGAGCGGAGCCAGACCTCACCAGTCTCGCCGTCCGGGAGCTGCTTGCCGTCAGCAGTTGTGATCATGAGTTCGGTTCTAGCAGGACGGCCTACGGACTCTGAGCGCGCCGGATCGAAGATCATGGTTGTGGCGGCGGGCGCGGCTTCCGTGGAGGTGTATGAGTTCACGATCGCCGCGTTCGGGAAGAGCGTGCTCATGGCGGCGGCGACGGCCGGCGGTAACGCGGCCCCAGTCGAACCGAAGAGCCGTACGAAGGGTAGTTCCCGCCCGCTACCGACGAGGCGCGCCGCCATCGCGGGCACTGCGAAGACGGTTCCCGCCTTGTAGGTCTCGATGAGGCGCAGGAAGCGACCCGGTGTGAAGTCCGGCAGGACTAGTGCGGTGGGCGCTGCGGTAAGGGCGTTGATGAGCATGGTCTGGCCGGCATTGGTGCCGATCGGGAACGCGTGAGCGAAGTGGCGCGAATGGGCGAGTATGCGGCGGCTGGGATCGACGTCGTGGTCGAAGGTTAGGTTCGCGTGACAGGCTTCCACGCCTTTGGCCCGGCCCGACGTACCGGACGTATAGAGTATTTGGGCAGCATCCTGCGGCCCTAACTCGATTTCGACCGAGGTTGAGCGCCCCGTGTCTAGACTGTCTGAAGTGGCCGCCCAGCCTGGCCACCCGGTGATCCGCATGGTGGGGTCATGGATCACCCCGGCCGCTCCGCAGTCCTCCAGCATCCATCGTAGGTCAACTGCCGGCGATCGATTCAGCAGTGGAACCGCTACACCGCCCGCCTTCTGCACGCCGACGTACGCGACCGCGAACTCGATCCAGTCCGAGAAGAGTAGCCCCACTTTGGCCGCCCGCGCCAGGCCACGGTTGAGTAGCCCGTCCGCTAGCGCATTTGAACGCTCCTCCCATTCGAGGAAGGTCAGTGAGCCTCCACCCGAAACGACGATCGCTAAGCGTGTCGGCTCTATTGTTGAACGTCTCCGCAAGAGTTCAGGCACAGTCAGTGTCACTACCGAAACCCCCGGCTGAGTTGCGTTGATCGAGTCACCTCGCGTTGAAGTTGTGCCGTGTACCGGGCTGTCGGTCGTTGGTCA
Source organism: Nonomuraea sp. NPDC050786 (assembly GCF_040654115.1). Lineage (NCBI taxonomy): Bacteria > Bacillati > Actinomycetota > Actinomycetes > Streptosporangiales > Streptosporangiaceae > Nonomuraea > Nonomuraea sp. NPDC050786. The sequence continues at coordinate 18,457 of NZ_JBFAHJ010000058.1, forward strand.
ACAGTCGCGAGGAGGAGACGAGTGACTGCAGTGGACAAGGGACCCCGGCGCAGCTGGAGGTTGTTCTGCTCCACGGCGAGTTTCTGTGACGGGTGGGCGCTGACTCGGATCCAGGGTGATGAGGTGTTTGCCGACATACTCGCTGAGGACGGCCGCCGCTCGATCCCGACGGCGCATTGCAGTTCTTACCTCGAGCTGGCTCCAAACCGCTCGGCATGAACCGGCAGGCCCAAGTGCTAGCGTTGTGCCGACGCGTCGGGCGAGGGGTTCGACGTCTCGCAAGACTGAAAGCTGCGCGTAAGAAACCAGGCCGGAGTCATTGCCCATCGCATCGCGCCCCGTCTACCCTCACGACCGGTCGACAGGCGGAGACCAGACTATCCACCCGGGCGTTCACCCAGAACTGGCGCAGGTCCAGATCGAGGCTGAATTCATTGCGGAGCCGATGTCTGATCTTCAGGATGAGCAGCGAGTGCCCGCCCACCATGTAGAAGTCATCGTGCAGTGATATCGCGTCGTTGCCAATGACGTCACAGAGGACCAGGAGTACGGCCGATTCTGTGTCCGCGCGTGACAGGTTGTCAGACAAGTCGGTCTCCTGTTCGTCCAGTAGGGATTGGCCATGGTCGCCAGATGTGGCAATGTCGACTGGAAACCGGCGGAATTAGGCCCTGGGTCCTGCAGTCAGACATCGTTCACCTTGCATGCTCCCGACCCGTGTCATCCAGACCAGCTTGGTCGGCATTGCAGCTGATAGCTCGCGTGGTGCTTGTCACCTTGACGCTGGTAGTCAAGTGTTTCCGGTCAATCTTGCCGTTGCCAGTGAGTGGTATGTTCGTGCGCGGGATCCAACGGGCCGGAATCATGTAGCCGGGGAGTTCGGCGGTCATGGCCTTGGACGCCTCGAGCGCAAACGCCACGGGGTCTGCCAGATGGCGATCGTACCGGGGCACGTAGTAGCACACGAGGTGGCCGGATTGCCCCTCTCCCGATTTCTCGACCACTGCGACGATGGCAAGTCCAGTGGCTAAGATCACTCGCTCGACCTCTTCGAGGTCGACTCGGAAGCCGCGGATCTTAACTTGGCGGTCCAGACGGCCGACGAACTCGTAGGCGCCATCCGCGCGTTGCCGCGCTAGGTCGCCGCTGCGGTACATCAGGCTACTATCATCCCCGTCTCGGCGTACGAACTTCTGGGCCGTCAACTCCTCTTGGGCAAAATAGCCTGAGGCAACCCCAGGTCCGCCGATGTACAGTTCACCGATCTCGCCCGGCCTGACGAGTTCACCTGCATTGTCCAAGAGTTGAACGGTGTACCGTTCTAGCGGATAGCCGAGCGGCACGCGGTCACAGTCGGCAAGGGACGTGGTTGTACAGTCGAAGTAGGTTGTAAAGACGGTCGTTTCGGTAGGCCCGTAGCCCTGCATCAGCCGGAGCGGAGGGGCGTTGGCACAGACCTGACGTACCAGCTCGATATTTGCGGCATCGCCTCCGAAGATCAGTGTGTCGAGGGAGGCGAACGCGCTCGAGTCCTCGCGCGCGATCAGCTCGAAGAGCGGGGTCATGAGAAACATGACCGTTACGCCAGCGCCGCGCATCTTGGCAAGCCAGGCATCGATTCCGACCTCCGCAATGAGCGGGAGCACTACGACAGTGCCGCCCGTCATTAGCGAGCCCCACACTTCGAGTGTCAGCGCGTCGGAGGCCGGGTTGGTGACCCAGGCTATCCGGTCGCGCTCCGTGAGCTGGCAGAGACGGGTGGTCTCCAGAAATGCTCGTGCCGCGCGGTGGGGCACGACAACTCCCTTTGGCCGTCCAGTGGAACCCGACGTATAGGTGACGTAGAGCGTGTCCTCAGGATTCGTTCGGTGCCCGCCCCGGACCGGTGCTGTAACCACGCCACCTTCGTCAAGGGGGAGGGAGATCCGAACGCCTGGCCCTGTAACCGTCCGGTTCGGCTGGCCCGCAGCATCGATCATAACTCGTGCATTCGTCTCCTTGATGACGTACTGGTGCCGAGCTGGCGGGGCGTATGGATCAAGCGGGACGTACCAGGCTCCACTTCGCGCCACCGCTAGCATGGCAACCGCCAACTCGATCGAGCGATCGAGCGCCAGAGCGACACCGTCCGAGCGCCCAACTCCTTTGGCAGCAAGCGCCTCGGCGACACGTCCCGACTCGACCCACAGTTCCTGATAGGTGAGGGAGCGTCCGCGGTCATCGACAATAGCGCAGTGATCCGGTCGCTTGGCCACCTGTGCGCCCACTAACTCATGCAGTCCCTGCGTGCCGGTCATGTTAGCGATGCTAGTGCCACGTCCGATATCGGTCGACCGGCCGACAGTGGCCGCTATATGCCAGGGCATAAAATGTCCATAACAAAACCGACCGCCTGTATTGAATACTTGGTCCTGTGGCGCCGAAGAACGAACCCATTGTAGGCACGTTCGTGATGGTCGAAGATAATTGCAGCCAATGGAAGGTTAGCCGATGAGTCTATTGGACGGGATGTCAGCCACTGAGGCACGAATGCATCAATCTGCTGAGATCAATCCATTAGCCGCTGCACGCGAACTCCGCGGTGCGGTTGTCAGGACGCCGATCCGGCGGCTTCCGTGGCTGGAGCGTGTGGTTGGTGTTCCGGTGTGGGTAAAATTGGAATGTCAGCAGCACTCCGGATCATTCAAGTATCGTGGTGCCCACCTAGCGATGTCCCGAGTTCCCAGTTTGCCTGTGGTTGCGGCGTCAGCAGGAAATCACGGCCTGGCTGTGGCGGAGGTCGCTGCACGCATGGGGCGCAAAGCGAATATCTGCGTGCCCGCGGTGGCCAGCAGATTGAAGCGCGAGCGTATCCTGGCTACTGGTGCAGGATTGATCGAGTATGGGAATTCCCTGGAGGAAGCAAGTAGATACGCCCAGAAGATAGCAAACGAAAATAGCGCACACTACATTTCTCCCTACAATGACGGGAATGTAATATCTGGCACCTCTACTATTGCCCTCGAATTTCTGGAGGACGTTCCTTCGCTACGGAGCATAATCGCACCCATTGGCGGCGGAGGCCTCATTTCCGGCCTCGGGCTCGGCGCTGCGGCGCTTGGCCACGAGCTTGAACTCATCGGCTGCGAGCCGGAGCGCTACGCCTCACTCCGCTCCAGCATTGCCAGTGACCGGATCGTACGCGTGGTGCACCAGTCCACCTTGGCCGACGGTCTCGCGGTAAACCTCGAACCTGACAGCATTACCTTCCCGATCGTGCGCCAGATGGTCTCTGACATCGTGGCGCTCACCGAGGAGGAACTGGCCGCGGGCACCTATGCCCTGCTGGTTCACGAGAGTATGCTCGTCGAGCCCGCAGGAGCAGCTGGCGTAATCGCATGCCTGAAGCTGGCTGCTCGTGGGCAGTTGACCGGCCCGGTCGGAATACCGCTCTGCGGAGGGAACCTGCACCATGCGACCCTCTCCAAGATCCAGCGCTTCCCTTATAAAGACCCTGACCTAATCCGCCTGCTGGATCTGCGTGGGCGAGCCGTCGCAGACATGCCGGTGCTTCTCGCGAAGCCCATGGCGCGTTCGACAGCCTATACGCCCTCCTCGTCGGATCCTCGGATCGATATAATTGAGCAGCTTGGGATCTGCAGTATCGACCTGGCCGCCAGTGGCGACGCTATTCGCGAGTTCGCGGCCTACTGCGGCCACCAGGGCCTCTCTGTCGAACAGGCTGTGGTGGACCAGTTGCTGAACACGGTCGCTGTGGCAGCTAACCGGGTCGACGAGCAGCGAACAGCGTTGTCCGAAGGGCTCGACGAAGATCCTACTGATCGGCTTGCCGCGGCCGAATCCGTTCTGCGCTTTGGTCTGGCTACACACTCCTATGCTCGCGGAACATTGGAATGGTGTTCGCCCTCATACGCGCAGTCACAAGTAGTTCAGTTTTTTGATACAGGGGCACAGGACTCGCCTACCGTCAACTATGAGCGCTATGAAAGCGCATCGACACTGCGCGTGGAGCGCCAGCTCCTGGAAGTGCTGGAGTTGCAGCCCGATCTCCAGGCGGTCAGCGTGGTCTCCTCGGGTATGGCCGCGTATTCATTAATAGAGTCATTTCTACTCCGGTCCAGGCTCGCTTCAGGCGACACTGTGCTCTTGGCGCCGTACCTCTACTTCGAAGCCTCGGAGCAACTCACCGCACTGCCATTCGTGCGTTTCGAGCGGGCTCGGGACTACACAGTCGAAGCTCTCATGGCTGACATCCTGCAGCTCCGCCCGCGCTGTGTCTTCATCGACCCAATTGCAAACACCGCTCAGCAGCGCATGGTCGACGTGAAGCGCCTGCTTCACGAACTGCGGCAGCACGTCGACTGGTCAGTGACCGTAGTGGTAGACGGCACTATGGTTTCCGGAGCACTGCCTTCAGAAGAGTTGCTCAGCAGCGGATCTGTGGAAGTTATTTACTACGAGAGCTGTTCAAAATATCTCCAACTGGGCCTGGACGCCGGGATGGCAGGCCTGGTGGTCTACCCGATCGGACTGCGTCCTCAATTCGAACGGCTGCGGCGGAACTCCGGCTCTATTCTCTACCGTCACTACGCAGACCTTTTCCCGCGCTTCGATCGTGCCTTGTTTCACCGCCGGATGCAGAGGATCAGCGACAACGCCCTACGAGTTGCCGAACATCTGCTGGCAAGTGACGATGTCCGGCAACTCGGCCGGGTCCACTACCCTGGCCTATCGGTTCACCCGGACGTCGAGACGGCGCGTCAGCTGCGCTACGCGGGCGGCTGTGTCACCTTTGAGTTCCAGGATGTCGGCCGTAACTACCGGGACCAGTTGGAACCTGTGGTGGAACACATGCTGACCGTGGCTCGCGAGTCCGGGCTTCACCTCACCAAGGGGGTCAGCTTCGGTTTCTCTGCGCCACGCATCTCCGCGGCGGCGAGCATGGCCGAGACCGAGCCGCCCTTCCTGCGGCTATATGCCGGTGATCGCGGCGTGGCACAGGTGGAGCTGCTTGCTGAAGCAGCCAGGCGCGCCATAGTTGGCCAGGGTCTGGTGGGCTAGTCCTGGGCCTATCAGGACCGCTGTTGAGGCGGGGAGAGGAAGAGCATTGAGCACCAACAGCGACACGAACACCTTGCTCTGCCGAGACCCGCAGGGTTTCCTAAAAGCTGCCGAGCTCCGGCGGCCGGACGAGCCGTTCCCGGTTCTGGGCGGCACTGAAGTGGACCGGTACCGCAAGCTTTTCGTCGATGGTGACCTGCCCTCTGCGGTTCTCGAGCCACGCCGCGGTAACGTGGTATCCACGGCCGGCCAGTTCGCCCAGGCTGCGGCGAGACTGCTTGCCGCAGCCATCCATCGTCGCGCGGCTCGCACCAGGACTCCCTACGACCACGCATCCGTGGAACGGCTAGGGCACGCTTACCAGTTGGTAATACCCAGGCTTGAGCGCGTACGTTGGCTCAACATCGACATACACGAGACTGCGTTGACCGAGATCAGGAACAGGATCCGGCTGGCTGTCCGGGATCCGTACGAGCCGGGCGCCGTAGCAGAGGCGAGTGCGATCACCTGCCGAACCGGCGCATCTTCAGCTAAGAGCGGTGGAGGGGCTCATCCATCAGCTCTACATTGCGGGCTGGAACCTCGGTGGTGCGGCCTTCTTGGGGATGCGCCAGAACCCCCGATAAGACAAGACCTGCCCCAACTGTCTGCGCCCGCTAGCAGTTCGGATCACACTGCGTCATGTCGTAGATCTAGACTTGTACCTTCAACCCCTCCAGTGCCGCCGGTGTGGAGACGTCTGGTGGGCCACCGAGTCGGGCGATCCGAGCCTGTTCCTCGAAGGACCATTGGACCAAGAGGTATGTCGCGATAAGCCATTCACGTTTGAGCGCGCATCGTCAATCACAGCGATCGCCAGCGATCCGGAGCAGTGGGGTTCGCCTTCCGCCAACGGAGGGTTCATGGATTGCCCCAGGAAAGCGGAGCCGTGCAATGTACCGCCGCACAGCACTCAACGCTTCTGTGCCACTATCGACTTGGAGGGAGTGCATCTGCGAGCCGATGCGCATACCACACCGATTGTGGCGCTGCTGGACGGCATCTATGTTGCCTCGATGGCCGAGGTGTCGCTCGTCTTGCGGCTTAGTTGTGCTATTTAATTGCTCGGCACCAAAATGAAGGGAGCCTACGTGCGTACCTGGATCATGGAGACGGCCGGGGGGTTACCGAGAAAATTCTGGTTCCTGTGGACCGGGAATCTCGTCAACCGGTCGGGCGGATTCGTGGCCATCTTGCTCACTTTCTATCTGCACAGCAACCGCGGCTTCTCGGCTGTGGTTGTCGGCCTGACCATCGGACTTATGGCAGCCGGCGGTTCAGTCGGTACGGTGATCGGCGGGGAACTCGCGGACCGCTGGGGCCGCCGCAAGAGTCTACTCGTCGCCCAACTTGGCGCGGTGATCATGCTCCTGGGACTCGGTTTCAGCCACGAGCAAACGCTGATTATGGTGTCGGCCTTTCTCCTTGGCCTTGTGTTGAGCATGGCTCGTCCCGCTTTCTCGGCCATGATGCTGGATATCGTGCCTGAAAAGGACCGGTCCCGCGCGTTCAGCCTCAATTACTGGTCGAATAATTTGGCGTTCAGCATTGCCGCGCTGCTTGGAAGTGTTGTCGCGAACCTGGGCTACACGGCGGTCTTCGTCGTGGACGCGGCCACCACGCTCCTCGCTGCTATTCTCATTTACACAAACGTACCAGAATCGAAGCCCACGCGGAACAGAGCGGCCGCCGCCGAGCGGAAAAGTCTCAAAGACAATCCTTTACGAGATCGCGTTTTCCTGGGCCTGTGTCTGGTCGCGATCCTACAGTCGGCCATCTTCGTTCAGTATCAAAGCACCCTTCCCCTCAGCATGCAGCAGGACGGCCTCCTACCCCATACCTATGGAGCGGTCATTTCGCTGAATGCCATAATGATTGTCTGCGGCCAGCTATTCGTGCCGCGACTGCTGCGCGGCCGCCAGGACACGCAGGTGCTGACCTTCTCTGCCCTACTCATTGGCGTCGGCTTCGGACTTACTGCTTTCGCTCAGAATGTATGGTTTTACGGCATAACCGTTGCGATCTGGACCGTCGGCGAGATGCTTCAGTCGCCTACGCAATCCACGCTTCTTGCAAGCCTATGCCCGCCCCATGCACGTGGCCGCTACCTGGCTGCGTACTCATTTTCTCTTTCCGCAGCCGCAGTTGTTGTCCCTCCGATGAGCGGTTATGTCATGGACCACTATGGCAGCACAGTCATCTGGATCGGCTGCTTTATTGGTGGAATAGTCGTGGCGCTGTTTACCTTCATTCTCGGCCCGTCTCGGTTTCGGCGGATGGTCGAGCTCAAGGCCCACAACCTTGAGGCCAGCAGTGCCTGAGCCCCGACCGCTGTCAGCCCCGCTCTCGCACGCACAGCAGCGACTCTTATTGGCTGAATTGCTCGCCCCCGGGAAGCCGGAGAATGTGATCGTCATTGCCATTCAGTTTATCGGCCCCTTTGATGTCGAGATACTGCGCATGGCCCTCGCGGACGTTACAGCTCGGCATGACATCCTGCGCACGGTCTATGGGTGGGAAGAGGGCAGCCCGATTCAACATGTCCTTAACCCCGAGGATTGCCCCGACCAGCTAACAGTGGTACCGGCTACGAATCCCTCGACCGACGTGAACCGAGCAGCCGAGCGGCAAGCAGCCCAGCTCCGGCGGGAACCCTTCGACCTAAGTGCGCAACCACCTTTCCGGGCGAGACTACAGGAGCTAGATAGCAACAACCACGTGTTGGTCCTGTCCGTCCATCACATCGCCTGCGACGGACGGTCGGTGCAGATCCTCACCCGGGAGCTGGGAACAGCCTACGCGTCACGAGCCCGGGGATTGGTTCCGCAGTGGCAGCCAGTGCCTAGTTACCGGGACTACGTGCGGTGGGAGCTTGAGCACCTCAACAAGTGGGCCGCCAAGGACCTCCCATTCTGGAGAAATTTATTGGCGGCAGGGCCGATTCCATCATTCCTACCAACCAATCCAGCGCCGGCCGAAGCCTCAGGTATGCAGCTCGTGCTGCTGCCCGCCGCTGTCGTCGACAGGTTCACCAAGGCCGGTAGAGCGCTTAGGGCCCTGCCGCTTTCCCTGCTAATGAGTGGTGTTACGGCGGCCTTGCGGTCCCAGTTCGGCGCGGCTCCCGCCTGTCTGGGCACGATCTTCTCGGGGCGAACCCGCAGGGAGTTTTCCTCGGTGGTGGGTTGTTTCGTGAATCCGATCGCTATTCCTGTGTACTGCAGCCCGCAGTTGAGCAACGAAGATCTGATCAAAGTTGTCAACCGCACGGTCTCCTCCTGCCTATCGCACGGCCGCACGCCCTATGACCAGGTGATCCATGCCCTCGGGCGCGCAACTCACCGAGATCTTTTTCAGGTTTTGACGGTCCTGCACCATCCAGCGAGGGACATCTCAAAGTTTACCCCCGGGATCTCCGCGCGGCGCGTGCCTGTCTTCTCCCCCACGTCTTCGGAACTGCTGGTAGAGGCTGGCCCTCAACCCGATGGGGCCTGGGGGCTCACGGTGAGCTGGCGAGCCCAGGCCATCAACGTATCAACAGGGTGTCAGCTAGCTGAGGAACTTACCCGGTTTCTGTATGAGCTCAGGACCACTGAATAGGCAAGCCGAGATGCATATCCACGGTGACAAAAACCGACCTGGTCTTCTCCGGCGGATGCGCGCTCAACTCCCACCACAACGGCCGCCTGGCCCAAGAAGCCGGCTTCAACACCCTGTTCATCGCACCGGCACCCCATTTCGACGGAACCGCCCTCGGCGCCGCCCTGTACTGCTGGCACCCCCAACTGCGCCAACCTCGCCTCCCGACCCCCGTCGACGCCGACTGGGAACCCACGCCCGGCCCCATCCCCCAGACCGCCATCCCCGCCGGCTACCGACTGATCACAGACCGTACCCACTCCCCGAGACGGTGGGCGGCAAGGAACCGCCCACCGATCTGATCAAGGCATGAATACTCCCACTGGACTACAAAGCCGAAGCTGATCACGCCTCGGCCAGCCGACGCAGGGCGGCGTCGAGCCGCTCCAGCGTCCGCTCGCGGCCGAGAAGCTCCAGCGACTCGAACAGCGGCAACCCGACCGTCCGCCCCGTGACCGCCACGCGGACCGGCGCCTGCGCCTTCCCCAGCTTCAACCCATGCCTCTCACCCACCGCGGCCAGCACGTCCTTCAGGTCATCGGCCCGCCACGCTGCGCTGCCGTACGCCTCACGCACCTCGCACAGCAACTCCGCCGCACCCGGCTTCATAGCTTTGGCCCACGACGCCTCATCGAAGATCTGCTCATCCAGGAACAGGAAGTCCACATAGGCCGTGATTTCTGACAGCAGCGCCAGCCGTGTCTGCGCCAACGGCGCCGCCTGCGCGAACACGCTCGCGTCGAAGGACTCCGGCCGCCACGGCGCATAAGGCGCAGCCAGCCAGGGCTCACACGCCGCGATGAACTCCTCAGCTGGCAGCGCCCGGATGTACTCCCCGTTGAACGCCGTCAGCTTCTTCACATCGAAAAACGCCGACGAGCTATTGACGTCCTCGATCCGGAACAGCCGCTCCATCTCCGCGTACGGCATGATCTCTTGATCGTCACCAGGTCCCCACCCCAGCAGCATCAGGTAGTTGACCATCGCCTCGGGCAGGTACCCCTCGGCCAGGTAGTCCTCCAGCGCGACCTTGTCGCGCCGTTTCGACAGCTTCTGCCGCTTCTCGTTCACGATCACCGGCAGATGCGCCCACACCGGAGCGGTCCCAGCTAGCGCCTCCCACAGCAACTGCTGCTTGGGCGTGTTCGACAGATGTTCCTCTCCCCGGATCACGTGCGTGATGCCCTCATCCAGGTCATCAACCACGTTAGCCAGGAGAAACACCGGAGATCCATCACCGCGAGCGATCACGAAATCCTCGATCGCGTTGTTCGGGAAGGTCGGCTTACCGCGGATCAGGTCGACGACAAGCGTCTCGCCCTCATCCGGGGTCTGAAACCGCAACGCCCGCCCCTCGGCGAACAACAGCCCACGCTCCCGGCAGAACCCGTCGTAGCCCAGATGCTCCGACCCTGTCCGCTCCTTCACCTGCTCGCGCGTGCAGTCGCAGTAGTACGCCCGCCCGGCCGCGTACAGCTCAAGGGCGGCTTTCCGATGCCTTGCGGCGTTCTGCGACTGGAAGTACGGCCCCTCGAAAGCGGGATCGGATGCATTGATGCCGATCGCCGCCAGCGCGCTGATGATGCCCTCGGTCCACTCCGGCCGGTTCCGCGCCGTGTCGGTGTCCTCCACCCGCAGGACGAACCTGCCGCCGGCTTGTCGTGCCACCGCCCAGTTGTACAGAGCCGACCGCGCGCCGCCCACATGGAACATGCCAGTGGGAGAAGGCGCAAAACGTACGCGAACTGGGGATGTAGACACGCTCCGCAGTCTACCGACCGCGTGTCCCGGCGGTCAGCGTGATCCACAGGCTGACCGCTCTCCTCGGTCAACTGGAGTTACCGCGGCACGATTGCTCCACGCCGCACCACTCAAGGCGATCTTGGTTAACGCGCAGCCGGACCTGAGCGAGTCTCTTACTAATTAGCCTGGGCCCGGCGGCATTGATCACAGCGTGCGTCAACCTCGACACCGAGGCCTGGGCCGAAAGCGGCGCTGTCGTGCATACCTTGCGGTCGCTGGCCGGCCGAATCAAGTCGCTGACAGCCGACGAGGCGCAGGAACTCTCGCCCCGGATCGAGGCGCTGGTCCAGCAAATAGCGCCAGCCCTGCTCGAGGAGCACGGTGTCGGAGTCGACAGCGCCGCAGCCTTGCTCATCACCGCTGGCGACAACCCCGGCCGGCTCACCGGCGAGGCCGCCCTTGCAGCCTTGTGCGGAATCATCCCGGTAGAACACTCCTCAGGCAAGACCCAGCGACACCGGCTCAATCGCGGCGGAGATCGCCAGGCCAACGCGGCCCTGTTTCGGATCGTGATGACCCGTCTGCGCGGCGAGTCTCGGACCGTCGCCTACGGTCGAAGGTTACGTCCCGTCGGGTGGTGTAGATCCGGCCTCGAACGGCGCGTCGTCTTCAACGACAGCGGGCCATCGCGTGAGTCTCTGCGTGAAACCGCCAAGTGACACGTAGAGGAGAACCAACGCGACGGCCCTGGATCAGTCTGCCTTGTTAGAGCTCCTGGAGGTACCCAAAGCCTCCGAGGCGAGCGAGCGGATCCGGCAAGCAGCAGAAACCATCTACCAAGCCCTCATCGAGGCCGAGCTGACCACGGTGATCGGCGCCGCCCCGAACGAGCGCACCCCCACACGTGTGGCGCAGCGCAACGGGCACCGGACGCGGACCCTGACCACGACCGCAGGCGATCTGGAGCTGCAGATCCCCAAGCTGCGCACCGGCTCGTTCTTCCCCTCGCTGCTGGAACGCCGCCGCCGGGTGGACCAGGCGCTGTTCGCCGTGGTGATGGAGGCCTACCTGCACGGGGTGTCCACCCGCAAGGTCGACGACCTGGTCAAAGCCCTCGGCGCCGACACCGGCATCTCCAAGAGCGAGGTCTCACGCATCTGCGCCGACTTGGATACCGAAGTCGCCGCCTTCCGCGACCGCTCTCTGGCAGGCCAGCAGTTTCCCTACCTGTTCCTGGACGCGACCTACTGCAAAGCGCGGGTGAACCGGCGGGTGGTCTCCCAGGCCGTCATCGTGGCCACCGGCGTGACCGCCGACGGCCACCGCGAGGTCATCGGCTTCAGCGTGGGCGACAGCGAGGACGGCGCGTTCTGGACCGCGTTCCTGCGCTCACTCAAGGCCCGCGGCCTGACAGGGGTGCAGCTGGTCATCAGTGACGCGCACGCCGGCCTGGTCGCCTCCATCGGCACGGTCCTGCTGGGTGCGGCCTGGCAACGCTGTCGGGTGCACTGGAGCCGTAAAGAATCAAGGTGTCGATCCTGTGACACGTGGGATGTCGTCGTGCGGTGTGATGGCGTTCAGCAGCGCGTCGGCGCTGGAGTATCGGGTTGCGGATCGGGTGACGGCGTAGCCGGTCTCCTCCAGCAGCGGGCGGACCCAGATCTTGGCGTTGCCAATAGTTCGTCGGCTCACTTGAAACAGTTCGGCTACGACCTGCCAGGTGCAGACTTTGCGCATGCCGAGGATGACCGCCAGGACGCGCTCGGCGTCGGTGATTTTCTCCTGGAAGATGCCTCCGCGGGCGCCGGCCTGCCGGTCCCCGCCGCGGTGGCGATGTTTGCGCTGCTCGGCCTCGGCGGCTTGCCGCAGCGATAGCCGCTCGATCAGTGCGGCCAGTTCCGGGCGGCTCATCCCGGTCAGTGCCGGATCTGCGAGCAGCGCCAGCCGGTTTGGTCGTGTCGGGACGGTGTTGCTGTCCAGGAAGTCGCGGAGCGCACCGGCGCTGGTGAAGCGCAGCACGGTGGGTTCGATCTTGAGTTTGCGGGAGGCTAGGAGCTTGCCGGTCTCGGTGACCGCTTGACCGATCGGGGGCTGGCTGATCTCGAGCATCTCCGACAGGACGCGCTGGGAGCAGATCTGGCGGAGATAAACGATGGCGATCAGGACCTTGTCGGCGTCGGTGAGCAGGGGGCGTCCGTGGTTGGCCTTGGCCTGTCGGCGTGGGCCACCGCGGATTTCGAAGTTGCGCTGCTCGGCCAGGGCCGCCTGCCCCGAGACCAAAGACACGGCCAGCTCGTTCAGCTCCTCTCGGCTCATCCCGGTCAGCCGGGGATCGGCCAGGGCGTGCAGGCTTTCGGACCGGATGCGCGCCCGGTCGTCGCATGTGGGCAGATGCGGGTTGCCGTCTGCCGGGCCGATCGTGTAGTTCCAGGCGCCGCGCTCGGTATGCGCGACGATCGGCAGCATGCTCATCCGCTCGGCGGACACCGACACGCCCAGCGGGTAGGCGTTGGTGTCCAGCTCGGCCGCGACGGTCAGCCCGGTGCGGGTGCGGGTCGCGGCGATGCTGTTGACCACGACCTCGTGGCTGGTCAGGGGCCTGCCACGCCAGTTCATGGTGATGTGCGAGAACAGCCGGTGCTCTATCTTGTTCCACTTGCTGGTGCCAGGCGGAAAGTGGCAGACGGTCACCGCCAGCCCAGTCTCGGCGGCGAAGTCGGCCAGCTCGGCCTTCCATAACCGGTAGCGATAGCTGTTGGAGCCCCCGCAGTCCGCCGTGATCAGCAGCCGGCTCGCCTTCGGGTAGTCCAGGCTGCCGCGGCCGCGCCACCAGCGCCGGATCGACTCCACCGCGAACGCCGAGGTGTCGTGATCGATCCCGACGTTCACCCAGCCCGTGTCGTTGACCACGTCGTAAATCCCGTACGGGATCGCGTGCGGCACGTCCGGGCCGGTGAAGAAGAAGCTGTGGTCCTCGACCCGAACCGGATCGCCCTTGGGCCGCCACTGCCGGCCGGCGTTCGGCAGATCGCCCAGATGCTCCTTCTTCTTCGTGTCCACGCTGATCACCGGCTCGCCGTCCGCCTGATGGGCCTTGACCTGCTCGTTGATGTAACGGAATTGCGCATCCCGGTCCGGATGCTGCTTGCCTTCCAGCGTCTTGGCATTGGCCTGCAGACTGAAGCCTTGTTCCTTCAACAGCCGGCCCACCGTCGGCGCCGAGACTGGATGGCCCTGCCCGGTCAGCTCTTGGGCCAGATCGCGCAGCGACTTGGTGGTCCAGCGCAACGGCGACATCGGATCTCCACGCTCATCCGGCTCCACCAGCGCCAGCAGGGTTGGCACCAGACCCGGGTCCTGAGCTTCGGCGGCCTTGCGACCTCCACCACGACGACGGACGCGGCCGTCCGGCAGCGGATCCTCGCCGGCCTCCAGCTCGAACACCCCGGTGCGGACCGTAGTTTCGGACACTCCGGCCACCGCCGCCACCATCCGTACCCCACCATGTCCGAGCAGCCGAGCCTCCTGCCCCATCACCAGACGCCGCCGTCGCTCGTTCAAATGCGGAAACAGCACCCTGAACCGCAACACGAGCTGATCGCGGACCTCGCTCGGTATGCCCATACCAGTCAACGAGTTCAAGATCGGAAAGCAACGCCTTATTTCTTGACGGCTCCACTACCTGCGCAACCTGCTCACCACCGTGCCCAAATCAGCGCAGCCGTGGGTGGCCACCCTGGTGCGCACCATCTTCGACCAGCCCACCACCGAGGCCGTCCGGGCTCAGCACGCCTGGGTCATCGACGCCCTGGAGACCAAGTACCCGGCCGCGTGCGAGCACCTGGACGCCGCCCGCGCGGACCTGCTGGCCTTCGCCGCCTTCCCCCGCGAGACCTGGCGCCAGATCTGGTCAAACTGTGAGCGGCTGAACAAAGAGATCCGCCGCCGCACCGACGTGGTCGGCATCTTCCCCGACCGAGCCGCGATCATCCGGCTGGTCGGCGCGGTGCTGGCCGAACAGACCGACGAATGGACCGAAGCCCGCCGCTACATGGGCCTGGACGTGCTGGCCAAGACCCGTCTCCGGCTTGTCGCCAGCGACACACCGGCCCCGAACCCGCTCCCGCAGACACTTACCGCTTAACCTGCAGAAACAGGATCACTCGAAGATCGATTCATACACCACGTCCGTGGACGTGACCTCCCCGTCGACCGCCACCCGCCAGGCCCTCGCCCCGTTCGCACGGCCTGCGGTCAGGAGTCAAGCTCCGATTCGAATCGAGGCTTCGGGGCAAGTGCCCGAGTCGGCGCAACTCCGGGTCGTACGGAGTCATTAGGTTCGAATCCTGCCGGGGGCACGCTTCTCCACTAGGCGTTTCAGCCCCTGACCTGCGGTTTCTTAGCCGCAGGTCTTTTACTTGGTGCACCTTGATAGGCAGGTGAGGGCGCCCGTATGCAGCCGTAGGACCATGATCCGGGGATATCATCGGGATGATCTTGAGGACCGTCCTCGGAGCAAGAATCGAAGTAACGCCTGATTGCGCGGCCGCGGTGCTCATCTGAGGCGCCTGGGAACGATCTTCCCACCCACATTCCTGGGCAATTCTGCAACGAACATGACCTCCCGCGGAACGTACTGTGGAGCCAAGTGCCGCCGGATGTGGTCGCATACTGAGCATTTTTCATCCTGAGTAGCGGCCTTCTTCCACGAACTGCAGCACAAGGATCGCCTGTACGAGCGCGGTCGCTCGATGCGGGCAAC
>NZ_JBFAHJ010000059.1:0-33110 GCF_040654115.1 Nonomuraea sp. NPDC050786
CCGTGAACGCCTCCCAGGCCGGCACGGCCACCGTCGCCATCCGGTACGCCAACGGCGCGACCACCAGCCGCCCCGCCGACGTGCTGGTCAACGGCACGCTCGCCCAGGCCGGCAGCGGCTTCGGTCCCACCGGCGCCTGGACGACGTGGGCCACCAAGACGCTGGCGGTCACCCTCAACGCCGGCGACAACACGATCAGGCTGAACCCGACCAGCGCCGACGGCCTGCCCAACATCGACTACCTCGACCTCGACCCAGGCGCCACCCCACCCCCAAGCAAGATCACGGTCTGGCTGGCCGGAGACTCCACCGTCGCCAACAGCTCCGGCAGCAACATCGTCGGCTGGGGCCGGGAACTCAGCCAGTACCTCACCGCCGACGCCACCGTGGTCAACAGCGCCGTGGGCGGGCGCAGCGTGCAGACCTGGCTGTACGAGTCCGCCGTCACCAGCAGCAAGAACTCCGCCGGGGAGTGCGTGCTCAGCTCCACCGCCTACGCCGCCCGCTGGCAGGCGATGCTGAACGCCTCCACCGGGATGAAGCCCGGCGACTACCTGTTCATCCAGTTCGGCATCAACGACGGCTCGGCCACCTGCCCGCGCCACGTCGGCTCGGCCCGGTACCGCGAACTGCTCACCGCCATGGTCCGCGCCACCCAGCAGCGCGGCGCGCACCCCGTACTGGTGACCCCGGTGGCCGCGCTGACCTGCAGCGGAAGCACGGCGACCGGCAACCGCGGATTCGTGACGGAGACCTTCGACGTCGGCACCGCCACCGGCACCCCGGTCATCGACCTGCACAAACTGAGCTACACCCTCTACAACAGCCTGCGCTTCTGCCCGTTCAACGGCGACTACACCTCCGGCCCCGTCGGCGCGTTCTTCGCCGACGACCACACCCACTTCGAAGCGGCCGGGGCCCGCCAGATCGCCGGCCTGGTCACCAAGGCGGTACGCGACCAGCAACTCCCGCTCACCGCCTACCTGCGGTGACAGTGGTCATCGACGATCTCATCGGTGGCGGCGGTGACGACGGCCCTGTCCGGCGCAGTTCCGCCGTCTGATCGCCGCACCCTACGCTCGCTGACGTGAGATCGCTGCACGGCTACGTCTTCCGGCCCTGTCGGGGCGGCGAGGACCACGGCGCCATGGCCGCTGCGCGGCTGGGATGCGCGGAGCGGGGCCGGATCGACGCCTGATCCGGCACGTCGTACGGCCACGCCTGCCGTGGCGCGAATCGGCATAACGTACGGCGATTCCGCTATCGCGGACAAACTACCGCTATAGTGGACATATGGAAGGCGAAGGGGTCCTGTCGAGCGGCCTGTCCATGGCCGAGCTGGGGCAGCGGATCCGCGCGGAACGGCGGGCGCGCGGGCTGACCGTCGAGCGGCTGGCCGCGCTGAGCGGCATCAGCCGGAGCATGGTCTCGGAGGTCGAACGGGGCGCCAAGACACCGACGGTGCTGGTGCTCGACCGGCTGGCCACGGCCCTCGGCACGTCGATCGCCCGGCTGCTCGACGAGCCCGCGCACGCGGCGATGCGGGTGCTGCGCCACGCCGAACAGCGCGTGCTACGCGACCCGTCGGGGTGGGAGCGGCGCGTGCTGTCGCCGGTGCTCGCGGACGTGGAGTTCGAGTTCATGCGCACGACCATCGGACCCGGCGTGGACGCGGGCGAGTTCGCGCCGCACGCGCCGGGGTCGCGGGAGTATCTCGCGGTCGAGCACGGCAGCCTGCGGCTGACGATCAACGGCAGGGCGTACGAGCTGGGGGCCGGTGACTCGGCGTACTATCCGGGCGACTGCCGCCACGCCTTCGCCAACGACGGCGCCGTGGACTGCGTCTACTACCTGGCCATGGAGCTGGGCGGCGCCGGGGAGCACGATCCTTGGAAGGAATCGCCCGATGGCTGACCGCGACCCGCACCTCGCAGCCGACGCGACCGCACGCCAGGAGCGCGCCGCCGATGCGACCGCACGCCCGGAGCGCGCCGCCGATGCGAGCACACCACAGGAGCGCGTCTCCGACGCGAGCGCACACCACGAGCGCCCCGGCGACGCGACCGCGCAGGGCATGCGCGTGACCGACGCGGCGGACAGCGGGCTGGGCAAGGTCGGGGCCGTGGCGGCGGCGATCGCGGCCGAGCACCTGGCCGGGCTCGGTGGGCGACCCGTGTGGCAGCCCGTGCCGGACGCCGAGCGGGCCTGGCTGAGCAGTCAGGAGCTGCCCGAGCGCGGCAGGCCGCTCGACGAGCTGCTCGAGGAGGCCCGTACCCGCATGCTGCCGTACCCGATGGGCAACGGCCACCCCCGCTTCTTCGGCTGGGTGAACTCCCCGCCCAACCCCGCCGGTGTGCTGGTCGAGCCGCTGGCCGCCGCCATGAACCCGAGCTGCGCCGGGGGCGACCACGCGGGGCCGCACCTGGAGCGGACGGTGGTGCGGTGGCTGGCCGAGCTGGTCGGGTTCCCGCACCCGCCCGGAGGCGGGCTGCTGACCAGCGGCGCGTCCATGGCCACCGTGATCTGCCTGGCCTCCGCCCGCCAGCGGGCGGCGCTCGCCGACGGCTGGGACGCCCGCGAGGAGGGCCTGTCCGGGCGGCCGCCCATGGTCCTGTACGTCACCGAGGAGGGCCACAGCTGCCTGCACAAGGCGGCCCAGCTCCTCGGCCTGGGATCGCGGCAGGTCCGCACGGTCCCGGTGGACGGCGCGTACCGGATGGACGTGGGCGCGCTCCGCACCATGATCGAGGAGGACCTCGGGCGGGGCCTGCGGCCGTTCTGCGTGGCGGGCAGCGCGGGCACCGTCAACTCCGGCGCGGTGGACCCGCTCGGCGAGATCGCCGACGTGGCGGCCGAGCACGGGCTCTGGTTCCACGTGGACGGCGCGTACGGGGCGCTCGGCGTGCTGGCCGACGGCGCGGCGCCGCACTACGCGGGGCTGGATCGGGCCGACTCGCTGGCCCTGGACCCGCACAAGTGGCTCGGTGTCCCGGTGGGCTGCGGCTGCGCGCTGCTGCGCGACCCTGGGGCGGCGCGGGCCGCGTTCAGCCTGGTGCCGTCGTACCTGATCGACGACAATGCGGGCGATCTGGGGTGGTTCTCCGAGTACGGGCCCGAGCAGACCCGCCCGTTCCGCGCGCTCAAGACCTGGGCGACGCTGTCGCACCTGGGCCGGTCCGGCGTCACGCGGCTGGTGAACCACACAGCGGGGCTGGCCCGCACGCTCGCCGCCATGGTCGAGGAGTCGGACGACTTCGAGCTCCTCTCCCCCGTCGTCACCTCGATCACCGCCTTCCGCTACCGCCCGGGGTCGGACGCGGTCAACCGGGCGATCCCGGGCGCGGTGCAGGCGCGCGGCAACGCGTTCATCACCGGCACCCGGCTGGGCGGCCGTCATGCGCTGCGGGCGTGTTTCCTGCACCCTGACACGACGGAGCGCGACCTGGCGGTCCTGCTCGACGAGATCCGCCTGGCGGCCAAGACCCTCTAGCGGAACGCAGAGACACGACAAAGTCCCGTGAGCCGTGTATCCGCCGGGGTAGAGGTCGGCTGGACCGATCTACCAGGAGGATCCCATGGCGAAGACCGTGGCCGATGTGATGACGTCCCACCCCGCGACGGTCGAGGCCGACCAGCCGGTGTCCGTCGCGGCGGCGCTGATGCGCGACAACGACGCGGGCGCCGTCATCGTCAACGACAACGGGCGGATGCGGGGCATCATCACCGACCGCGACATCACCGTGCGGGTCGTCGCGGCGGGCAAGGCCCCCGAGACGCCGGTGCGCGAGGCCTGCAGCCCCTCCGTCGAGGCCGTCGGCCCCGACGCCGGCATCGACCAGGCGGTCCAGCTCATGCGCTCGCACGCCGTGCGGCGCCTGCCGGTGGTCGAGGACGGCCGCGCGGTCGGCATCGTCAGCCTCGGCGACCTGGCCCTCGAGCGCGACCCCAACTCGGCGCTCGCCGACATTTCGGCCGCGGAGGGCAACCAGTAACGTTTGCCGCGTGGTCACAGTCGACGATGTACGCCAGTTCGCGCACACGCTCCCGCGCTCGTCGGAGCACCTGATCCGGGACCGGGTGAAGTTCCGGGTAGGCAGGATCGTCTACGTGGCGTTCTCGCGGGACGAGACGCTGATGGGCTTCGGGTTCCCGAAGGAGGAGCGCGCGGCGCTGGTGGCGGCCGAGCCGGACAAGTTCCTCATGCCGAGGGAGTCCGACCTGCGCTTCAACTGGGTGGTGGCACGCGTGGCCGCCCTTGACGTGGCCGAGATGCGGGAGCTGGTGCTGGAGGCCTGGCGGATGTGCGTGCCGAAGAAGGTGCGCCTGGAGCAGGAGGCTCTCCAAGCCGATGCTGGGAGAGGCTCCGGTACGGCTCGTTCGTCAGCGTGGTGATGCGCTCGTCCCGCTGGAGGCCTGGACTAGGCCGTCCGAGTCGTCACAGCGCGCCAACCGAAGAAGAGGGCGCCGATCAGCAGCACCACCCCGGACAGCACACCGCTGACGAACGGCACCCAGGCGACGGCGGCCGTCGAGGTCAGAACCAGGCCGCCGGTGCCGAGCAGGGTGAGCACCACCCCGGGCACGGCGATCCCCCAATCCTTCCAGATCGGTGCCAGTGCGATGAAATGCCCGCCAACCACCAGTGCCACCCACGCCACGTTGGCTTGCTCGGGACGTGCCAGGGCGGCCAGCACCCGAAGCCCGCCGAGGAGCAGGATCGCCTCGGCGGCGACGACGATCAGGTAACCGCGGCTGAACATGTTTCGCTGCGATCCCGCGGCGGGCCGCTCCCTCCGGGCCGTGGCGAACCACATGCCGATGACGCTCGCGGCCGCCAGGCAGGCGACTGCCCGCAGCAGGCTCACGGTCACGGCGTTCAGCGGGCTCTGCGCGTTGACAACGACGAAAATCGCGCCGAAGATCGCGCCGATCAGTAATCCAGTCATTCGTTGCACGACATCATTGAACGTCGCCCGGGATTCCGCCGGCATGGGGGCCAGGGCGAGATCGGGGTGGGCCTGGCACTACCTCACCGTGCCGCGCAGGTAGGCGAGCACCGCCAGCACCCGCCGGTTGTCGTCAGCGGTCTCGGGCAGCTCGAGCTTGGCGAACAGGCTGGCCACGTGCTTGCCGACGGCCGCCTCCGTGATCGACAGGGCGCGCGCGACGGCGCTGTTGGAGCGCCCCTCCGCGATCAGGGCGAGCACCTCACGTTCGCGGGCACTCAGCCTGCGCGTCGGCTCGTCGATCTCCCTGGCCGTCGCCCAGGTCCGCTCGAACAGGTCGATGAGGGCGGCGAGGAGACTCTGCTGCCTGATCACCAAAGTGCCCGGCGCGTAGGTGAAGGGGGTCATCCGCAGGAACGCCACAGCACGGTCGAAGATGAGCACCTGTTGAATCGGCTCGTCGACGACCCGGTGCAGGTCACCGGAGGCATGCAACTGCCTGATCCGGGCCGCCTTGCGAGGGTCGTCCAGCACGCTCGCGTGGACGATCGTGCGCATCGTCATGCCACGCTCCAGAGCATCGAGCACCCTGCGCCTGCTCTTCTGCTCCTGGGAGCCCTTCTCCACCGCGCTCAAAGGCTGCATGGCGCGCAACTCGCCGGCCGCGGGGACGACCTGCGCGATCTGCTCCCGGACGAGCGCGTCGTCATCCACCCGCTCGACGTCGACAGGGATTCCTCGTAGGTCACCCACCACCGCTTCCAGACGATGGACGAGCTGGGCCAACGACACGCTGTCGCCCATAGGTCTCCTTCCGCCGTCTAGGACAGGCCGCGGTACAGCTCGCTCGTCAGCGTGGTGATGCGCTTGACGGAGGCGCTCCACGCGCCGCCCGCCGGGTGTGCCGTCAGCACCGCCATGACGTACCGCTCGTTCTTGCCCACCAGCCCCGTCGTATGCAGCACGGGACGGCCGTAGTCGGGCACCCCCGAGCCGACGGCCCGCTGGGAGATCCACGAGATGGGCGCCCCGACGGCCCGGGCGTCGGAGCAGCGCGTGGGCGGGGTCGCGCCGAAGCCCGACCAGCCCTGCTTGACCGCCCACGGCCGCGGCGCCGCGTCGGGGATGCCGAACGTCTGGTCGAAGCCGTCCGTCCCGCACGGCGTGGACTGCCGCAGGTGGCCGAGGACCGTCTCTCTGACCCGGGCGTCGGCCCGGTCGAGCAGGTAGCGGTAGGTCCGCACGATGTCGTACGCGCTCAGCGAGGTGTAACCCCAGAACCCGGGCTTCGAGGCGGGCGGCGGCGCGGTGTCGGACAGGCCGAGCTTGCGCGCCATGCGCACGATGATCTGCCCCTTGCCGTCGCGGTCCCAGAACGTCGAGGCCGCGTCGTCGTCGCTGGAGCGCAGCATGACTTTCAGGAGCCGGGCGTCGGCGGCGGGCACGCTCGTGCGCCGCTCCAGGTAGTCGATCGCGATGAGGATCTTGACGACCGAGGCCGAGCGGAACTTCCTGTGCGCGTTCCGGGTGGCCACGAACTTGCCCGCCTGCCGGTCGAACACCAGCCACGACGCCGTGGTGCCGGCGGGGACCTTCGGAGCGGCGTAGGCGGGCGCGGCGAGCCCGGCAAGAAGGGGTACGGCCGCCGCCGCGGCGGCCAGGGGCTTGCTTCGCATCCGCCTATACCTACCAGCCCTTGACCGTCCAACGAAAACGGGTTCAAATAAAGCAGAAACCAACCCGAAACGGCGGTGAACCAACATCATGTACGCCGAGGAGCGGCAGCAGGAGATCCTGCGCAGGGCGCGCGCCGCGGGCCGCGTCGACGTGGTGACGCTGGCCGCCGAGCTCGACGTGACCACCGAGACGATCCGCCGCGACCTGACGTCGCTGGAGCGGGCGGGCGTGCTGCGCCGGGTGCACGGGGGCGCCATCCCCGTGGAGCGCCTCGGGTTCGAGCCCGCGCTGGCCGCCCGCGACGAGGTGCTGACCGCCGAGAAGGAGCGCATCGCCAAGGCCGCGCTGGCCGAGCTCCCCGAGGACGGTTCCGTGATCATCGACGCGGGCACCACCACGGGCCGCCTGGTCCAGGTGCTGCCCGCCGACCGCGAGCTCACCGTCGTGGTGAACTCCCCGCCGCTGGCCACCGCGCTGGCCGCCCGCGCCAACCTGCACGTGATCATGCTGGGTGGCCGGGTACGCGGCAAGACCCTGGCGACGGTCGACGACTGGGCGCTGCGCCCGCTGGCCGGCCTCAACGTGGACGTGGCCTTCATGGCGACCAACGGCTGCTCGCTCACCCGGGGGCTGACCACGCCCGACCCGGCGGAGGCGGCGATCAAGCGGGCCATGGTCAAGGCCGCGCAGCGCAGCGTGCTGCTGGCCGACCACACGAAGTTCACGAACACGTACCTGGCGAGATTCGCCGAGCTGGGCGAGATCGACGTGGTCATCTCCGACACCGGGCTGGACGTCGCCCTGGCCGCCGACCTCGCGGCGGCGGGGCCGGAGGTGATCAGGGCATGATCCTCACCCTGACGCTCAACCCGAGCCTCGACCGCACCATCGAGATCGCCGCGCTCGACCGGGGCGCGGTCATCCGCGCCGCCGCCGCCCGCCTGGACCCCGGCGGCAAGGGCGTGAACGTCTCACGCGCCCTGCTGGCCAACGCCGTGGCGAGCCGGGCGGTGGTGCCGTTCGGCGGCGACGAGGGCAGGCAGCTCGTACGGCTCCTCGCGGCGGAGGGGCTCGACATGGTCACCGTCCCGGTGGCCGGCCCGACCAGGTCGAACGTCACGCTGGCCGAACCCGACGGCACCATCACCAAGATCAACGAGCCCGGCACGGCGCTGTCGGCCGGAGAGCTGGACACGATCGCCGACGCCGTGCTCGACGCCGCCCACGACGCCTCCAACGGGGCCGACTGGGTGGTCGCCTCGGGCAGCCTGCCCCCGCAGGTCCCGGCCGACGTCTACGCCCGGCTGTGCCGCCGGTTCGCGGGGGCCGGCATCCACGTGGCGGTCGACACCAGCGGCCCGGCGCTCGCCAGCGCGCTCGGCGCCGCGCCCGCGCTGGTCAAGCCGAACCTCGAGGAGCTCTCCGGCGCCACCGGCATGCCCATCCGCCGCCTGGGCGACGTCGTCGAGGCCGCCGGCAAGCTGCGGGCCGCGGGCGCGCGCGCCGTGCTGGCCAGCCTGGGCGCCGACGGCGCCGTCCTCGTCGAGGACCAGGGCATCTGGTACGGCGAGGCCCCGGTCACCGGGCCGCGCAGCTCGGTCGGCGCCGGCGACGCCATGCTGGCCGGTTTCCTCGCCGGCGGCGGGCACGGCCCCCGGGCGCTGGCGCGGGCGCTGGCCTGGGGCGCCGCGGCGGTCCGCCTGCCCGGCAGCCGCATGCCGGGCCCTGCTGACATCGGCGCCGCCGGCATCGACGCCGCGGCCGTCACCGTCGGCCCGCCGGACCCGTCCCGGCTCCTCACCACCTCCTCCGCAGGCACCCACCTCACCCAGCACAGCGGCTGATCAACTGCTCATCCCCCCGAAGGAGCACGTCCCATGGCCGACAGTTACACTCCCCCGGTCACCGGAACCGGTGTCAAGGCCACCATCCAGCGCATCGGCGGCCACCTGGCCGGCATGATCATGCCGAACATCGGCGCGTTCATCGCCTGGGGCCTGATCACCGCGCTCTTCATCCCGACCGGCTGGCTGCCCAACGAGACGCTCGCCAAGATGGTCAGCCCGATCATCTCGACCCTGCTGCCGATCCTCATCGCCTACACCGGCGGCCGGATGGTGCACGGGCAGCGCGGCGCGGTCGTGGGCGCGGTGGCGGTGATGGGCGTCGTGGTGGGCACGGAGGCCCCGATGTTCCTCGGCGCCATGATCATCGGCCCGCTCACCGCCCTGATCCTGAAATATGTGGACAAGTTCACGGAGGAGCGGACCAAGGCCGGGTTCGAGATGCTCGTGGACAACTTCTCCGCGGGCATCGTGGGCGGCGCCATGGCCGTGGTCGGGATGCTCGGCATCGGCCCGATCGTCCAGACGGTCACCACCGCCGCAGGCCACGCGGTCAGCTGGCTGATCGGCCACAACCTGCTCCCGGTGGCCTCCGTGCTGATCGAGCCCGCCAAGGTGCTGTTCCTGAACAACGCCATCAACCACGGCGTGCTCGGCCCGCTCGGCGTCGCCCAGGCGGCGGAGACGGGCAAGTCGATCCTGTTCATGCTGGAGTCGAACCCCGGGCCCGGCCTCGGCCTGCTGCTGGCGTACCTGCTGTTCGGCCCGCGCCAGCTGCGCCCGAGCGTGCCCGCGGCGATGATCATCCACTTCTTCGGCGGGATCCACGAGATCTACTTCCCGTACGTGCTCATGAAGCCCCGGCTCATCCTGGCCGTCATCGCGGGCGGCGCGGCCGGGGTGTTCACGTTCATGGTCACCGGGGCCGGCCTGGTCGCCACGCCGTCGCCCGGCAGCATCTTCGCCTACATCGCGGTCACCCCGAAGGGCGGCTGGCTCGGCTCCAGCCTGGGGATCCTCGTGGCCGCGGGCGTGTCGTTCGCCGTCGCCGCGATCCTGCTCGGCTTCGGCAGGGGCGAGCGGAAGGACGAACCCGAGGGCTCGCAGGAAGCCGTCACCGAATCCGCCACCGAAACCGCCGCCGAATCCGCCACCAACACCGCCAACAGGGAGGCCTGACCCATGGCCGGCATCGACAGCAAGGACATCCGCAAGATCATCGTGGCCTGCGACGCGGGCATGGGCAGCAGCGTGATGCTCGCCTCCACACTGCGCAAGCAGCTCAAGGCGACCGGCGTCACCGTCGAGCACACGCCCGTGAACTCCATCCCCGACGACGCCGACGTGGTCCTCTGCCACGCCGGGCTCGCCGACCGCGCCAGGGCCGCCGCCCCCGGGAAGGTGCTGGTGCCGTTCCAGATCTTCCTGGGGGACCCCGCCGTGACCAAGCTGATCAACACCATCAAGAACGGCGGCACCGTCGATGCGTGACGGCCTGCTCGACCCGCGGGCCGTGCTGCTGCACGAGAGCGCCCCCGACCGCGCCGCGGCCATCCGCCGGTGCGGGCGGGCGCTGGTCGAGGTGGGGGCGGTCGCGGAGCCGTACATCGAGGCGATGCTCGAGCGGGAGCGGACGATCTCCACGTACGTCGGCGAGGGCGTGGCCATCCCGCACGGGACGAACGCCTCCAAGGAGGATGTCAGGCGGGACGCCATCTGCGTGGTGCGCTTCCCCGGCGGCGTCGACTGGGACGGCGAGCGGGTCACGCTCTGCGTCGGCATCGCGGCCAAGGACGACGGGCACGTGCCGCTGCTGGCGGCGCTGGCCGAGATCCTGCTCGACCCCGACCGCGCCAGGGCGCTGCGCGAGGCCACGGAGGTCTCTGAGGTGATGAAGGAGCTTGCCGCATGAAGGTCGCCAGATTCCACGCCCCCGGCGACATCAGGATCGAGGACGCGCCCGAGCCCGCCGCCGGGCCGGGCGAGCTGAAGATCCGTGTACGGAACTGCTCGACGTGCGGCACCGACGCCAAGATCCTCAAGTTCGGGCACCACCACATCAGGCCGCCCCGCGTGATGGGCCACGAGATCGCCGGCGAGGTCGTGGAGACGGGCGAGCGGGTGCAGGTGATCGCCGCGATCCCGTGCGGCACGTGCCCCGAGTGCCGGCGGGGGCGCCTGACGGTCTGCCCCAACCAGGAGTCGATGGGCTACCACTACGACGGCGGCTTCGCCGAGTACATGGTGATCCCCGCCAAGGTGCTGGCCGTGAACGGCGTCAACGCCATCCCTCCCGGCGTCGGCTTCGCGGAGGCGTCGGTGGCCGAGCCCCTCGCCTGCGTGCTGAACGGCCAGTCGCTGGCACGCGTGGGCGCGGGCGACGACGTGGTGGTGATGGGCGCGGGGCCGATCGGCTGCCTGCACGTGCGCCTGGCGCGGGCGCGCGGCGCCGCCCGGGTCTTCCTCGTGGACGTCAACGCGCAGCGGCTGGCGATGGCCTCCGAACTGGTACGCCCCGACGCCGCGATCGACGCCGACCCCGTCGAGCAGGTGCTCAAGCTGACCGGCGGGCGCGGCGCCGACGTGGTGATCACGGCGGCGGCCTCGGGCGCGGCGCAGGAGCAGGCGGTGCGGATGGCGGCCAGGCAGGGGCGGATCAGCTTCTTCGGCGGCCTGCCCAAGGACGATCCGCTCGTCACGCTCGACTCGAACCTCGTGCACTACCGCGAGCTCACCATCGTCGGCGCCAACGGCTCCAGCCCCGCCCACAACGCGGAAGCGCTGCGGCTGGTGGCCTCCGGCGACGTGGTGGTCTCCGACCTCATCACCCACCGGCTGCCGCTGCCCCAGGTGCTCGACGGGATCGACCTCGTCAGCCGGGGCGCGGCCATCAAGGTCACAATTGAACCCTAGGAGGTGCGGGATGGCACATCGAACGGTGGTCGTGGCCTCTGCCGGCGGCCTGCACGCCCGGCCGGCCAAGCTGTTCGTGCAGGCGGCGGCGCGGCTCGGGGTGCCGGTGACGGTGCGGCTCGGGGAGAAGGCGGTGCCCGCGAAGAGCATGCTCGGGGTGCTGTCGCTGGGGGCCGGGCACGGCGCGGAGGTGACGCTGGAGGCGGACGGGCCGGGGGCCGAGGAGGCGCTGGACTCGCTGGTGGCGCTGCTCTCGCGCGACCTGGACGCGGAAGAGGCCCTCGATGCCTGAGCCCTCGACACCTGAGCCCTCGACACCTGAGCCCTCCGGGTTTCTCACCGGCCTCGGGGTGAGCCGGGGGCGCGCGGCGGGACCTGCGATCCGGATGGCCGCCCCTCCGACGCTGCCCCCGCCACGCCCCGCCACCGACCACGCCACCGACCACGCCGCCGACCACGCCGCCGAGGCGGCCATCGTCGCCCAGGCCCTGGCGGCGGTCGCGGCCGACCTCACCCAGCGCGCCACCGCCGCCGGACGCGCCACCGGACGCGCCACCGCCGCCGGACACGCCGACGGCACGGCCGCCGAGGCGGCGGAGATCCTCGAGGCGCTGGCCATGATCGCCGAGGACCCCGTGCTCCTGGAGGACGCCGAGCGGCGGGCACGGGAGGGGATGGACGCCGCCCGCGCCCTGGACGCGGCCTTCGCCGAGCACCGGGACGCGCTGGCGGCGCTCGGCGGGTACATGGCCGAGCGGGCCGCCGACCTCGACGACCTCAGGCACCGGGCGGTGGCGTTCGCGCTGGGCCTGCCCATGCCCGGCCTGCCCGCCCCCGGCCACCCGTACGTGCTGGTGGCCGAGGACCTCTCCCCCGCCGACACCGCCGGGCTGGGCCCGGACGTCCTGGCGCTGGTCACCGAGCGGGGCGGCCCGACGAGCCACACCGCGATCCTGGCCCGTGGCCGGGGCCTTCCCGCGGTCGTGGCGTGCGCGGGGATCATGGACGTCCCCGACGGCACGGTCGTCGGCGTGGACGGCGGCACCGGCGAGGTCGCCGTCGGGCTCACCGACGAGCAGGCGGCCGAGGTCAGGGAGGGCGACCGCGCCGATCGGGCCAGGCTGGCGGCAGGCAGCGGCCCGGGCCGGACGAAGGACGGCCACCCGGTCAAGCTGCTGCTCAACATCGGCTCCGCCAAGGACCTGCGGCCGGACGCGGAGGGGGTCGGGCTGTTCCGGACGGAGTTCCTCTTCCTCGACCGGACGACGGCGCCGTCGTTCGAGGAGCAGGTGGCCGCGTACGCGGAGGTGTTCGCGCAGGCGGAGAGCGTGATCGTGCGGACGCTCGACGCGGGCACCGACAAGCCGCTGCCGTTCCTCGGCCTCCCCGCGGAGCCGAACCCGGCCCTGGGCGTGCGCGGCCTGCGCGTGGACCGCCTGCTGCCGGACGTACTGGACACCCAGCTCGACGCGATCGCCGAGGCGGCCCGCAAGACGGGCGCCGAGGCGTGGGTGATGGCGCCCATGGTCACCACCGTGGCCGAGGCGAGCGGGTTCGTGCGGCGGGCGAGAGCCCGCGGCATCGCCCGGGTGGGCGCGATGGTGGAGGTCCCGGCGGCGGCGCTGCGGGCCGGGCGGCTGCTGCGGGAGGTGGACTTCCTCAGCATCGGCACCAACGACCTGGCCCAGTACACGTTCGCCGCCGACCGCCAGCACTCCGCCCTTGCCGACCTGCTCGACCCGCGCCAGCCCGCGCTGCTGCAGCTGATCGCCATGTGCGCCGAGGCCGGGCAGGAGGCGGGCAAGCCGGTCGGGGTGTGCGGGGAGGCGGCCGGCGACCCGCTGCTCGCGCCCCTGCTGGTGGGGCTCGGCGTGACGAGCCTGTCCATGGCCCCCGTGTGCGTGCCCGCCGTACGGGAGGCGCTGGCGGGGCTCACCCTGGCGGAGTGCCGCGACCGCGCCCTTGCCGCCCTGTCCTGAGGTCCTGTCACCCGGACCGCCCCTCCAACCGGTAGTAAACCGTGACGGGGAACGGATCTGGAGGACGCGATGGCGGATGAGTTCGCCGAATATGTCGGGCAACGACACGAGCGGTTGTGCCGTACGGCGTACCTGCTGACCCGGGACTGGCAGGCGGCCGAGGACCTGGTGCAGACGGCGCTGGTCAAGGCCTGGACGGCGTGGCGCAGGATCGGGGACGACCCCGACCCGTACGTGTACCGGATCCTCGTCAACACGCACGCCTCCTGGTGGCGGCGGCGCTGGAGAGGAGAGCTGCCGACCGAGGAGCTGCCCGAGGGCCCGGCCGAGCCGGAGTTCGAGACGGGCGTCGCGCGGCGCTCGGCCCTCTGGGCGGCGGTCGGCGGCCTGCCGGCCCGGCAACGCGCGGCGCTCGTCCTGCGCTACTTCGACGATCTGACCCCGGATCAGGTGGCCGACGTGCTCGGATGCTCGGTCGGCAGTGTGAAGAAACAGCTGAGCAGGGCACTGGCGCGGCTTCGCGTGGATCCCGCACTGGACGACCTGAAGCTGGAGGCGCTTCGATGACTCAGTACACCGAGGACGACCTGCGTGCGGTGTTCGCCGAGAACAGCGTCCGCGAGGGCGGGCCGGCTCCCCTGGTGAGCGAGATCAGGCGACGGGGAGCCAGGACGCGCCTGCGCCGGCGGGTGGCGGCGGGGGCGGCTGTGGCGGCGGCTGCCGCGGCGGTTGTCTCCCTGGCCGGCGTGCCGTGGCCCGGCGCGAACCTCGGCGAGCCGGCCACCGGCGTCACGGCGCACTTCCTGGAGGGAGTCGAACTGCCGCGGACAGTGGGGAGCCGGTACGGGCCGGTGTCGTTGATCTACGGGCAGTCCTACCGGTCCGTGGGGGAAAGCGTACGTATCACGTTCCGGCCGACCAGCGTCCACACGGGGATCGGGATCCGGTGCGCCGACCCGAAGGGGTGGGTCCTGGTCAGGGACGCGCAGGGCAGGTGGAATGATCTCACCCCGTGCGTACGGCTGGGCCCGGGTCTCCAGGTCCAGTACGACCAGACGTCGGTGACACCGGACTGGCTGCGGGCCCCGCAGACTCTCGAGGTCTGGGTCTTCCCCGCCGACGCGCCGATCGGATCGGCCGGGCTGGCTGAGAAGTGCGCCCTCGCCGACCGGCGGGCGGGCAGGTGCGACGGACCGTGGGATCGCGAGGCGATCATCGCGATGCCGGAGCGCCTGGCGGCCGAGACCGGCCCTCGGCGGGGTCTCTGGTCGGTCGGAGTCTACGACCAGGAGCCTCGCCCCGGCCCGGGCGGTGCGTGATGCCTGCCGTTCTGTCCGCCTCAGGGAGTCCTTCGCCTGATCATTTAGCCCATCGCGGGCAGAACTCCACATGGAACTGGTCCCAGTCGTGCTCCTCCAGTTCCGGCCAGTCGTAGAGGTTGCGGCAGACGTGGTAATTGCAGGCGCCGGGCACGTAATGCCGCGTCGCGGCGTGGGGTGGCCCGTCCTTGGTGACGGCGAAGATCTCCTGTGCCGCCTCCCGGAACGCCGTCGTGCCGCCCGTCAGGAACAGGGTCTCGGCGTAGAGGGCCTGGTGGAGCAGGTTGCCGTGCTTCGGATCGCTTCGCACTGAGGTGTTCGGCCCGTGGTCGGCCGGCAGGTCTCTTGCCGGGATGCTTGCCGTGCGCAGCTCTCGGGGAGCGTTCCCCGCGTTGCAGCGCTCCCGCAGTTGCTTCCACCGTGAGGGCTGGAACTGCACCGCGCGATGGGCCAGCACGAGGTCGAGCCGCTTCTCGTCGTCCCAGCCGACCCCGGGAGCGGTCGGCGTGGTGCGCATCGGCAGGTAGATCAGGGATCGCGGGGATCGCGCCGCGAGCAGCATCAGAGTGCCGATGCGTCGGCCGTCCGTCCGGTCCACATACATCTCGTAGCAATCTCGGGCCTGGTAGAGCGCCCCGTTCTGCAACGGTCCAGCCGGTCGGATCACCCGGAAATCCGTGCCGCCGAGCCGCCCACGCTGGACGGCGACCTTCAGCCTCAGGTCGTCGCGTGTAAGGGCGGCTCGCGAAGCAGCCATCCAGATGTCTCCTCCTCAGCGGTGAACTCTCATACCGGATTGTCCCGATCATGGACGAGGAGGACCACATGTTTCCTGGCAGACGCCTGCCTGATCATCGCCACCACTGCTGGTTCCACGGGCCGCAGTCCCACAGCTGAACGATCCCGCCGTTCCCGCCCGTGTTCGTGTCCGCGTCCAGGCACCGCTGGAAACGCACGTTGTAGAAGTGCCGCACGGACAGCGCCGCCTTCGCAGGCTCCGCCGACGCCGTACCGGTGCCGGCGAGGAGCAGCGCCAGCGTCGTACTGAACACCCGGGCCGCCAGTTTCATGGCATTTCCCCTTTGCATGGAATTGGTGGAAGTCGAATGCCGCAAACCCAATATGGTCCGCGTGCGTCTCTCCACCCATCCCGATAATTAGGGGGTCCGCCACGGCTCGATCGCCGTTATTCTGATGGCCGCCGGGAACCGTCAGCCGACCGGTTCCGGGGCGGTGGCGCGGAAGACGAGGTGGTCGCCCTCGACGTCCACCGTGACCGTGCCGCCCTCCGTGACCTCGCCGGTCAGCAGCATCGTGGAGAGCCGGTTGTCCACTTCCCGCTGCACCGTGCGGCGCAGCGGCCGGGCGCCGAACTCGGGCTGGTAGCCGCGCTCGGCCAGCCAGTCCTTGGCCGCCTCCGTGACCTCCAGCGTGACCGCCTGGCCGCGCAGGCGCTGGCGGGTGCGTTCCAGCATCAGGTCCACGATCTGGCGGAGCTGGTCGCGTTCCAGCCGCTGGAAGACGATCGTCTCGTCGATGCGGTTGAGCAGCTCCGGACGGAGCGAGTGCCGCAGCACGTCCATGAGCCGCTCCTCGAGCTCCTTGGCGGCGCCGGACCACTCCAGGACGATCTGGGCGCCGAGGTTGCTCGTCATGATCACGATCGTGTTGGTGAAGTCCACCGTGCGGCCCTGGCCGTCGGTGAGCCGGCCGTCGTCGAGCATCTGCAGCAGGATGTTCATGACGTCCGGGTGGGCCTTCTCGATCTCGTCCAGCAGGAGCACGCCGTGCGGGCGGCGGCGGACGGCCTCGGTGAGCTGGCCCGCCTCCTCGTACCCGACATATCCGGGCGGCGCGCCGATGAGGCGGGAGACCGTGTGCCGCTCCTGGAACTCGCTCATGTCGATGCGGACCATGTGCTCCTCGCCGCCGAACAGCGCCGCGGCGAGCGCCCTGGCCAGCTCCGTCTTGCCGACGCCGGTCGGGCCGAGGAACAGGAAGCTGCCGATCGGGCGGTCCGGATCCTTCAGCCCCGCCCTGGCCCTGCGTACGGCCTCCGCGATGGCGGTGACGGCCTCGTCCTGGCCGATCACCCGCTCGTGCAGGTGCTCCTCCAGGCGCATCAGGCGCTCGCGCTCCTGCTGGGTGAGCTGGGTGACCGGGATGCCGGTACGGCGGGAGACCACCTCGGCGATGTCCTCCACCGTGACCAGGGGCACGGAGTCCGTCCCCTGCCTGGCGCGCTCCAGCTCCGGCCTGACCTTGTCGATCTGCGTCGTGAGCTCCTTGGCGCGGTCGAAGTTGTCGGAGGAGATGGCCTGGTCCTTGTCACGGCGCAGCGCGTCGAGCCGCTCCTCCAGCTCGCGGACGTCCGCGCCGGGCGTGCGCGAGCGCAGCCGCACGCGGGCGCCGGCCTGGTCCATGAGGTCGATGGCCTTGTCGGGCAGGAACCGGTCGGCGATGTAGCGGTCGGACAGGGTCGCGGCCGCGTCCAGGGCCTCGTCGGTGATGCGGACCTGGTGGTGCGCCTCGTAGGCGTCCCGCAGCCCGGCCAGGATCTGGACCGTCTCCTCCACGGTCGGCTCGGCGACCAGGATGGGCTGGAAGCGGCGCTCGAGCGCGGCGTCCTTCTCGATGTTCTTGCGGTACTCGTCGATCGTGGTGGCCGCGATGACGTGCAGTTCGCCGCGGGCCAGGGCGGGCTTGAGGATGTTGGCCGCGTCCATGGCCCCCTCGGCGGCGCCCGCCCCGACCAGGTTGTGCACCTCGTCGATGAAGACGATGACCTCGTCGGAGTGGGCGCGCACCTCGTCGATGACCTTCTTGATGCGCTCCTCGAACTCGCCCCGGTACTTCGTCCCGGCCACCATCCCGGTCAGGTCGAGGCCGACGACGCGCCGGTCCTTAAGCGGGTCGGGGACGCCGCCGTTCACGATGCGCTGGGCGATGCCCTCGACGATCGCGGTCTTGCCGACGCCCGGCTCGCCGATCAGGCACGGGTTGTTCTTGGTACGGCGTGACAGCACCTCGATGGCCTGCTCGATCTCGTCCTCGCGGCCGACGACCGGGTCGATCCTGCCCTGCCGGGCCTCTTCCGTGATGTCCCGTCCGTACTCGTCGAGCGTCGGCGTGTCGCTCGGGCGGCGACCGCCGTCCCCGCGCGCCCTGTGCGGGCCGGCCATCATGGCGTCCTGCAGCTCGTTCGCGGAGACGCCCTGCTCCTGCAGGAGGCGGGCGGCGACGGAGTCGGGGTTGGCGGCGACGGCGAGCAGCAGGTGCTCGGGCCCGATGTACGACGACCGCAGGGCGCGGGCGATCCGCTGGGCGTCGAGGATGGCCCTCTTGGCCGCCGGCGAGAGCGTCGTGGGCGGCTCCCCGGCCTGGCCCGGCCCGCCCAGGTCGTCGATGCGGTCGCGCAGCCTGCCCGGGTCCACGCCGGCCGTGCTCAGCATCGAGCGGACCGCGTCGTCCTCGAGCAACGCGTCGAGAATGTCCAGGACGTCCAGGTCGGGCGCGCCACGCTCGCCCGCCGCGTCCAGGCCCCGGCGCAGGACCTCCCTCGCCGAGGCGGACAGCAGCCTGCCCACGTCCACGCGCTGCACGCCGGGCCGGGCCGGCGGCCAGGACTCCATGCCGCCGAACACCCGGCCCGTGAGCTCTTCGAACCCCCTGAACGGGTCCCCGCCGAAGAATGACATCGAAGTCCCCCTCACTTCAGGGGACCCCTACCGCCGATGCCGGAAGCCACACCCCCAGAATCGGCAAAGCATCAGGTCAGGGACGTCTGCGGAGGGTCGCGTCGGCCAGTTGCGGCGGCTGCCACCCCCGGTCGGCGGGGTTGAGCGTGACGCCGGGCGGGACGATCTCGTCGATGCGGTTCAGCACGTCGTCCGACAGGCGCACCTCCGCGGCCGTCAGCTGGCCCTCCAGGTGCTCCATGGTGCGCGGCCCGATGATGGCGGAGGTCACTCCGGGATGTCGGATCGTGAACGCGATCGCCAGCTCGACCAGCGTGACGCCGGCCTCCTCTGCCAGCACGGCGAGCTGCTCCACCGCGTCCAGCTTGCGCTGGTTGACCTCCTTGGTCATGTCGTACCGCTCGGGCAGCCGCTGCGCCCTGATCGTCTGCGGCGCGTCCTGCCCCTTGCGGTAGCGGCCGCTCAGCCAGCCGCCGGCGAGCGGGCTCCACACGATGACGCCCATGCCGTACTTCTGGGTCACGGGCAGCACGTCGGCCTCGATGCCGCGCACGAGCAGCGAGTAAGGCGGCTGCTCGCACACGAACCGCTCGAGCGAGCGCCGCTCCGACGCCCACTGCGACTCGACGATCTGGTGCGCGGGGAAGGTGGAGCTGCCGATGTAGCGGACCTTGCCCTGGCGTACGAGGTCGGTGAGCGCGCCGAGGGTCTCCTCGATGTCGGTGTCCGGGTCGGGCCGGTGGATCTGGTAGAGGTCGATCCAGTCGGTGCCGAGGCGGCGCAGGCTGTTCTCGACCTCCTGGATGATCCAGCGGCGGGAGTTGCCCCGCTGGTTGGGGCCCTCTCCCATGGCGCCGTGCACCTTGGTGGCCAGCACCACGTCGTCGCGCTTGCCCGACTTGGCCAGCGCCTGGCCGACGAACTCCTCCGACACGCCCTGGGAGTAGACGTCGGCGGTGTCGATGAAGTTGATGCCGGCGTCGAAGGCGCGGTCGATGATCTTGGCGGCCTGTCCGGGGTCGGACTCGCCCCATCCGCCGAACATCATCGCCCCGAGGCAGAGCGGGCTCACCTTCAGTCCGGTACGTCCAAGTACGCGATATTCAGTCACAAGCATCACTCTGTCGCAACAAGGTCGATGATGGGAGTTTCCCCCGAGACGAGTTCCAGCGTGCGGCGGGCCGTACCCGGTGCTTCGAGCAGGGCCATGATGACGGCGGCCACATCGTCGCGCGGCACCGACCCCGGCGGGACCTCGGGCGCCAGCCGGACCAGGCCCGTGCCGGGCTCGTCGGTCAGCCGTCCCGGCCTCAGGATCGTCCAGGCGAGGTCGCGGGCCCGCAGGTCCTCCTCGGCCTCGGTCTTGGCCCTGATGTACGCGGCCCACACCTCGTCGCCGCCCCTCGGCGGCTTGCCCGCGCCCATGGACGAGATCTGGATGAACCTCCGGACCCCGGCCCGCTCCGCCGCGTCGGCCATCAGCACGGACGCGGCCCGGTCCACGGTGTCCTTGCGGGCCGCGCCGCTGCCTGGCCCGGCGCCGGCCGCGAAGACCACGGCGTCGGCCCCCGCCACGATCGCCGCCACCTCGTCGAGGGTCGCCCGCTCCAGGTCGCACACGACGGCCTCGGCCTCGGTGGCCTCGACGTCGGCGACATGAGCGGGATTACGTACGATGCCGACCGCGCCCGACTTGAGGCGTTCCGCCAGCTTGAGCGCGATCTTCCCGTGCCCACCCGCGATGATGATCCGCATAGTCGTCCATGGTGTCATGGACGCATGAGCGAGTTCCCTGAGGCCCCGACCCCCGCGTTCCTCTTCGACCTGGACGGCACTCTGATCGACAGCGTCTACCAGCACGTGATCGCGTGGCGGCAGGCGCTGTCGAGCATGGGGATCGACCTGTCGGTGTGGCGGATCCACCGGCGCATCGGCATGAGCGGCGGCCTGTTCGTCAGCGCGCTGCTGCGCGAGACCGGGCTGAAGCTGACGCGGGAGCAGATCGACCAGTTGCAGACCACGCACATGGAGGCGTACGAGCAGCAGGTGCACTCCGTGCGGCCGCTGCCGGGCGCGGCCGAGCTGCTGTCGGAGCTGACCTCGCGCGGCGTGCCGTGGGCCATCGCCACCAGCGGCTACGCCCGCACCGCGCGGCTGGCGCTGGGCATGCTGGGACTGCCGGAGGACACCCCCATGATCACCCGCGACATGGTCCGCAGGGCGAAGCCGGACCCCGACCTGTTCCTGGCCGGGGCGGCACTGGTGCACGTGGACCCCGCGCATGCCATGGTGGTGGGCGACAGCGTCTGGGACCTGCTCGCCGCCCGCCGGGCCGGCGCGCTGGGCATCGGGCTGCAGTCCGGTGGGTACGGCAGGGACGAGCTCGAACGTGCGGGGGCGTTCAGGGTGTACGCCGATCCGGCTGACATGCTGGACAGGCTGGACGAACTGGGCGTACGGCAGAGCGACTGATAGTGGAATATCCCGCGGAACCACCGGGCTTGATCATGCGTATCCCCCACAAAGGAGCTTGAGATGGACATGGCAGACATCGGCGTCACCGGCCTGGCCACCATGGGACGCAACCTGGCCCGGAACCTGGCCAGGCACGGATACGCCGTGGCCGTGCACAACCGGACGTACGGCCGTACCCAGCAGCTGGTCAAGGAGTTCGGCGGCGAGGGCACGTTCGTGCCGTCCGAGGACATGGCCGCCTTCGTGGCGTCGCTGAAGCGGCCACGGCGCGCGATCATCATGGTGAAGGCGGGGGCCGGCACCGACGCGGTGATCGACCAGCTCGCCGAGCTGATGGAGCCGGGCGACATGATCGTCGACGGCGGCAACGCCCACTTCGAGGACACCCGGCGGCGCGAGGCGGCGCTGCGCGAGCGCGGCCTGCACTTCGTCGGCACCGGCATCTCGGGCGGCGAGGAGGGCGCGCTGAACGGGCCGAGCATCATGCCCGGCGGCTCCAAGGAGTCGTGGGAGGCGCTCGGGCCGATCCTCCAGGACATCGCGGCCAAGGTGGACGGGGTGCCGTGCTCGGTGCACGTCGGCCCCGACGGTGCCGGACATTTCGTGAAAATGGTCCACAACGGCATCGAGTATTCGGACATGCAGCTCATCGCCGAGTCGTACGACCTGCTGCGCCAGGCCCTGGGCGCGACGCCCGCCGAGCTGGCCGAGGTGTTCCGCGAGTGGAACCGGGGTGACCTCGACTCCTACCTGATCGAGATCACCGCCGAGGTGCTCGACCAGGTGGACGCCGAGACCGGCAAGCCGTTCGTGGACGTCGTGGTGGACCAGGCCGAGCAGAAGGGCACCGGCCGCTGGACCGTGCAGAGCGCGCTCGACCTGGGCGTGCCGGTGACGGGCATCGCCGAGGCCGTCTTCGCCCGCGCCCTGTCCGGCCACCCCGAGCAGCGCGCCGCCGCCGCGTCCCTGCAGGGGCCCAGCCTCTCCGGTGTCGGCGGGCGCGAGTTGGTGGAGGACGTCCGGCAGGCCCTGTACGCCTCCAAGATCGTCGCGTACGCCCAGGGCTTCGACCAGATGTCCGCGGCCTCCCGCGAGTACGGCTGGGACCTGGACCTGGGGGCGATGGCCACGATCTGGCGCGGCGGCTGCATCATCCGCGCCAAGTTCCTGGACCGCATCCGGGCGGCGTACGACGCCAACCCGGCCCTGCCGACGCTGCTGGCGGACCCGACGTTCGCGGCCGCGCTGGACGTGGCGCAGGAGGCGTGGCGGCGCGTGGTGACGACCGCGGTCCAGATCGGCGTGCCCACGCCCGGCTTCTCCTCGGCCCTCGCCTACTACGACGGCCTGCGCCGCGACCGCCTCCCGGCGGCGCTGGTGCAGGGGCTGCGCGACTTCTTCGGCGCGCACACGTACCACCGGGTGGACAAGGAGGGCGCTTTCCACACGGACTGGTCGGGCGACCGCACGGAGCACCCGGCGTAATCTGGCCGGCCCCGCGCACCGCATGGAACGCCTGCTGTAACCGCCTCAGCGAGCGGCGCCGCACCTGAGCTCTGGACCGAACCGCCAGGGTTCGCCTCAGGGGCGGCGCTGGGTTCGCGCCGCCGCTGGGGTCGGGACTGCGGCGACACTACGACCGGGGCATTGGCCCTCCGATAGGCACCGGCGGGCACACAGTCTTCAGCACGCGACCTCCCCCGCACGAGACCCCGCACAGGCCGCCGGTCAGGCGCGTGTGCCGAGCGGGACGTGCACCGACAGGTGCGGGGACAGGGCGCGGAGGAAGTCCGGGGCGTCGAAGATCGCGCCCGCGGAGGCCACGCCGGTGGTCCTGGTCCGGCCGGTGAGGATGCGCTCGACGGCCTCCACCGCGAGCGGCGCGCTGATGGCGTAGATGTCCTGACCGGCGGCGGTCACGCGGCGTTCCATGCCGCCGGAGCGGACGAGGACGTCGACGACGAAGGTCTGCGCGGAGCGCCCGCGCTCGTCGACGGCGGCCGGTGCCGAGGTGTCCGGAGCGGACAGGTCCGCGGCCGCCTTGGCGGCCATGTACGTGCGCACCTCCGGAACGGCCAGGTGGCTGGGAACGGTGACGACGTCGGCCATGGTGAACTCGCCGATGACGCTCTGGGGGCCGAGCGGCGCCGGGAAGGGCCACTTCAGGGTCGGCAGAGCGTCATCGTGGTACTCCAGCCGCCCGCCGGTGAAGCGGACCCGGCGGCCGTTCCGTCGCTGCCCCGAGACGACGCCCGAAGCGCGCGTTCCCTCGGTGGGGTGCCAGCTGCTCAGGCCATAGGCGATGTGGGCCTCGTCCGCCGCCGTCCAGTCGCCCATCGCGGTGGTGACCAACAGGTCGCCGAGGCCGCCGTAGAAGGCCATCGCCGGGACCACCACAGTGTCCGCGGCGCGGGCGCGCTCCGCGAAGTGCGCGAACGTGTCGGCGTTCGCCTCGATCTCGGCCGCCACGTCGACGTACGGGATGCCGGCGCGCAGCGCCGCCTCGACCAGCGGGGCCGCGGTCGCGGCGAAAGGCCCGGCACAGTTGATCACGGCGACCGCGCCGTTCAGCGCGCGGTCGAGCGAGGCCGGGTCCTCGGCCGACGCCTGCCGCGCCTCAAGCCCGGGGTGGGCCTCCGCCAGCGCCAGCAGCTTGTCCCGGTCACGACCGAGGAGCAGCGGTACGTATCCGCGCTCGCGCAACTCCGCCACCACGAACCGCCCGGTGTGCCCGTACGCGCCGAACACCGCCACGTTCCGACCCGATTCCATGTCTGCTCCCATGTGCTCGAAGTGATTCACTGCGGAAATCCTGTCCGGTTGGTCCATGGATGCCCAGTGTCCGGAACGACGTGACCCGTACAATTTCCGACATGAGTTCTGTCTCGCGCTCCGTCGCGGTCGCCGCCACCGACGGGATGCTCCACTTCGAGCTGGCCCTGGCCTATGAGGTCTTCGGCTCCGCCCCGGACGTCGTGCCAGGCCCCTGGTACGACGTCAGGGTGTGCGGCACGCACGCCGTCCGGGTCGGCCGGTTCCTGCTGGAGCCGGACTGCGGGCTCGACTGGCTGGCGCACGCCGGCACCGTCATCGTCCCCGCCCTGGCGGACGTCGACGAGGACCCGCCGGCCGACCTGGTCGAGGCGGTGCGCGCGGCCCACGAGTCGGGTGCGCGGGTGGTCTCCCTGTGCACGGGCGTGTTCGTGCTCGCCGCCGCCGGCCTGCTGGACGGGCTGCGCGCGACCACGCACTGGGCCCACACCGGGGAACTGGCCGCGCGCTATCCCCGGGTGGAGGTCGACCCGGACGTGCTCTACGTCGACAACGGCAGCGTGCTCACGTCCGCGGGCAAGGCCGCGGCGATGGACCTGTGCCTGCACCTGGTCCGCCGCGACCACGGCTCGGCGATCGCCAACGTGGTCGCCCGCCGCCTGGTCGTGCCGCCTCACCGGGCCGGTGGCCAGGCGCAGTTCGTCGCCACACCGGTGCCGGCCCAGGACGACCATCCCCTGGCCGAGCTGCTCACCTGGGTGATGCGGCGGCTGGACCAGCCGCTCACCGTGGAGGACCTGGCCCGCCAGGCGAACATGAGCTCGCGCCACCTGGCCCGCCACTTCCGCTCGGTAACCGGCACCACCCCGCTGCAGTGGCTGCTGACGCAGCGGATCCGCCGCGCGCAGGAGCTGCTGGAGACCACTGATGACAGCGTCGAGACCATCGCCTCGGCCGCGGGCATGGGCACGGCCACGACACTGCGCCGCCACTTCCACCGCACGGTCGGCGTACCGCCGGACGCCTACCGCCGCACGTTCCGGGCGTGAGGCCGCCGCCTTTCGGTGGCGCTGCAAGGATGTTCAAGACCGGGCCGCCCCGTCGCCGCCAGGCTGGACGCATGACAGCGACACTTACCTCCATCGTCATCGACTGCGCCGACCCCGCCGCGCTGGCGGCCTTCTACGCCAAGGTCACCGGCCGGCGGATCGGCTCGGGCGACGGCGACTTCGTCGGGCTCGAAGGCGGCCCGGTGTCCATCTCGTTCCAGCGGGTGGACGGTTATCAGGGCCCCGGCTGGCCGAACGGCGGGAAGCACGTGCACCTCGAGTTCAAGGTCCCCGACGTCGAGGCCGCCAAGAAGGAGCTTGCCGGGCTCGGCGCGACCGTGCCCGACTTCCAGCCGGGCGGCGCCGACTGGACGGTGCTCATCGACCCCGAAGGCCACCCCTTCTGCGTCATGGAAGGCTGAGACCGGCGCGCCGTCGCGAGAGGTCAGGGAGCTCGGGAGGCGAGCAGGCGGCGCACGGCCGTCGGGGTGTGGCCGACGTGGCGGCGGATCGTACGGGTCAGGTGGGCCTGGTCGGCGAAGCCCAGGTCGGCGGCGAGCCCGGCCAGGCTCGGCTCCCCCTCTTCCAGCCGGTCGAGCGCCCGGCCCACGCGCACGCGGTTGCGGTAGTGGGTCAGGGAGACGCCGAGCTCCCGGGTGAACGCCCGGCTGAGCTGGTACGGCGAGACGGCCAGGAGGTCGGCCAGCGACAGCAGCCCGCCGGCCGCGGGGTGATCGGCCGCGATGGCCTCGCGGGCGGCGTCGGCGATCGCCGCGCTGGTCCTGACGACGGCACCCGGCGAGCTCCGTCTCTCCCGGCCGGATCTCCCCGAGGCGGGCACGCGGATGGCTCCAGAGGGCTTGTCCTGGGCGGAGCCGCCTGTACGGGGGCTCGCCTCGACGGCCCCGGCGACGGCGACACGATCTTCGGTACGGGTGGCACGAGCTTCCGTGCCGGTGACACGGCCCTCGGCGGCACGGCCCTCCGTGCCGGTGACACGAGCTTCGGCAGCAGGTGCGGGCACCGCGGCGGTGCCCGCACTCGCCGCTCCCCCGCCGGAGCGGGCGGGGGTCAGCTGCGCGAGGGCGGCACCGATCAGGGAGAGCAGGGATTCGGCCAGCTCGAAGGCCGTGTCGCCGCCGCGTGCCGCCGCGAGGAAGCGCCGGTGGGCGAGGTCCAGGCGGGCGTCCACGTACAGGGTGGGGCGGAGCGGGGGCGGGCCGTCACCGGCGAGCGT
This sequence comes from Nonomuraea sp. NPDC050786, assembly GCF_040654115.1. NCBI lineage: Bacteria > Bacillati > Actinomycetota > Actinomycetes > Streptosporangiales > Streptosporangiaceae > Nonomuraea > Nonomuraea sp. NPDC050786. The sequence continues at coordinate 25,910 of NZ_JBFAHJ010000059.1, forward strand.
GTGCCAGAGCCGGGGCGACAGGGACACCGAGGTGCACACGTCGCCGCCCGCCGGGTGGGCGAAGCGCTCCTCCTCACCGGGCACCGAGAGGTACGCCATCGTCGGGTCGATCACGGCGGCCCGGCCGTCCGCCATGCGCCGGAAGATGCCGCGACGCACCAGCACCAGGCCGTGCCGGGAGCCGACCTCGGGCGCCGACCACCCGCGGTGGTCGTCGACGCAGGTCACCGCGTCGAGACGGAACCCGTCACCGGCGGCGAGACGAACAGCTGAACGCACCCGCCGGACCTTACGCCACGGGTACGACAATCCCGTCAGGACCGGCGGCCACCGATGGCGACCGGGTTGGCCAGCGCCGTGACCACGCAGAACCCGAAGGGCCCGCTCGTGTCGTGCATGGTGACCTGTCCGGTCGCCACCCCGTCGGCGCTCAGGTGGCCGGTGGTCTCGACCCCGATCACCTCACCGGCCGGGAGCCGGCCGAGCGTGAGGGTGTAGTCGGCGTTGATGAACCGCAACCCCTCCACCCCCGCGTTGCTCAGCGGGCTGGCGAAGTCGGCGGCTAGCGCCGCGCGTACGAACGGGGTAAGCGGCTCCTCGTCCACCAGCGGATGCGTCTCCCGCAACCACACCCGCCCGGGACCCGGCTCGGCCCACTCCGTGACCCGCCACAGGTCGAACGGCGGGGTCCAGCCGACGCGCCCGTCCACCGGCGGCGGCCCGTCGGGCGGGGGCGAGTCCCACGCGGGCGTGACGAACGTCTGCTCGCCGCCCGGCTGCTCGCCCTGCCGCAGCAGCACCGCGCCGGCCCGCCCGATCGCCCCCTGCTCGGTGGAGATGACCGCGTCGGCCACCAGGATCCGGCGCCCGGACCTGACCAGCGAGGTCTCCACCGTGACCGGCACCATCGGGCTGCTGCGGAACAGATCGACCGTCAGCCGGGCGACGTGCAGCCCCGGCTCGGCGTACCGGCTCTCGATGGCCCGCGCGGCCAGCCCGCCGAGCAGGCGGCCGTGGAGCATGTCGGAGGACCAGGGGCCGCGAGCGTGCGGCGCGGGCACCAGCTCGCCCTGCTTCTGCGTGAAGAACGCTGACACAGAATCAGATTCTAGAGGAGAGCAGCCGCTCACCGAGAGCGCGCAGATGTTCCTTCAGCTCCACCGGCTCCAGCACCTCGAACTCCACGTCCAGGAACGCCACCGCCACGGCCATCAGGCGCAGGTCGTCACCGCGCAGGGTGAGCAGGCACGTGCGCTCGTCCACCGGCTCGACCGTGCCCGGCGTCCTGTCCGCGAGCCGCTCGGCGGGGGCGTGCAGGAGGAAGCGGGCCTCGAAGGGCCACATCTGGTGGGCCAGCCGGTGCTGCACCCAGGCGGCCACGTCGGGCTCGGGCGGCTCGCGCGGGGTGAAGCGCGGGCCGTTCGGGGTCCGCAGGCGCATCCGGTCGGCGCGGTACGTGCGCCAGTCACGGCGGTCGACGTCCCAGCCGACCAGGTACCAGCGGTTGCCCTTGGTGACGAGGCTGTGCGGCTCCGCCCTCCTGAGCGCGCTCTCGCCCTGGTGGCCGGTGTAGTCGAAGCGGAGCTGCTCGTGGTCGCGGCAGGCGGCGGCGACGCGGGTGAGCACGTCGGCGTCGACGGTGGGTCCCTCGCGGTTGATGCGTACGGTGTGGCGCTGCAGCGTGTTGACCCGGTGGCGCAGGCGGGCGGGCAGGACCTGCTCGAGCTTGGCCAGCGCGCGCAGCGAGGTCTCCTCGATGCCGGTCACGGTGCCGTTCGCGGCGGTGCGCAGGCCGACCGCGACCGCGACGGCCTCCTCGTCGTCGAGCAGCAGCGGCGGCAGCTCGGCGCCGGCGCCCAGCCGGTAGCCGCCGGCGACGCCGGGCGTCGAACGGACCGGGTAGCCGAGGCTGCGCAGCCGGTCGACGTCGCGGCGCACCGTCCTCGGGGCGACGCCGAGCCGCTCCGCCAGGTCGGCGCCGGACCAGTCGGGCCTGGCCTGCAGGAGTGACAGCAGGCGCAGCAGTCTCGCCGAGGTGTCCAACACGGTCACCATTGTGGCCCGATCCTGGCCGCATTGGCGCCTAGCGTCGGGGACATGGACGAATTCGTCATCGACATATCCCAGGACCGGCTCGACGACCTGCGCGAGCGGCTGGCACGCACCCGCTGGCCGGACGCTCTCGACGGGGTCGGCTGGTCGTACGGCGTGCCGCCCGAGGCGGTGCGCGAGCTGGCCGGCTACTGGCTGGACGGCTGGTCCTGGCGCGCGAACGAGGCGCGGCTCAACGCGTTCCCGCAGTACACGACCGTGATCGACGGCCAGCGGGTGCACTTCGCGCACGTGCGCTCGGCCCGGCGGGACGCGCTGCCGCTGCTGCTGACGCACGGATGGCCCAGCACGTTCGCGGACTTCTCGCGCGTCGCCGGGCCGCTCAGCCGCGACTTCCATCTGGTGATCCCGTCCGTCCCCGGGTTCGCGTTCTCGGGCCCGACCACGGAGCCGGGCTGGGGCGTGCGGCGGGTCGCCGCCGCCTGGGTGGAGCTGATGTCGCGGCTCGGATACTCCCGGTACGGCGCGCACGGCGGCGACTTCGGCGCCCTGGTCTCGCCCGCCGTCGCCCGGCTGGCCCCCGAACGGGTGGTGGGCGTGCACGTGAACGCGCTCACCGCGTTCGTCACCGACGACATGTCGGGGCTGACGAAGGCCGAGGTGGAGCGGGCGCGCGGCGTGGAGCGGTGGCGGCGGGAGTTCTCCGGGTACGCGGCCATCCAGGGCACCAGGCCGCAGACGCTCGCGTACGCGCTGGCGGACTCCCCCGCCGGGCTGCTGGGCTGGACGCTCGACGCGTTCGCCTCGTGGGGGCGGGACGTGGGCGGGGTGCCTGATGACGACATCCTCACCAATGTCACCATTTTCTGGCTCACCGGCACGGCCGGGTCGTCTGCGCGCATGTACCGGGAGAGCGGCGGCGACTGGGAGGTGCCGGACGCGCCGGGGAAGACCCCTACGGGCGTGGCCGTCTTTCCCGGGGACAGCACGGTCAGGCGGTACGCCGAGCGGGCGCACAACGTGGTCCACTGGTCGGAGTTCCCGACCGGCGGCCACTACGCCGCCCTGCAGGCCCCCGAGGTGCTGGCCGCCGACATCAGGGCGTTCTTCGCCGGTCTCTGACGGCGATCGAAGGGGCGGCCCGGCGCGGTAGCCGGCGCGGTAGGCTCCCCCAATGCGCGATCTAGGTGAGGACCCCCGGCCCGCCCGGGGTGCGGTACGCGAGATCCACTCCCTCAACGGCCCCGTCACCCTGGCCTACTCCCCCGACCTCGACGGTCTGGCCGACCCCGGCGAGATCGTCTGGGCCTGGGTGCCGTACGAGGAGGACCCGGCACGCGGCAAGGACCGCCCGCTGCTGATCGTGGGCCGGACCGGGCGCAGGTTCCTGGGCCTGATGCTGTCCAGCAAGGGCGACGAGGGGCCCGACTGGCTGGAGCTCGGCGCCTGGGGCCGGGACGGCCGGGTGTCGTACGTGCGCCTTGACCGGGTCTTCGTGCTGGACGAGGACGACCTCCGGCGCGAGGGCGCGGTGCTCGACGGCGAGCGGTTCGCCCGGGTGGCGGCCTGGCTCATGAAGACCCACGGCTGGGGAGCCGACCGCTAGCGGGTGGAGGCGCGCGCGATCAGGTCGGGCTGGAAGATCACCTGGCGGTGCTCGTGGCCGTCGGGCTCGTTGGCCTCCTCGAGCAGCATCAGCGCGGCGGTGTGGCCGAGCTCCTCGCGCGGCTGCCGGATGGAGGAGAGCGGAACGGCGGCCGCGGCGGCGAAGTCGATGTCGTCGTAGCCGAGGATGGCCAGATCGGCCGGGACCCGCAGGCCGCGCTGGGTCATCTCCTGCAGCACCCCGATGGCGACCAGGTCGTTGGCGCAGAAGACCGCCGTGGGCCGCTCGGCGGCCGGCAGGGCGGCGATCTCCTCGGCGGCCGCGCGGCCGGTGGCGACGGTGAGGTCGGGCAAGGGGATGACGGTCAGTCTCCCGGCCCGGCCGAGCACGGCGGACAGGCCGTCGTGCCGCTGCCGCACCTGGCGCACGGTGAACGGCCCGCCGGCGAAGGCGATGTGGCAGTGCCCCCGCTCGAGCAGGTGCCGCCCGGCCAGCCGGCCCCCGAGCAGGTCGTCCACGGCGACGGCGCAGCCGTGGTGGTGCGGGGCGGAGCTGTCGAAGCGCACCACGGGGATGCCGCGGGAGACGAGCCGGCTCAGCCGCTCCTCCTCGCCGGCGTCGTTGACCGGGGTGATCAGGACGCCCAGCGGGCGCTGCTCCTCGAACGTCTCCAGCAGCCCGGCCTCGCGATCGGCGTCCTTGTTGCTGTTGAAGACCATCACGGTGAGCCCCTCGTGCTGGGCGGCCGTCTCGACGCCGCGCAGCACGTCGATGAAGAACGGGTTGGCGAGGTCGAGCGCGACCACGCCGATCGTGCGGCTGCGCCCGGCCCGCAGCTGGCGGGCGGAGCCGTTGCGGACGTAGCCGAGCCGGGCGATCGCCGCCCGCACCCGCAGCCGGGTGTCGGGGGCCACCATCTCGGGCCGGTTGAGCACGTTGCTCACGGTGCCGACGGAGACACCGGCCAGCCGGGCGACCTCTTTGATGCTCGACATCGTTCCTCGTCGCAGGCGTGTTGTTTGATCATAACGCCTTCGGCCACGGGTCCGGCACCACGTCTCGTGGGGTATCTCACCGGCATGGACCTCGCGATACTGCCGCTCGCCATCACGATGGTGATGGGGCCCCAGATCATGTCCGCCATCGTCCTGGCGACGACCGAGCGGCCCGTGCGGGTGTCGCTGACCTTCCTCGCCGGCGTGGCCGTCGCCGCCACGGCTGGCGTGGCGATCGCTTGGACCGTCTTCGCGTTGCTGGCGGGCAAGGTGGAACTCGGCCGGCCCTCCGAGCCCGGATCGCTGGGCACGATTCTCCAGATCGGTTTCGTCGCTCTGCTGGCCCTGCTCGCGATCAGGAACTACGTCCCCGGGCGACCGCCGAGCCGCCGTCATGGCTGGCCGCGCTCATGTCAGCCGGACCGCGCAAGGCCTTCACGACCGGGCTGCTGGTGATCCTGCTCATGCCCTCCGACATCATGGTGATGGCCACCGTGGGCGCCAGGCTGGCGCAGGCCCACGAGTCCCTCGCGGCGATGGCGCCCTTCGTCGCAGCGTCATCCTGGCGTGACCGCCTCGTCCTCAGGGCCTGTGACAGTGCCCGCCGCCTGCGGGGGGCGCCAGGTCGATCGCGGGGTTGCGGTCGAAGAAGCCGGCCGGCTTGAGCATGAAGCCGATGTGCTCGACGGGCATCACGGGAAAGTCCTCGGGCCGGCAGAAGTGCGTGGCGCCGACGGTGTACCAGAGCACGATGTCGGTGTCCACGACCGGCCGTCCCGCGGCCGTCCACTCGGGCAGGCCCGCGCCGCCGGGGTGCTGGTTGGGGAAGTCGCCCGCCGCCCTGCGCTCGTCCGCGCCGAACGGCGTCACCCACAGGTGCCTGGTCGCGAACGCCGCCCGCCCGCTGATCGCCGCGCTCTCGTCGGCGAGCAGCACGGGCCCGACGTGGGTGGGCACCAGCCGGTACGCGACGGGCTCCCCCACGGCGTTCAGCGAGGCGTGGTTGACGACCTTCCAGTGGCGGCCCTTCTCGGGAGCGGCCGTCCGCTGCGCCTCCGTCTCGGTCTTCAGCAGCGTCGCGGCCGAGGTGAAGGCGTTCCCGTACGGGTTGTCCGGCCCCGGCGGGACGGGGACGGCGTCGACCTCGTACACGGAGTTGAGCGGGCCGTCGACGCACATGTCGAGCCGGAAGTTGAACAGGTGCTGGTGGTGCGGGCCGGCCAGCTCGGGGGTGACGAGGTTCGCGTACGGGGCGGCGGCGCCGGGGACGACGGCCTGCGTCTGGATGATGCCGGTCAGCTTGACCTCGGCCTGGATGGTGCCGTCGAGGTAGAGGTACCAGTAGAAGCCGTACTCGTAGTTGCCGACGGTCGCGACGAACGACACGACCAGCCGCCGCGACCTCCTGACCTCGGAGCTGCCGGCCATCAGGTCGAAGTGCTTCCAGAGGATGCCATGGTCCTCCTCGTGCACGCAGATCGCGTTGCGCAGGGTCTCGGGCACGCCGTCCTCGTTGACCATGACCGCGTCGAGGTAGACGATCTCGCCCAGGCAGTCGCAGCCGAGCTCCAGCGCGTTGGCCATCTTGCCGAGGCCGACGTCGCCGGCGTCGAAGGCGTTCTTCCACCAGTGGTTCATGCTGGTCGAGCCGTACGGGACGACCATCTCGGACAGGCTCGCGCGGTAGACGACGGGGCGGACGCGCCCGCCCTCCACGTAGCAGATCTCGTGCAGCACGAGGCCCTCGATGGGGTGCATGGAGACCCTCAGCCGCCACGGACCCCAGCTCAGCGCGCCGTCGTCCACGGTGAAGCCGGGCCCGTCGGGCTGGACGATCTGCAGCGGCGCCAGCTCGCGGGCGCCGCCGTCGTAGCGGCCCGACGCGCGCGGCACCGGCACGACCTCGCCGTCCTGCAGCTCGACGACCTCGCCCGTGTCGCGGTCGAGCAGCACGACGAGGTTCTCGATCGGGTGGGCGTAGCCGTTGTCGCCCGGCCCGTCGAGCACGTACGCCACGCAGCGGGCGAGCCGGCGCCCCTCGCCGTCCACGGGCAGCCCGAAGTTGCTCGCGGGCCAGGGGTCGACCTGGACCATCGCCATGTCGGTGACCCCGCGCCTGGCGCACGCGGCCTGGAACCCGGGGTCCTTACGCACGGCCTCGACGTCGGCCAGCCACTCCTCGAGCATGATCGGCGGCTGCGCGGCGGGGGCGTACACGCAGGAGACGAGGCTCCCGCCGGGCACGGACACCGTGACCATGCCGGTCCTGCCGAGGACCTTCTCGTACGTGACCACCGTGACCTCGCGCGGGAGCGGCGTGCCGTCCCAGCCGAGCACGGCCTCCTTGGGCGGCTCGGCGAGGGCGCAGTAGGCGATGCGCGCCCCCGGGTCCACCGCGCCGGAGGCCAGTGCCGCCCGGCAGGCCGCCGCGGCCTCCTCCTCCGTGAGCGGTGCGAGCGGGTGACGTACGGTGGCGCCGGCCGGAGCCTGGGTCATGGGGGTTTCCTTCCGTGAAGAACGCCGCTCGGCGGGCCGGCCCTGCGCGGGG
>NZ_JBFAHJ010000060.1:0-31909 GCF_040654115.1 Nonomuraea sp. NPDC050786
CACCTTGTCGCCGCGGGACAGGGCGGCCTCGACGAAGGTGCGGCCGAGGCCGCGCGACGAACCGGTGACGAACCAGACCTTGCTCATGATGTCTTCCCGTTCTCTCCACGGTCTTCCTGTTCCACCCCCTAGACACGCGACCCGGGACAGACATAACACCGTTCGGATGTGACCTGTGTCTCTCCCGCCCTCATGCCCTCCGCGCCGTTACGCCGAGAGCCGACGCCGGCAGCTTGATGGCGGCGACCAGGAGGACCAGGCCCGTGGCGATGCTCAGAGCGTGCTCGATCACCGCGACGACGGGGTGTTCGGCCGGCACGTAGCCCCAGGGCCGGAGGACGGCCAGCGGAAGCTTCCAGCAGCTCCAGGCGAACAGCGACCCCGAGGCCGCGAACACCAGCGTCATCGGGACCCACAGCGGTAGCCGGACGGGGCGGCGGCGACCGAGCACCAGCATGCTCAAGCCGCCGATCAGGGCCCACAGTCCCGCGTTCCCGTTCAACAGCCGCTCGTTGAGATCCCGATGAGCGAGATGAGCGGGGTCCAGGCCGACCGTCCCGCCGCACCCCCAGTACAGCCAGAGCAGCCCCAGCGCCGTGGCCGCGAGTATCGCCGGCCGCGCCCAGAGCGAGACGCGAGGCCGGCTCTGTCCGATCCGCCCCAGGAAATGACTCGGCCATCTCTCCCTCAGGTAGATCGGAAGGGCGATGGCCAGCCCCGCCGCCATCCCGGCGAAGCCGATGCCGATGAAGACCATCTCCCAGCCGGGCGCCGACTCGGCGCCCTCGGGCCCGCCCGTGCCCCTGGCCACGCCGGAAGCGTCGAGGATCGTGCTGATCACCATGTACGGGAGCATCGGGACCAGGAAACCGGCACCCACCCAGGAAAGGAGGACCACGGGAAGTGCCGGCAGCCGTCGCCCCCACCGCTGTGCCAGCGCCAGCCCCAGCCCGACCCCGGCCGCGGACATCCCCACCGTGACGGCGTTGAGCCCGACCCAGCCGGCGGTGCCCACGTCCGACGGCCCGTGCCCGGTCAGCGCGGCCACGATCCAGATGACCTTGACCACCAGATAGAGCGACATCGTGAGCGCGGCCGTGTAGCCCGCTACTCGGCGTGCGACGCTCCACCGGGCGCCGATGATCCCCGCGGACGGCCGCGCCTCCTCCGCTGATGGCACCCGCGTCAACGTGACCCCGCCTTCTCCGCACTGACCTCCGACACCGGCGATCCTTCCGCCGGCCGACCGCGCGCGGATCCCACGCAAGGGGGAACATGCCGAGGACCATCCCCAGAGTGGGCGATGGCGAGATCCCCTGACAGGGGGAGGGCCCATTGCGCTCGAGCAGCCGGCGTCGCCGTTGGTGGGTGCCGCCCGCCGTCTTTCCGAGTCATGCGCCGCCCGTCGTCTTGCCGGGTCATGCGCCGACGGTCTGTGCCCAGCCGCGCCGCACCGGGCTTCAGGCGCAGTCGGTCGCCGAGCGCGTGCGGCGGCGGCGCGAGCGTCAACAGCGGACGGTACGCAGGACCACGATGCCGTCGCCGTCCCGGTCGGGGGCACTCACTCCGTATGGACGGGCGCGGGCGCCGGGGACGCTCGACGCATCCGCTCGTCCGTCCAGTAATCATCGGCCGGCGTGGGAGTCGCGACGCGGTGAGCAGTCGGCGAGGCGGGAATGCCGGTGTCCCCGGGAGTGGGGCGAGCGCCCTCCGCGGGTTGCGACGTCGCCATGCGCACCGCGATCACGGCGACAGCGATCAGGACCGCGGTCGCGGCTGCCGCTAGGACCGTCCTGGACAAGGCCGGGACCTCCCCTCGACGGGAGACTGAGGACGGGGGCGGGCTCCCCGGCGTGGAGCCGGGGAGCCCGCCGCACTATTCGTCAGGATATCTGGTCGGCGTAGTTATAGAGATCCCAGTCAGGATTGTCGAAATAAGGACTCCACCACTGGGTGGGATTGACAATTCTGTTCAGTGTGCTGGAGGTGCCGTTGACGTATCCGAGGCCGGTGCTGTCGTTGTACGACGCGAGCCACGGGCCGCCGCTCTGGCCGCGCGTCAGGGGACAGCCCATCGTGATCTGATTCGATCCGGAGGCGGACGTGGTGCCCTGGCAGAAATACTGCCAGTCTCCCGGGTAAGGGGACTCCGAAGGGTAGCCGAGCATGGTCATGGAGCGCGATTTCGGCTGTCCGGTCTGGAAGCCGTGGCCGCCCACCGTGTCGACGAGTACCTGGCCCCGCTCATTGTTGAGTGTCTTGACGAAGCCGACGTCGTAATCGAAGTTGCTGTTGTTGATCCAGCCGTTGAAGCTGATCAGCCAATTCGCGGCGAAGGTGCCGTACGGACGGTTTCCGTAATTGTAGTAAGGAACGAAGACCCAGTTCTGGTGCCAGTTCCCGCCGCTGCCACCGTGTACGCAGTGACCGGCCGTGCTCACGATGCGCCTGGACGGGCTGTTGATCGAGCCGGCGGAGCAGACGTAGTCGAGTCCGTCCACGGCGTTGCGGTAGAAGACCTTGCCGACGGCGATCGATGCGTTGACCAGCAGGTTGACGTTCTGGCTGGTGCCTCGGCCGGCCTTGCCGCGCTCCACCCCCTTGAGGGACGGCGGCGCCGCGGGGTCGACGCTTCTGGGGACCGCCGCCTGGATGTCGGACGGCGAGTCCTGAGTGGGTTTCCGGCCGGGGGATTCCGGGGCCGGGATCGCCTTGCGCATGCGCTCTTCTGTCCAGTACGCCAGGACGGCCTCTGTCCTGGCCTTACGCGCCGTGCTCATCACCTGCGCCACGTCCGGGCTGACGGGAGCTGGGACGGCGACGGCCTCGGCCGGGGCTTTGTTCGGTGCGGCGGCACTGCTCGCAGGAGCGGTGACCACCATGGTTCCGCCCATGAGGACGGCGGCTGCGGCTGCTATGAGCACGCGCCTTGCTGACGGGCGTAACCGAAATCCGCGCACGGAGCCTCCATAAAAGGCGTCGGGGAATTCGAGACCTCCCGAAGCTACACACGAGGCAGACCGGTTGTAAATACCAAATACAAGTTGCGCTGTTTTGGTCCTGACTTTTCTCTGTTCTGGTAATTCCCCTTCTCGGAAGAAAACGTGTGGCGGTCATCCGCCCGGCAGCCGGATTTCATGTGAGGATTGACGGGTGATGAAGGGCCGGTGAGCGACGGTCGTCGATCGGCGACCGGGCAGCGGCCGGGTCATCGCTACGACCGCGCCGGCATCGCGGCCGCGGCCGACCAGGCCGCCTCGGGGCGGCGCTCAGCATGCGATGGAGAGCTCCCCGAGGTGGCCGAGCATGACTGGGCGGATCGGGCCGATGAGATCGCCGTGCAGCAGATGATCCGCCACACCCCCGGCATCCCGACTTCTTGCCTCCGTACAGTTCACCGGCGCCTTCGGCTTCACGACCTGCTGTCGTCGAGGCCCGCCCGTGTCGGTCGAGGGGGCGGGGACGTCACCGGCCGAGGAAGGCGAGGAGCCGGTCCAGTGGCCAGGTGTTGATGACGTCGTCCGTGGTCAGCCAGGCCCGCTGCGCGATCCCCACCCCGAATCGCTGGTTGGCCAGGTGCGGCACCGCGTGCGAGTCGCTGTCGATCGAGAACTTCACCCCATGGTGCTTGGCCAGCCGTACCAGATCGGACGGCAGGTCGGAGCGGTCGGGGAAGGAGTCGATCTCCATGGCCGTGCCCGTGCGGGCGGCCGCGCGGAAGACGGCGTCCCAGTCGGCGTCGACGGGGGGCCGCTTGCCGATCTTGCGGGTGGTGGGATGGCCGATGATGTCCACGTACGGGTTTTCGCAGGCGGCGATGAAGCGCCGGGTCATCTCGTCCCGGGACATCCCGAAATGGGAGTGCACCGAGGCCACGCACACGTCGAACCCGGCGAGGATCTCCGCGGGCCAGTCGACCGACCCGTCGGGGGCGATGTTGAGCTCCGTGCCGTGCAGCAGGCGCATGTCGGGATATTTCTCTTGGAGCTCGGCCACCTGTCCCCGCTGCTCCAGCGCCTTGTCCAGGGTCATCCGCTGCATCGCCAGGTCGGGGGCGTGGTCGGTGACCGCGTAGTACGCGTAGCCGCGGGCGTGCCCGGCCGCCACCATGTCCTCCAGTGAGGCGACGCCGTCGGTCAGGTCGGTGTGGGTGTGCAGATCGCCCTTCAGGTCCTCCAGCCGCACCAGCGCCGGCAGCTCGCCGCGGAGCGCCGCCTTGACCTCGCCGCCGTCCTCGCGCATCGGCGGCGGCACGTACTGCATGCCGAGCGCGGCGTAGATGTCCTCCTCCGAGGCGGCGGCGATCACCCGCTCGCCCTCGAACAGGCCGTACTCCGACAGCTTCCAGCCCTTCTTCACCGCCATCTCCCTGATGGCGACGTTGTGCTCCTTGGAGCCCGTGAAGTACTGCATCGCCGCACCCCACGACTCGGCGGGCACCACGCGCAGGTCCACCTGGATGCCGGAGGTCGTGCGGATCGAGGTCTTCTTGTCGCCGGCCGCGATGACCTCGGCGACGTAGGGCTGGGCGCGGAAGCCGGTCATGATGGACTCGGGCGCGACCGCGAGGATGTCGATGTCGCCGATGGTGTCCTTCATCCGCCGCAGCGACCCCGCGTAAGCGATGCGCTCGGCCTCCAGCGAGGCCATCACCTGCTCGGCCAGCGACATGGCGACGCCGATGTGGACCCGGCGGCCCGACTGCTCGAGCTGCTCGATGCCCTTGAGCAGGTTTGCCAGGGTCTTCGGGCCGAGGCCCTTGACGCCGTCGAGGCGGCCCGAGGTGATCGCCTCGCTCAGCGACGCGGTGGAGTCGATGCCGAAGTCCTCGAAGAGCATGATCGCCGTCTTGGGGCCGAGCGACGGCACCCGAGTCAGCCTGCGCACGCCCTCGGGCACCCGCCCCCGCAGGTCGTCGAGCTGCCGGAAGCTCCCGCGCTGCAGGAACTCCTCCATCTTCTTGGCGATCGCCTCGCCCACGCCGGGAACGCCGCGCACGTCGACCACCGAGATGTCCTCGGGGAACCCGGCGATGGCCTTGGCCGCCTTCTGGTAGCTGCGCACCCGGAAGGCGTCGCCGCCGCAGAGCGCGAAGAGCTCCGCGTATTCTTGCAGCGCCGCCGCCGCCTGCTCATTTGCCCGCATGCCCCACACCCTAGAAGGTCGGGCCGACAATCCGGGCACCGCCGTAAGGCGACCTGGGCACCGCTAGAAGCGGACCTCCCGCGGGCGGTACGCCTCGCCGAGGAAGGTCAGCTCCGCCTCCGTCAGCAACACCGACACGGCCGCCACCGCGTCGTCGACGTGCCGGTCCTTCGTGGCCCCCACGATCGGCGCGGTCACGGCCGGCTGGTGGAGCAGCCAGGCCAGCGCGATCTGGGCGGCCGGCAGGTCGCGGTCCTTGGCCACCTGCGCCACCCGGTCGAGGATCGCCTTGTCGTTCTCCGGGTCGTACAGGAAGTCGATGCGCTGGTCCGAGCCCGTCCGCGCGGTCGTCGCCGACGAGCCCGCCCTGGCCAGCACCCCGCGCGCCAGCGGGCTCCACGGGATCACGCCCACGCCCTGGTCGGCGCAGAGCGGCAGCATCTCGCGCTCCTCCTCCCGGTAGAGGAGGTTGTAGTGGTCCTGCATCGAGACGAACTTCGTCCAGCCGTTCCGCTCGGCCACGTGCTGAGCCTTGGAGAACTGCCAGGCCCACATGCTCGAAGCGCCGATGTAGCGGGCCTTGCCGGCCTTGACCACGTCGTGCAGCGCCTCCATGGTCTCCTCGATGGGCGTCTCGTCGTCCCACCGGTGGATCTGGTAGAGGTCCACGTGGTCGGTGCCGAGGCGCTGCAGCGAGGCGTCGATGGCGGCGTGGATGTGCTTGCGTGACAGACCCGCGTCGTTGGCGCCCTCGCCCATGGGGAAGTACACCTTGGTGGCCAGCACGTAGTCCTCACGCCGGGGGAAGATCGCGCGCAACGCCTCTCCGGTCACCACTTCGCTGGCGCCGCTGCTGTAGACGTCGGCGGTGTCGAAGAACGTCACGCCCGCGTCGGCGGCCCTGCGGATGATCGGCTCCGCCTCGTCGAGGGGCAGCGCCCACTCCTGCTTGGCCGGATCGCCGTAGCTCATCATGCCGAGGCAGATGCGGGAGACCTTCAAACCGGTGTTGCCGAGCCTTGCGTATTCCATGACCTCCACCCTACGGGGGCGATTGGTCTGGTTAATCAGGGGCTCCGTCCAGGGGCCGCGGGCCGGGGTCCGGCGAGCGGAAAATACAGCAGATCGGTCTGGTTAGCAGGGGCGGCGACGGGAAGTCATGGGTATCCAAAGCGCCGATGACCTTTACAAGGCGGAGCGCGATCAGGTCGATTAGGAGGAGCGAGGCAATGGCGGGGGCTATCACGACACGTCCGGCTCCGTCGATCCAACCGCGTATCGGGGGTGGAGTGGGAGACATACGTCGCAGGCTCGCGTCATGGGCACGTTCCAAACTCGGGAGTCCCGGCTTGTTAGGCGGGCTCGCGCTGGCGGCGGGCCTCACCGCCCTGACGACGCCGGTCCTGGTCGGGCTGATGCGGTCGGGGGCGGGCCTCGCCGGCGGCGTGACGCTGCTCGTCCTGCTGACGCTGCACATCAGGTTCGTCACGGAGACGCCGGTACGCCGCGCGGGCGCGTGGTGGATCGTGGCGGTGCAGGCGTGGCTCACGTATCTGCCGCTGGCGGTGTTCGGGGCGGCGTGGACGCCGGTGTTCGCCCTGCTGTCGGGCGCGCTGCTGGTGATGGCGGCGCGCATCGGGTCGGTCGTGCTGGTGGCGCTGGCCCTGGTCTGCGGCCCGGTGGTGCTCGCCGCGCCGGACGGGGTGATGATCGACACCGCGTGGGTGCTCGCCGCCCCCTTGCTCGGCGTCGTCGAATACACGATGGTGGCGCTGGCCAGGCGGATTAGGAGCCTGACCGAGGCGCGCGCCGACGTCATGCGCAAGGCCGTCGCCCTGGAGCGCCGCCGCTTCACCCGCGACCTGCACGACCTGGTCGGCCACCGGCTCACCGTGCTGGTGCTGAAGGCGCAGCTCGTGCAGCGGCTCGTGGACGAGGGCGACACGCGGGCGGGGGGCGAGGCGAAGGAGACGCTGGAGCTGCTGCGTGACCTGTCCGCCGATGTCAGAGCCGTCGCCCACGGCCTGCGCAGCTCCTCCCTGGCGGCGGAGCTCGGCTCCGCCCGGTCGCTCCTGGAGTCCGTACGGGTCCGCTGCCAGATCAAGGTGTCCTGCCGCGACCTCCCCGGCGACGTCGAGGAGGCGCTCACGCACGCCCTGAGAGAGGGCGTGACGAACGTGCTCAGGCACGCCGAGGCCCGCGAGTGCTCCATCCAGCTCCTGGAACGCGACAGGCTCGTCCGGCTGACGATCAGGAACGACGGGGTACGCCCGCCGCGCCGCCCCTGTGACAGCGGGCAGTGGGAGAGGGGACAGGGCCTGCTGAACCTCGCCGAACGCGTCTCGATCCTCGGCGGCTGGCTGGAGGCCACCTCCTCCAGGCCCGGCCTGTTCACCTTCAACGCGTATGTCCCACTCGATAATTAACGTCACCCAATACATTGTGAGAAACACACAAAAGCAATTTCAATAAGCATATTTACTCGATGTCATGCGTAACTAGACTCAATCGCGTGATGGCGGCAATCTCTAAGGACAACGCCTTGGAGGTCGGCGCCAGATGGACAAGTACGAGCTGTACTGCCTTGTGGATCCGTGTTTCTACGACACTCTCGAACACAGCACGGCCGAAGACGCCGACTTTCCCATTTTGCGCGAGCCCGTTCCCGACGGCTGGTCACACGCACTGACCGACACGTGGTGCTATTACGCCCCCGACAACGAGCCGCCCCTGCCGGCCCAGGGCTGGAAGATCCACGTGTCCGCCCGCGTGGAGGACGCCGAGAAGGCCATCGCCGCCGTATGGGAGTACTGCGTCCCGCGCGGGATCGCGTTCAAGTTCCTGCGTGGCACCCCGGTGCTCGTCATGGTCAACTCCAAGGCCGCCTCCCGGGCGTCCAGCGGCAAGTTGATCACTATTTACCCCAGGGACGAGGGCCTGCTCGAGCTCGTGCTCAAGGAGCTCGACGAGCTGCTGCGGGACGTCAAGGGCCCGTACATCCTCAGCGACCTGCGGTACGGCACGGGCCCGCTGTTCGTCAGGTACGGCGGCTTCGCCGAGCGGCACACCCTGTCCGCGTCCGGCGAACGCGTGCTGGCCCTCGAGGACGGTGACGGGCGGCTCGTGCCCGACGTGCGCGGCGCGACGTTCTCGGTGCCGCCGTGGACGACGCTGCCGGGCTTCCTGGAGCCGCATCTGGCCGCGCGCAACGCCGTGACCACGACCGGGCTGCCGTACGAGATCGAGAAAGTGCTGCACTTCTCCAACGGCGGCGGCGTCTACCTGGCACGGGACACGCGCACGGGGGCGCAGGTCGTGCTGAAGGAGGCCAGGCCGCACGCCGGGCTCGACGCGGCCGGACGCGACGCCGTCTCCCGGCTCGAGCACGAGCGCGACGTCCTGCGGCGCCTGTCGGGCCTGCCCGCCGCGCCCGCGCTGCTCGACTACTTCACGCTGGGCGAGCATCACTTCCTCGTGCAGGAGTTCGTGGACGGCACGCCGCTGCAGCGGCGCCTCGTGCACCGCTACCCGCTGACCCGCGCCGACCGCACCGACCAGGACCTCGCCGACTACACCGCGTGGGCGGTCGAGACGTCGGAGAAGGTGGAGAAGGCGGTCGAGTCGCTGCACGAGCGCGGGGTCGTCTTCGGCGACCTGCACCCCGACAACATCCTGCTGACCGCCGACGGCCGGGTGGCGCTGATCGACTACGAGGTCGCCACGCTCGTCGAGGACGGCGCCCGCGCCGCGCTCGCCCACCCCGCCTTCATCGCGCCCCCCGACCGCCAGGGCGTGGACGTGGACAGGTACGCGCTGGCCTGCCTGCGCCTCGGCCTGTTCGCGCCGCAGTGCACGATCATGCTGCCGCTGCACCGCGCCAAGGCGGCCCACCTGGGGGAGATCGTCAAGGAGACGTTCCCCGTGCCGGGGCACCTGGTGGACGCTGCCGTCGCGACCGTCGGCGCGGACGGCGAGCCCGTGACCATGCCGGACACCTGGCCGGAGCTGCGCGAGGCGATGGGCCGGGCCATCGTGGCCGCCGCCACCCCCGAGCGCGACGACCGGCTCTTCCCCGGCGACGTGGCCCAGTTCCAGCCGGGCGGCGGGTACAACCTGGCCTACGGGGCAGCCGGCGTGCTGTTCGCACTCCACCACGCGGGCCTCGGGCCGTTCCCCGCATACGAGCGCTGGTTACGCGAGCACGCGCTCCGCCCCGTCCAGGGCTCGGGACTCGGCCTGTACGACGGGCTGCACGGCATCGCGTACGTCCTCGACCTGCTCGGACACCACCAGGACGCCGACGACCTCATCGAGGTCTGCCTGCGCGAGAAGTGGGAGCGCCTGGAGTCGGCGCTGTTCTCCGGCCTGTCCGGCATCGGGCTGAACCTGCTGCGCTCCGGCCGCACCGACCTCGCCCTGCGCGCCGCGGACATCTGCGCCGAACGGCTCGCCGCCCCCGTCCCCGAGCTCAGCGGCGGCAGCAACCCCAGGGCCGGGCTCATGTACGGCTCGTCGGGGCCCGCACTGCTCTTCCTGCACGCCTACGAGCACACCGGGGACCGGGCGCTGCTCGACCTGGCGGCGACCGCGCTCCGGCAGGACCTGCGGCGCTGCCGGCACTCCGCGGACGGCTCCCTCCAGGTGAACCAGGGCTGGCGGCTGCTGCCGTACCTGGACGAGGGGTCGGCCGGCATCGCCCTCGTGCTGGAGCGCTATCTCGCGCACCGGCACGACGAGGAGCTCGCCACGGCCCTGGCCGAGCTGCGGCTGGCCGGGCGGGCCGGCTTCTTCGTCCAGTCCGGGCTGTTCACCGGGCGCGCGGGCATGCTCGCGGCCCGCGCGGGCGACCCGCGGGAGCACGTCAAGGGCCTGAGATGGCACGCGCTGCCGTACGGCGGAGGCCTGGCCTTCCCCGGCGACCAGCTGCTGCGCCTCTCCATGGATTTCGCGACCGGAACGGCGGGCGTGCTCTTCGCCCTCGGCACGGCACTGGGCGACCAGCCGGGCCATCTGCCGTTCCTCGAGGCCGCTCCCGAGCGGCCTGCCCCCGACGATGACCGGAAGGAGGTGTAGACGAATGGTCCTTCTCGACCTGCAGGGTCTCGAGGCCCCCACGGCCAGCGACGTCGCCAGCGGCGGCAGCACGCTGACGGTGCTGTCCTGCCACTCTGGCAAGCCCAGCAACCTCAGTGTCGCAGTTTGCCACTGATCACGAATAGCAGTCCCCGCGCCGCCACCGGCGGCGCGGGGACGCAGACGTAAGGAGGCACCGGGTGCTAGCGGGAGACCGGCTGGTGATCGGCGCGGTACGGCGCAGCGGCCCCTGGCCCGCCGTGCTGGCCGTCACGGCGGTCGTGGGCGCGGCCGGCGAGTTGGCGATCCCGTACCTGGTCGGCCGCACCGTGGATGCTTTCGTCACGCGCCAGCCGGACGGCACCCCTTGGCTGGCGCTCTCCGCCGGGGCCGTGGCCGCCGTCGTGGCCGGGGAAAGCCTCGGCGTCTGGGCCCGCGGCGCCGGCGGCGCGTACGCGGCGGCCACGCTGCGGCGGGCCGTCCTGCGCCACGTGCTCGGGGCCGGAACCGCCGCCACCCGCCGCTTCCCCGGAGGAGAGCTGGTCACCCGCGCCGGACTGAACGCCGAGGAGGTGGGCAGGGCGCCCGAGACGGTGACCGGCGCGCTCGCGCTCCTGGTGCCGACGGTCGGGGCGCTGATCGCCCTCACGCTCATCGCGCCCGTCCTGACGCTGACGCTCGGGGCGGGCATCGTGGTCATCCTCCTCGTGCTCCGTGCCTTCCTCCGCGCCTCGACGGTGATCTCGGGCGGGTACCAGCAGGTGCAGGGGGAGATCGCCGCGCGGCTCGTGGACGCCATGGAGGGGGCGCGCACGATTGCCGCGGCGGGGACCGCGGCCCAGGAGGCGCGGCGCGTGCTCGCGCCACTGCCCCGCCTGCGCGCGCACGGCATGTCGTTGTGGCGGGCGAACGCGGGGGCCGCGGTCCAGTCGGGCCTGGTGGTCCCGCTGCTGGAGGTCGCGGTGCTGATCGCCGGTGGCTTCATGCTCGCCTCCGGCCGCCTCACCGTCGGAGAGCTGTACGCGGCCGCCCGCTACGCCGTGCTCGGGGCGTCGCTGAGCACCTCCCTGGGCTTCGTCGGCGGCCTGGCCCGCGCCCGGGCGGCCGCGGAACGGGTCGCCGAGATCTTCGGCCTCACCCCGGTCGCGCACGGCACGCGGACGCTCCCGCCCGGTCCCGGGACGGTCGAGTTCCGCGACGTGGCGGTGGACGGGCTGACCGTCGGCGACCTGACGCTCCCCGGCGGCTCGGTGACCGCCGTCGTCGGGCGGTCCGGGTCGGGCAAGTCCCTGCTGGCCGCCCTGGCGGGCCGGCTGGCCGATCCAGGGCGCGGCGCCGTCCTGCTCGACGGGGTCCCGCTGCGGGAGCTGTCGCGGGAGGAGCTGAGAAGGGCCATCGGGTACGCCTTCGAACGCCCGGTGCTGGTGGGCGAGACGGTGTCGGAGGCCATCGCCCCGGAAGCCGGCGAGGCGGTGTCGCAGGCCATCGCCCCGGAGCCCGGCGAGGCGTTGTCGCAGGCCATCGCCGGGGGACGGGGCGAGGCGGCTCCTGTGGTCGAGGCGGCGAGGGCGGCGTGCGCGGACGCGTTCGTCCGGCGGCTGCCGCTCGGGTACGGCACGCCCCTGCGCGACGCCCCGATGTCCGGGGGCGAGCGGCAGCGGCTCGGCCTCGCGAGGGCCTTCGCGCAGGGCGAGCGGCTGCTCGTGCTCGACGACGCCACCTCGAGCCTCGACACCGTGACGGAGCAGCAGGTGAGCCGGGCACTCACCACCGACCGCCGCGCGCGCACCCGGCTGATCGCGGCCCACCGGCCCGCCACCGCCGCCCGCGCCGACCAGGTCGTCTGGCTGGACAACGGCGCGGTACGCGCCCGCGGGCCCCATGACGTGCTGTGGCAGGACCCCGCCTACCGGGCGGTCTTCCAGGGGACGGAACCGTGAGGCGGCAGGCCGGCGAGGCGGACCGGGAGCGGAGCCGCGCAGGCGAGGCGGACCGGGAGCGGAGCCGCGCAGGCGAGGCGGACCGGGAGCGGAGCCGCGCAGGGGAGCCGGACCGGGACCGGGGCCGCGCAGGCGCGACCGTCGGGTTCTGGCGGGCGCTGCGCCGGGAGCCGCGGCGGCTCGCCGCCATGGGGCTCTGGTCCGTGCTGGAGGCCGCGCCCGCGTTCCTCATCGGGCACGCCGTCGCGCGTGCCATCGAGGACGGGTTCGCCAGGGCCGAGCCCGTGACCGGGCTGGCGTGGCTGGCTGCGCTCGGCGTCGCGTGGCTGGTCGCGGCCGTGGCCGCGCGGCAGGTCGTGCTCTGCGTGGCGGCGGTGGCGGAGCCGTTCAGGGACGACCTCCTCGCTCACGTCGTCGAGGGGACCCTGCGCCAGGGCGACCGGCGGGACAGCGCCGCGGTGGCCAGGGCGACGCTCCAGGTGGAGCTGGCCAGGGACGCCTTCGCGGCCGTGGTCACCACCGTGAGGGGGTTCGCGTTCACGGTGGTCAGCGTGGTGCTGGGGCTGGTCACGCTGGCGCCGCAGGCGCTCGCCCTCGTGCTGCCGCCGTTCGCCGCCGGGCTCGCGCTCTTCCTGGCGTCGCTGCCCGCCCTCGCGCGCAGGCAGCGGACGTTCCTGCTGGCCGACGAGCGGCTGGCCGACGCCATGACGGCCATGACGGGCGGGCTGCGCGACATCGAGGCGTGCGGCCTGCAGGATCGCGCGTACGAGCGGCTCGATCGCCAGGTCGGCGACCAGGCCGCCGCCGCGCGGTCGCTCGCCGGGGTGACGGCCGCCCGCACGGCCGCCCTCGCCGTGGGCGGCTGGCTGCCCGTCGTGCTCGTGCTGGCCGGAACCCCATGGTTGCTGGACGGCGGCCTCGGCGCCGGGGTGATCGTCGGCACGCTCGCGTACGTCACACAGTCCCTGGCTCCCGCACTCGGCGGCCTCGTGCAGGGCCTCGGCGTCAGCGGCGTCCGGCTGGCCGCCACGCTGCGCCGCATCGCCGCCTCCGCCCCGCCCACCCCGCAGCGCCGGCCGAGCCTCCGCCCCCCGTCCTGCGACGTACGGCTCGCCTCCGTCACCTTCGCGTACGGCCCGCATTCCGCCCCCGTCCTCGACGGCCTCGACCTCGTCATCCCCGAGGGCGACCACCTGGCGGTCGTGGGGCCCAGCGGGGCGGGCAAGTCCACGCTGGCCGCCCTGGTCAGCGGCCTGCTCCGCCCCGCTGAGGGCGAGGTGCTGGTCGGCGGCGTGCCCGCCGACCGCCTCGACCCCGCCGCCCGCGTGCTGATCCCGCAGGAGGCGTACGTCTTCCGCGGCACGCTGGCGGAGAACCTCGCCTACCCGCAGCCACCGGCCGGACTGAAGGAGCGGCTGGACGAGGCCGTGGCCGCCGTGGGCGTCCGTGAGCTGGTGGACGCGCTGGGCGGTTACGAGGCCCCGCTGGACCCGGCGGCGCTGTCGGCCGGGCAGCGGCAGCTCGTCGCGCTCGTCCGTGCCTACCTCGCCCCCGCCCGCCTCGTCATCCTCGACGAGGCCACCTGCCACCTCGATCCCGCCGCCGAAGCCCGGGCGGAGAGCGCGTTCGCGCGGCGCGGCGGCACGCTCATCGTCGTCGCGCACCGCCTCACCTCCGCGCTGCGCGCGCGACGCATCCTCCTCATGGACGGGACCCGGGTGACCGTCGGCACCCATGACGAGCTGACCAGGGTCTCGCCGCTCTACGCCGACCTGGCCGGCCACTGGCACCCGGAGCCCGTGTCATGAAATTTCCAGATAACTACCCGCCTGCCGAACGCCTCCCTCTCACCGAACACCGCCACGGACACGACATCGACGACCCGTACCGCTGGCTCGAAGACCCCCACGCCCCCGACACCAAGGTCTGGCTGGCCGCGCAGGACCGGGTCTGGCGCGAGGGCGCCGCCAGGCTGCCCCATCGGGAGAGGTTCCTCGCCCGGCTCACCGAGCTCAGGGAGACGGGCCTGGTCACCGCACCGGTGTGGCGCGGCGAGCGGCGCTTCCACCTGCGCCAGTCCACCTCACAGGAGCACCCGGTCCTCTACTGCGACGACCGCGTCGTGATCGACCCCATGGAGCTCGACCCCACGGGCCTCACGACGCTGGACGACTGGCAGCCCGACCTGGAAGGGCGGCGCCTGGCCTACCAGATCTCGCGGAGCGGCGACGAGCGGGCGGATCTCTACGTCAAGGAGGTGGACACCGGGCGCGTCATCGACGGGCCCATCAGCGGCTGCCGCTACTCGGCGGTCGCCTGGCTGCCGGGCGGCGAGGCGTTCTACTACGTGCGCTTCCGGGAGGGCGTCCACCTGCACAGGGTCGGCGTCGCGGACGACGTCCCCTTCTTCACCCGGGGGCCCGTCTCGTACGGCGTGCAGATCAGCGCCGACGGCCGCTGGCTGACGATCTCCGCGGGCGCCCCGGCGGGCAACTCCCTCTGGCTGGCCGACCTCTCGCGGAGCGACCCGGAGCCCCGGCCCGTACAGGACGGGGCGCACGCCCGCACGGCGGGAGCGGTGGCCTGCGACGGCCGCCTCTACCTGGTCACCGACAGGGACGCGCCGAGGCGCAGGCTCTGCGTGGCCGATCCGGAGGAGCCCGCCGCGTGGCGCGAGCTGATCCCGGAGGACCCCGAGGCGGTGCTGGGCGCGTTCACCGTGCTCGACGGCGACAGGCTGCTCGTCTCCAGGACCCGGCACGCCGTCGGCGAGATCGCCGTGCACCATGCCCGGACGGGGCGGCGGCTGGGCACCGTGCCGCTGCCGGGCAGCGGCACGATCGCCTCGCTGACCTCCCGCCCGGACGGGGGCCCCGAGGCCTGGTTCACCTACACCGACGCCGTCACGCCCCCCGAGATCTGGCGGTACGACGCCCGCACCGGCGACACCACCCTCTGGTCGGCCGCGCCGGGCCGCGCCACGCTGCCCTCCGTGCGCAGCCACCACATCGAGTACGCCTCCGCCGACGGCACGCGCGTCCGCATGGTCGTCGTCGCGCGCCCGGCGCCGGCCGGTCCCCGTCCCACGATCCTCACCGGGTACGGCGGCTTCGGCATCCCCCTCATGCCCGGCTACGCCGCCGACTCCCTGGCCTGGGTCGAGGCCGGCGGCGTGCTGGCCGTCGCCAACCTGAGGGGCGGCGGCGAGGAGGGCGAGGGCTGGCACCGGGACGGCATGCTGGAGCGCAAGCAGAACGTGTTCGACGACTTCGTGGCCGCCGCGGAGAAGCTGATCGCCGACGGCTGGACCACGCCGGGGCAGCTCGGCATCTGGGGCGAGTCGAACGGCGGCCTGCTCGTCGGCGCCGCTCTCACCCAGCGGCCCGACCTGTTCGCGGCGGCGGTGTGCTCGGCGGGCCTGCTCGACATGGCCCGCTACCACCTGAGCGGCCTCGGCCCCGCCTGGACCGGCGAGTACGGCGACCCCGACGACCCCCGGCAGCTCGACTGGCTGCTGGCCTACTCCCCCTACCACCACGTCAGGAAGGGACAGGACTACCCGGCCACGCTGTTCACGGTCTCGGCGGGCGACACGCGGGTCGATCCGATGCACGCGCGCAAGATGTGCGCCGTCCTGCAGTGGGCGACGGGCAGTGCCGGCCATACAGACCGGCCGATCCTGCTCAGGCACGAGCCGGACGTCGGGCACGGCGCGCGGGCGGCCAGCAGGTCCGTCGGCCTGGCGGCCGACGCCCTGGCCTTCCTCGCCGCCCACACGGGCCTAGATCCAGCCTGACTCCCTGGCGATGCGGATGGCGTCGATCCGGCTGCGGGCGCCCAGCTTGGTCGTGCTCTTGGACAGGTAGTTGCGTACGGTGCCCTCGGACAGGAAGAGCGACGCGGCGATCTCCCCGATCGACGCGCCGTCCGCCGCGGCCCCGATCACGTCGAGTTCGCGCTGCGTCAGCGGCGCATCCGCCGGGCGCATGGCCGCGATGGCCAGCTCCGAGTCGATGACCCGCTCTCCGTCGGCCACCCTGCGGATGCCGTCCGCCAGCCGTTCCGGCGGCGCGTCCTTGGCCATGAACCCCCGTACGTGCACCTCGAGCGCCCGCTTGAGCAGGCCCGGCGTGCCCACGCCGGTCAGGATGAGCACGCCGCACTCGGGCAGCTCCTCGTGCAGCTCGCCGGCGGCGGCGAGGCCGTCCTTGCCGGGCAGCGAGATGTCGAGCACCGCGACGTCGGGGCGGCAGGCGCTGGCCGCGGCCAGGATGTGGTCGCCTCTGGAGACCTCGGCCACGACCTCGATGTCTTCCTCATAGGCCAGCAGCGCCACCAGCGCCCCGCGTACCAGATTCATGTCCTCAGCGAGTAACGTTCTGATCACCATGCGTCCTTGCGGTCGGCCAGGCTGACAACGTCTGTGTGCGGGCCCCCCAATCCTGACCTATTGCCTCCATCGTGAAAAGTCCTGCTTTATGAAGGTCAGACCCAATTACCAGTTTTCGGAAAACACATAGGGACGCGAGACGATTACAGTCCGGGTCTACAGTCCGGGTCGAGGAACGATCATCGTGACGCCCGCCACCGATCCGATCGAGGCGAGCGCCTTGCCGGCGTCGGCCAGCCCGATCGTGCGGGTGATGAGCTGGTCGGGGTGGAGGATGCCGGCCCTGATCATCTCCAGCATCGGCGGGTACGCGTGCGCGGCCATGCCGTGGCTGCCCAGCAGGCGCAGCTCGTGGCCGATCACCCGGCTCATCGGCACCGGCGTCGGCCCGCCCGGCAGCAGTCCCACCTGGACGTGACGGCCCCTGCGGCGCAGGCTCTCGACCGAGGCGGCGCAGGTCCGCGGGCTGCCCAGCGCGTCGATGGAGACGTGGGCGCCGCCCCTGGTCAGCTCCCTGACCTGGGCCGCCGCGTCACCGGCCGAGCCGTCGACGAAGTGCGTGGCCCCCGCCAGCTCGGCCAGGTGCAGGGCGTCGGTGCTGACGTCCACGGCGACCACGCGGGCCCCGGCCGCCGTCGCGATCATCACGGCCGACAGGCCCACGCCGCCGCAGCCGTGCACCGCCACCCATTCGCCCGGCCGCACCTCGCCGACCTGCGCCACGGCGCGGAAGGCGGTGGCGAAGCGGCAGCCCAGCCCGGCGGCCGTGGTGAAGGCCATGTCCTCGGGGATCGCGATCAGGTTGACGTCGGCGTGGTCGATGGCCACGTACTCGGCGAACGAGCCCCAGTGGGTGAAGCCCGGCTGCGTCTGCCGCTCGCACACCTGCTGGTCGCCGGTGGCGCAGGAGCGGCAGGTGCCGCAGGCGCAGATGAACGGCACGGTCACGCGCGCCCCCGGCAGCCAGCCGCGCACGTCGGGGCCGACGGCCTCGACGACGCCCGCCAGCTCGTGGCCCGGCACGTGGGGCAGGACCTGGATGTCGGGATCGTGCCCCTGCCAGCCGTGCCAGTCGGACCGGCACAGCCCGGTCGCCTCGACCCTGATCACCGCCCCGTGCGGGGCAGGGGACGGGTCGGGCAGCTCGCGCACGTCGAGCTCGCCACCGAAGACGTCAAACGCAACCGCTTTCATCTCATGAGCTTAGAGTGAGTTGCCGCAGGTCGCGCAAGGCCTGGTGGGAGGGCGAGCCGGGTTCGGCGGTGTAGAGGACGAGGCGGAGGTCGTCGCGGTCGGGCACGGCCATGACCTGGCAGATCACCTCGATCTCCCCGACCACGGGGTGGGTGACGCGCTTGCGCTGCTGCCTGCGGACCTCGACCTCGTGTCTGGACCAGAGCTCGGCGAAGTGCGGGCTGAGCGCGAGCAGCTCGGCGACCAGCGCCTGGAGCTTGCGGTCGTCGGGGTAGCGGCCGGCGGCGGCGCGCAGGTCGGCGACCGAGGCGCGGGCGAAGCGGCTCTTCTCCTCGTCCTGGAAGTGCTGGGCGATGTCGGGGGACATGAAGACCCAGCGGATGACGTTCCTGGTCTCGTCGGTCAGGCCGTCGAGGCCGCCCATGAGGGCGCCGGCCAGCGGGTTCCAGGCGCGTATGTCGTAGCGGGCGTCCAGCACGTACGCGGGGACCTCCTCCATGAAGGAGAGCAGGTGCAGCAGGCTCTCCGGGACGTCCTCCCTGATCCGCGGTGTCTCCACCGCCTGCCCGGCCAGGTGGAACAGGTGGGTGCGCTCGTCCTGGTTGAGCATGAGCGCCCTGGCCAGCGCGTTGAGGACCTGCCGCGACGGATGCGGGCCCCTGCCCTGCTCCAGCCGGATGTAGTAGTCGATCGACATGCCCGCGAGCTGCGCGACCTCCTGGCGCCGCAGCCCTGGTGTGCGGCGCCGGTCGCCGCCCGGCAGGCCCACCTCGGCGGGGGTGACGTGGGCGCGCCTGATGCGCAGGAAGTCGGCGAGTTCGTCGCGGTTCATGACCTCATCCTCGGTGATGGCGGCGCGTGCTTGGGTGGCACCGCTGATACCAGCCTTTCCAGGTCTCTCCCGGACCCGCTGCTACCTGCGCCAACGTGGACGCATGACGAAGATCGCGCTCATCACGGGCGCCAACAAGGGGATCGGTTACGAGATCGCGCGGCTGCTGGGCGAGCAGGGTGTCACCGCGATCGTGGGAGCGCGCGACGAGGAGCGCGGGCGGGCCGCCGCCGAGCGGCTCGGGCAGCCGTACGTGCGGCTCGACGTGACCGACGAGGCGAGCGCGACCGCCGCCGCGAAGTGGATCGAGCAGGAGTACGGGAAGCTGGACATCCTGGTCAACAACGCCGGGATCAGCGGCGACATCACCGCGGTCACCCCCAGCACCGCCTCGGTGGCGGCGGTCAGGGCGGTCTACGAGACCAACGTGTTCGGCGTGATCGCGGTGACCAACGCCATGCTGCCCCTGCTGCGGCAGTCGGAGGCCGGGCGGATCGTGAACATGTCGAGCGAGCTCGGCTCGCTGGCCATGGCGATGGACGCCGGAAGCCCCTTCTGGGACGCCAACATCATCGCCTACAACTCCTCCAAGACCGCGCTCAACATGATCACCGTCTGCTACGCCAAGGAGCTGATGGGCACCTCGGTCAAGGTGAACGCGGTCAGCCCCGGCTACTGCGCCACCGACCTCAACGGGCACTCCGGGTTCAGGACCCCCGAGCAGGGCGCGGCCATCGCCGTGCGGCTCGCGACCGTCGACGACGACGGTCCCACCGGGGCGTACCTGGAAGATGCCGGCGTGATCCCCTGGTGAGGTGTCAAGCCCAGTGAAAAGGACAGAGGGGGGTGATGGGACGAGATCTGGATAAGGAGCGGTTCACCGAGGCCGAGTACGCCGCCTTCGGGGAGCGCATCCGGGAGCAGCTCGGCGTGCTGCGCGAGCTGCTCGCCACCCCCGGCTTCGGCCAGGGTCCGGCCACCATCGGGGCCGAGCTGGAGCTGTTCCTGGTGGACGGGCGGGGGCGGCCGCTGCCGCGCAACAGCGAGGTGCTCGACGGTCTCGACGACCCGCGCGTGGTGCTCGAGCTCGGCCGCTACAACCTCGAGGTGAACCTGACCCCGGCGCCGCTGGCCGGCGAGCCCTTCGCGCGGCTCGGCGACGAGGTGCGGGAGACGATGGGCAAGGTGGACCGCGCCGTGGGCCGGGCCGTGGAGGGCGGCGGCGCGCTGCCCATCGGCATCCTGCCCACGCTCGACGCCGACGACTTCACGGTCGGCGCGATGACCGACCAGAACCGCTACCGGGCCATGAGCAGGGGCATCAGGCGGCTGCGGCTGGAGCCGTTCCTGGTCAAGATCGACGATCTCGAGCTGTCGGTGGAGGACGTGATCCTCGAGAGCGCCAACACCTCCTGGCAGGTGCACATCCGCACGCCGCCCGAGCGGTTCGCCCGGCTGTTCAACGCCGCCCAGCTCGCCATCGGGCCGGTGCTCGCGGCGTGCGGGAACTCGCCGTTCTTCCTCGGCAGGCGGCTGTGGGAGGAGACGCGCGTGGCCCTGATGGAGGAGGCCGCCGACGACCGGGACGTGCAGCGGCGCGAGCGCAGGGACGGGCGTGTCACGTTCGGCTCGGACTGGGTGCGTGAGGGGGCTTATGAGCTGTTCGAGCGGTACGTGCGGGACTACGACCCCATCCTGCCCGACCTGACCGACGACGCGGAGCCGTACGACGTGCCCGAGCTGCGGCTGCACCAGGGCACGATCTGGCAGTGGAACCGGCCCGTCTACGACCCGGCGGACGGCGGCCACCTGCGGATCGAGATGCGCGCGCTGCCGGCGGGACCTTCGTGCGCGGACATGGCGGCGAACACGGCGTTCCTGCTGGGGCTGACGCTGGCGCAGGCGGAGCGGGATCTGACCAGGTACCGGTTCGCGGAGGCGTACCAGAACTTCTATCGCGCGGCCATGCACGGGCTGGACGCCAAGCTCTCCTGGCCGGGCGAGGACGCCGAGTTCACCGCCGCCGACCTCGTGCTCCGGCTGCTGCCCGAGGCGCGGGAAGGGCTGCTCGCGGCCGGGGTGACGCCGTCCGACGCCGACCGCGCCCTGGACGTGATCGAGCAGCGGACCAGGCTGCGCCGCACGGGGGCGGCGTGGCAGCGGGAGGCGCTGGAGAAATTCGGCGGGGACCGGGAGCGGCTCGTACGGCGTTACCGCGAACTGGCGCTTTCGGGGCTGCCCGTACATTTGTGGCCCTGATCGCAAACCTCCGCCGCTTGCCGTCCATCAAACTGGGTCAAAGGACGGCAAAGGATGACCACATGGCGGCAACAGGGATGGTTCCGACGGACAGGGCGCGCTTGGCCTTGCGGCGGCAGACGGGCGAGCTGGCCGAGGGGGCGGCCAAGCTGGCGGGGGAGATCGGCAGCACCGCCGTAGAGGCGGTGCTGGCGCAGGGCAACCGGATCGCGGAGCACAAGGGGGCCTCGGGCGCGGTCGGCTCGATGCGGCCGCGACCCGTCGACTGGTACGCCTTCGACGACAAGGACGAGGACACCGTCGACTGGTACCCGCAGGGGCTGACCTGCTCCGACGAGTCCGGCTCGATCGGGGTGCCGGCGTTCCTGGCGACCTGGTACTTCAAGCCGGAGGAGGGCGAGCGGGGCATCAGGGTGTCCTTCCTGAGCCCCAGGACCCTGAAATATCAGCATGCGCTGCTGGTCGAGGCGAAGCCGGACGGCTCGTACGGGCCGATCGACATCCACGCGGGCGGCATCGCGTGCGACGGCGACCTCGTCTACATCGCCGACACCAAGAACGGGCTGCGCGTCTTCGACCTGAACCGGGTGCTCGACCTGCGCACCGCCCAGAACGACCTGGGCGACCCCAAGCGGATCGGGCGGCACGGCGGCAAGTTCCACGCGTTCGGCTACCGGTACGTGATGCCGCAGACCGACTTCTGGCGGGTCGTGAAGGAGGGGCCGCACTTCTCGTTCCTCTCGATCGACCGCAGCGGCGGCACGCCGCGGCTGGTCAGCGGCGAGTACCGGGAGGACGACCCGGGGGGCTGGGTGGCCCGCTGGCCCCTCGGGCTGTCCGGTGGCGAGCCCGAGGACGCCTTCGTGATGGGACAGCCCAAGATCCAGGGGGCCGTCTCGTGGGGCGGGAAGTGGTACCTGAGCCAGGCGGCCGGCGCGGCCGCCAACGGCAAGCTGCTCGTCTACTCCGACGGCAAGCTGGAGACCAGGGGGTTCCCCGTCGGGCCCGAGGACCTGACGGTGCAGGGCGGCAAGCTGTGGAGCGTCACCGAGTTCCGGCACAAGCGGATCATCTTCGGCGTCCCTCTGTGAGGCTGGTGAGGTGCTCGTACAGGACCTCGCGATAGCGGCGGTCGAAGTCGTCGTAACGGGCCCGCAGCTCCGCGCCCGGCCAGTCGGGCGGTAGCAGCTCCTCCGGGAGCAGCGGGTCGGCCAGGAGGTGGCGCAGCACGGCGGCCGAGACCAGGAAGCCCTCGGCCAGGCCGTCCGCCCTCTCCAGGGCCCGCTCCAGCCCGCGGGCCTCGGCCGCCCAGCCGTCCAGGTCCCACAGCAGGGGAGTGGGGTCGCCGTGCGGGCGGCCGTCGATCAGCGTGCACTGCGCGGTGACGGTCTCCGGCCACTCGCGCACCAGGTTGGCGGGCCGCATCCAGGTGCCCTCGCGCAGCTCGGCCAGGCGCAGCGCGGTCATCGTGTGCCGGAACGCGGCCCGGTCGGCGGGCGCGCGCCGCTCCGCGGTGACCACGGCCACCTCCCACGTGCCGTCCCACGGCCTGGTGTGCGGGTCGCGGCTCTCGTCCTGCCTGGCCTGGCGCTCGACGAGGCGCTGGGAGAGCGTGTAGTGGCGGCCGTCCTGGAGGAGGTCGCCGGCCGCGACCATGCGGGACAGCGCGACCCGTACGGTGCCCTCGGCGATGCCGAACAGCGCGCCGATGCGCACCAGATGGCGGGCCGGCAGGCGAGGCGGATGGCTGCCCAGCAGCGCGCTCAGCACGGCCGATCTGGCGCTCAGGTTGTTACGCTCTTCCATCGCGTGTCGAGCATATGTAACACTCGCGAGTATGGGGCGCTATCTCATCGAACCTTTCGACCGCGGCGACCGCAGCGACCGTTACGCCACCGAGCGCTACCAGGGCGCCGCCGGGCGCAACTGGTGGACCTGCGATCCCACGCTCCGCCTGCTCATGCGGCACCACCTGGGCGAGGGGTTCGCCTGGGCCGAGCCGCGCCTGGAGAGGCTGGGCGCGCTCATGGGCGGGCTCGTCGCCGAGTGCGCCGAGGAGACCGACCGCAACCCGCCGCGGCTGGAGAAGTACGACAAGTGGGGCAGGGACGTCAGCCAGGTCGTCATGCCGCCGTCGTTCCAGGCGGCCAGGCAGGCGCTCATGGAGGACAACTTCACCTCGCCGTCGTTCGCGGAGGAGGCCCGCTCCCATGGGGCCGATCCGGCCGCGCTCGCCGCCGCCTGGACGTACCTGCTCGACCAGGCCGACATCGGGATGGGCTGCGCGCTCGGCACGGGCGGGGACCAGGTGGTCTCCCTCGCGGAGAAGTACGCGCCGCAGGACGTACGCGAACGGGTGCGGGAGATCTTCGCCAACGGCCACTACTCCGGCGAGGCCGCTCAGATGTTCACCGAGCGGACGGGCGGCTCGGACCTGGCGGCGCTGGAGGCCACGGCGGAGCCCGCCGGCGATGCGTGGCTGCTGACGGGGTTCAAGTGGTTCGCGTCCAACGCCAACGGGTCCGCGTTCGTGGTGCTGGCCAGGCGCCCCGACGGGGCCGTGTCGCCGTTCCTCGTGCTGTGGGAGCGGCGGGACGGGACCCGCAACGGGGTGCGGATCAGGCGCCTCAAGGACAAGCTCGGCACCAGGTCGGTGGCGTCGGCCGAGGTCGAGTTCACCGACGCCGAGGCGTTCCCCCTCTCTGGCCCCCTCTCAGGGGAGGGCACCGGCTCGGGGCTCGGGACCATGATGAAGCTCACCAACGCCTCCAGGCTCGGCGTGGCCATGATGGGCGCCGGCGTGGCCAGGCGCGCGCTGGTGGAGTCGATCTGCTACGCCAGGTCGCGCGAGGCGTTCGGGCGGCCCCTCATCGACCAGCCGCTGATGCGCCGCAAGCTCGCTGAGCTGATCGTCGAGGTCGAGGCCGCCCAGGCCCTCGTCTTCGACGGCCACGTCGGCCCCCGCCTGCGCATCGCCCCCGCACTCATCAAGCTCCGCGCCGCCCGGCTCGGCGTGACGGCCGCCAGTGACGCGATCGAGGTGCACGGGGGCAACGGCTACATCGAGCAGTGGCCGGTGGCCCGGCTGCTGCGCGACGCCCAGGTCAACCCGATCTGGGAGGGCGGCGACAACATCCTCTGCCTCGACGTGCGGCGCGCCATGGTGAAGGAGCAGGCCCACCTGCCCTTCCTCGACCACCTGCGCGGCCTGGCCACCTCCGACCTGGTGCACGCGCGCATCGACGACCTCGCCAAGGCCGTCTCGGCGTGGGCCGCGCTGGAGCCCTCGGTGGGGGAGGAGCGGCTTTATCCGCTGGCGCAGTTCATGGCCGACGTGTACGCCGCCGCGCTGCTGGAGGACCAGGCCACGTGGGGGCTCGACGACGGCCGCAAGGCGCTGGTGGCTCGGCTCTACGCCGAGGCGCACCTCGTCGACCACGGCCCGCTACGCGGCATCGACCGCCCGTCGGAGGGCGCGGAAGCGTTCGGCGACCTCCTTTCGGGGGCGGTCGCGCTCTGACACGACCCGGTGGTCACCACCAGTCGGTGCAGCTGATGGCCGGCGGTATGTGGCGACCCCACCTCACGCAGGCGCGGAACTTCCAGTTGGGGTCGGAGCTCGTGCGCTGTGCCGCGCTGGTCTTCGTCTGCCCGCCGGAGGTCACCTCGAACGGACCGCACTGGATCCACGTCCTGCCGCCGTCCCGGCTCCAGTCCATCCACACGCTGTCGCCCCACGTGGTCTCCCCACCCAGGTGAGCCCAGCCGCGGGTGACACCACCGATCTTGCCGTAGTAGAGGGTGCCGGTCAGTCCGATGATCCTGGCGGGCGCCACCGGAGCCGGGGTGCCCCGCAGGGTGTCGGGGATGTCGACGAAACCGTTGGCACCCCGCTCGCACTCCTGCGGTGTCGCGGCGGCAGGGGATGACGCCCCGGTGACTACGAGCGGAGCCAGGAGCAGTCCTGTGGCGAGTGCGAGGGCCGGCCTTCGACGGGGAATTCGGGCAAGCATGCGACGTCTTGTCCTTTCTCCTGATGACGACGCATTCAGCAAACCAAGGAGGGCTGTCGTACTGCTGTCCTGGCTCTGTCGCGGCTGTTACGCCCGCAGGAGGGTGACCTGGCGGCCGGAGGGCGTGGTCGCCTGCTCGAACTCGCCTCGTTCCTTCCAGGGTGGAGCCTGTGGGCGCCGGTCGAAGACCACCAGCACGCCGGTGTCGAGGGTGAGCCGGTCCAGATAGCGGTCGAGTTGTGCGAGGCCGTCGGGCACCGGGTCGTCCCCGCCCGCCCGCCAGACCTTCAGCTCCATCGCCTCCCGCTGCATCAGCCGCTCGCCGTCCGGGCCGGTGTAGGGCCAGCGGACCAGGACGTCCAGGCGTTTGGTGCCGGCGGCGTACTCGCGATCGAGATAGCCTCCGCCATTCACCAGCCGGTGCAGGAAAGCCATGAGGATGATCTGGCAGGCGGCCTCGTGGTAGCCCTCCTGCTGGATGAGCACCTCGCCGTGCTCGCGCCAGAACACGACGAACTCCTCCAGCAGGCGCGGCAGGTCGAAACGGCCGTCCGGCAGCACGAAGCTGTGCGGATCGGCCATCACGAACCGCTCTGTGCGATGGCCCAGGACCCGTAGCAGGACCTCTCGATAGATCGGGTTGGCGATCTCCAGTTCCCTGGGCCCCCGGATGAGGCCCAGATCGTGGACGTAGGAGATGTCGTCGTCGAACGAAGTGTCCGTCCCTGGCCACGTTCCCGCAAGGATTGGTTCGATCACCCGTTCCACCCGTGGCTCGCGCAGCCGCGCCACGAGAGCGTCCAGGTGGGTGGCCCGCTTTCGGATCAACCGCTCCTTGGCCTCCTCCACTTGCCCGGCGGTGATAGAAGCAGTCACCCCTATCTGGCGGATGATCTCAAAGGCGAGGGCGTTGACCAACCATGGTTGTCCCTGCGTCAGCTCGAAGACCCGGTCCACCGCGTCCTTGGTGAACTCCTGGCCGGTCTCCTGCGTGTGCTGGCCGTAGAGCTGGCCGATCTCATCGGCGGTGAAGTCGCCCAGGCGCAGCGACTCGGCGACGATGTTGAACGGGCTGGCCGGGTTGGACCTGCCGGGTTCGCCGCCCGAGGCGACCTTGTAGTCACGCAGGTCGCGCAACCCGCACAGCACCACGGACGTGGGGAACGGGCGACCCTCATGCCGTGCGTTGTGACCGTCGCGGAGCTGGCTGAGGATGCTGACCATGCTGTTGCCCTGCAGGGCGTCGATCTCGTCGAGGAGCAGGACCACCCGGCGTGGGCAGCGGCGGCACCACTCGCTCAGCGCCGCGCCGAATCGGCTGCCTGGTGTGACCTGCGGCCAGGAATCCGGCGGCAGCAGCTCTTCTGGCCACCCCGACCGCGTGGCGGCCTCTCGGAGGGCATCGAGCAGAAGTGACTCCACCCAGGCGACGTCGTCGCCGGCTGCCTTGGCCCGCTCGCAGGAGAACATCAGGGCGGCGATGTCACCCTCGGCGGTGAGCTCGGAGGCCATGGTACGCAGCGCGGTCGTCTTCCCGGTCTGCCGCGGCGCGTGCAGCACGAAGTAGCGATCCATGTCGATGAGCTCCCGTGCCTGCGGGATCCGCTGCGTGGGAGGCAACATGTAGTGGTGCTTTGGGCCGCACGGGCCGGTGGTGTTGAAATATCTCGCTCGGGGTGGCCGCATGGTCACATTCTGCCATCACCGTCCGCCGCCCCGAAGATCCTGGAGCGGGCTTGAGCCAATCCCTCCTGGGTGAATTCTCCGTGCTCCTCCTGGTAACGCAGCAGGTCGGTGCCGAGGAGCCGGTGCCGCAGCCGGCGTGCGACCGCCTCGGCGACTGACACCTGGATGGTGCTGTTGCACCTGCCGTAGCGGCATGTGGTGTGGTGGAGGCACCACAGCACGAAAGGCTCTGTCTGCGATGTACCCCTCCAGCACGCCTCCCCGCCAGGTCAAGATCGGTGATGCAGCCACCTTCGCCGGGACCACCCCTCGCGCCATCCGCCACTACCACGAGATCGGTCTGCTGCCGGAGCCCGAGCGCGGCGGGGACGGTCGCCGCCGCTACGGCTACGACGACATGATCCGCCTGCTGTGGATCCGCAAGATGGCAGAGGCCGGCATCGGCCTGGACGACATGCGGGCCGCCTTCGACGAGGCCCGGGACATCGAGGAGATCCTGAGCAGGCTGGAGGAAGCCTTGGCGGCGCAGGAGTCCGCCATCAAGCGTCGGCGCGCGGCTGTCCAGCGTCTGCAGGCGGTGGGTAGTCCGCTAGGGCTGCTCTCCGAACTGGTCACGGACCGGCTCGGCCACCTGCCCCCGGGCGCACTGCGACCGTCGGACGTTGAAGCGCTGCTGGTCACGGAACGGATCTTCGGGCCGCTGGGCGCCGCCATCCAGGCCAGCGTGTTCATCGTGCTGGCTACCCACCCCGACCTGCGGGCCGAGCAGGACCGTCTTGACGCGGCCGAGGCCGCCCTCGACGACGGCGTCGAACTCGACGACCCGCGCGTCGAAGAGCTCGCCGTACAGCGGTGCGCCCAACACATGGCCCTGGAGCAGGCCATCGAGGCAGCCGGTCTTGACACGGCCGAGGAGAAGCTCTTCGAGATCTACGACGCTGACCTGAAAGGGGAAGAAGACACGCAGATGAGCGCCTCCACAGCGACCACCAAGATGCCCTACGACTTCTCTCCCGCCCGGATGCGCTGCATGGAACTCACGGCACAACTCCTCGCCCACGCCCACTCCGCAGACAGCTGATCGCCCGTACCTGGCACCGATGTGGCCCCGGCCGTCACGGAGACTTCGGCGACCTCTGAGGATACGACTTGGCGCGCGTCATGAGTCAGCGCGGATCGAGGACCACATCGTCGGATTCGCGGCCGTTGCTGCCGGAACCCTGGGTCCGTCGCCGCGGACCTCGTGCGAGAACGTAGACGAACAGGACCGCCATGACTGCTGCGCCTGCCCACATGGCATGCTGCCAGCCGTCGACGAAGGACTCCTGGGCGGCTCGGGCCAGCGCCTGCGCCTGCGGACCGACGCCGTCGGCGACCGCGAGGGCGTTGGCGACGCCCTCGCGGGCGGTGTCGGCGGCGTGGTCCGGCACTCCGTCGAGCCGGGAGTCGATGGCGCTGCGATAGCCGGCGGTCAGAACCGCTCCGAGCAGCGCGACACCGAGCGCGGTGCCGAACTCCCTGGTGACGTCGTTGAGCGCTGACGCGACACCTTGACGCTCACGCGGCAAGGCGGCGGTGATGGCCTCGGTGGAGGGCGTCATCGTCAGTCCCATGCCGAGTCCCATGGGGAGCATGCCGGGGAGGATCGACAGGTAGCCGCCGTCGACGGAGACGAAGATGGCCATGAGGGCCAACCCCGCGCCACCCAGGAAGATCCCCGCGGCCATCGTCGAGCGGTTGCCGATGCGCGCGGCCACCTGCGGGGCGAGGCCGGATGCGAGCATCATCAGCAGCGCCATCGGCATGAATGCCAGGGTGGAGCGAAGGCCGGACCAGCCGAGCACGGCCTGGAAGTACGGGAAGAGGACCACGAAGATCCCCGCCTGCACGCCGAAGACCGTCAAGAGCGACACTGAACCGCTCGCCAGACCTCGCTCGCGGAACAGCCGGACGTCGAGGAGTGGCGCCTGTCGGCGCAGCTCCCATGCGACGAATCCAGCAGCGGCGATCCCGCCGACGAGGAGGCTCAGCAGCGTGACGGGCGCGGTCCAGCCTCGTTCGGGACCCTCATGGAGGAAGGAGACTAGCCCGACCACCGCAACCACGGCTGACAGCGAACCGACGGTGTCGAACCCGTGCCCTGACGCCTCGCGCGAATTCGGGATGGACCGCAGCGCCATGACGACGGCGACGACGACGAGCACGACCGGCAGGACGAAGAGCCACCGCCAGCTCGCCAGGTCGACCAGGGCGGCCGACAGGTACATCCCCACGATGCCCCCACCGCCGGCGACGCCGGTCCACACGCCGATCGCCTTGGAACGTTCCTCGTCCGGAAAGGTCGAGGTGATGACGGCGAGAGTGACCGGCATGATCATCGCTGCGCCCACGCCGCTCAGGAAACGCGCGGCAAGCATGATCGCGGACGACGTGGCAAGGCCGGCCGCCGCACTCGCCGTCCCGAAGACGAGCAGACCTACGAGCAGCACCGGCCTTCGGCCCCACCGGTCGCCCATCGCGCCGAGCGGCAGGAGCAGCGCGGCCAGAGTGATGGTGTAGATGTTGATGAACCACAAGACCTCGGTTTGCGAGGCGTCGAACGCGACGGCGAGCTCCGGTTGGGCGACGTTCAGCCCGGACACCGAAGCGATGACCGCCATGAGCGCGATGCAGACCGCGACCAAGATCGTACGTCGTTGTCGTGGGTCTTGGATGGTCGGGTCAGGGGCTCCCGCGTCCGAGGACCTGTTCGTACTCAAGGAATTCCTTTCAGAAGGCGAGGGGGATCGGCGCCGGAGCGGCGGCCCTGGCGCTGTCGGATGGTCTGATCACCGGCGTCGGGTGACGCGCACGACGACATCGTGGAGGGGGACCGCGCGGCCCCCGGGCCCGGCGAGCGTGCGGAGGTGCTCTTCGGCGGTGACGATCTCCCACTCCCTGGCGTCCATGCGCGCGGTGATGGCCGTGGAGGTGGCCGACGCCTCGGCAGGAGGGTGGTGCCCGTGGCCGGTGGAGCCCGGAGTGTGCAGGTGCCCCACGATGAGCAGCGTGCCGCCGCGACGAACCCATCCGGCGATGCGATCGTAGAACTCCAACTGGGGCATCGCCGGGTGGGCGTAGTGGGTCATGACCAGATCGAACTGCGCGTCCGGGCCCCAGACGCTCAGGTCTGCCTCGACCCACTGCAAGCGCTCGGGGGCCCCGCTCGCCGCCGCGCGCTCGGCAGCGCGGGCAAGGGCCTCGGACGAGATGTCGGCTGCGGTGACGTGCCAGCCGTGGGAGGCGAGCCAGATCGCCTCGGCACCGCCGCCGCACCCCGCATCGAGTGCGGAGCCCGGCGTCAGGCCGCTGGTCTCGCGAGCGAGGTACGGGTTCGGCGGGTTGTCGCTCATGGATCCTGGGCCCCGAGTCCGCCCCTGTTGCCAGTGCCGCTCCCAGAAGTCCTTGTCGAAGTCATGCGTCATAGGTCGTCCTCCTCGTTCGTGGGCGCGTTCCTCGGTTCGCTCTCATGGTGCTGACAGGGAAGACGGGTGTGCAAACGTTGTTGCCGAATGGCAAAATGAAGGGGTGGATGAAGCCGTAGACCGCACTCTTGACGCCGTCGGACCGAGATTGAAACGCCTTCGGCTGCATCGCGACGTCACGCTCGCCGACCTCGCGGCGGAGACCGGCATCTCCACCAGCACCCTGTCCCGGCTTGAGGCGGGCCTGCGACGTCCCACGCTCGAGCAGCTGCTTCCGCTTGCCCGCGCCTACGGGGTCACCCTCGACGAGCTCGTCGATGCGCCGCCGACCGGCGACCCCCGCATCAATCTGCGCCCCATCCCCTGCGGCGACGGCTCGATCATCCTGCCGCTGACCCGCAGGCCCGGAGGAATCCAGGCCTACAAGTTCGTCCTCCCGGCCGGAAAGGACGACACCGAACCCGACCTGCGCACCCACGAGGGCTACGACTGGGTCTATGTCCTCAATGGCACGCTCCGCCTTGTCCTCGGGGAACACGACCTCATCCTCAAGCCCGGGGAAGCCGCGGAGTTCGACACGCGCACCCCGCACTGGTTCGGGGCCACCAGCGCCGGTCCCGTCGAGTACCTGAGTCTCATCGGGAAACAAGGCGAACGCGCGCACGTCCGCGCAGCACCGAGACACGGCCCGGCCGAGTAAGAAAGCCCAGGGACCTCACCGGACGTGGCGATCCTGGGG
Source organism: Nonomuraea sp. NPDC050786 (assembly GCF_040654115.1). Lineage (NCBI taxonomy): Bacteria > Bacillati > Actinomycetota > Actinomycetes > Streptosporangiales > Streptosporangiaceae > Nonomuraea > Nonomuraea sp. NPDC050786. The sequence continues at coordinate 30,736 of NZ_JBFAHJ010000060.1, forward strand.
ACTGCCCGCCCGCTGCGACGACCCGTACGCGACCGTCCACAGGGGTTGACACCCACGTCCCGGAGATCATCGGAATCGGGCATCACCGGAGTTCTGTCGCTCCGCGTTGCTATAGATGGCGTCACCACCTGACACACCGAGAAGCAGGGCGTTCGATGGCATCAGTGACGTTTCGCGATGAGACTGCGACCGGCCGGGAGCTGGAGGAGTTCTCCCTGCCCGGCCTTCCCGAGCGGGTCTCGGCCCGGGAGCTGGTACGGCTGCGCGTGCGCGAGGAGGTGGCCCGCCACAACGCCGCCCCGTCGCATCATTTCCGCGGCCTGGTCAGGCCGAGCGACGCCGAGGTCGAGCTGAACGGCTACCGGATGCGCACCGCTCGCAGGCTGGACTGGGCGAAGCAGGCCGACGCCGCCGAGGCCGCGTTCGCCCGCAACGGGTTCCTGCTGCTGGTGGGCGACCGCCAGATCGAGGACCTGGACACCGAGATCGACCTGACCGTCGATCCGGTGGTGTCCTTCGTCAAGCTGGTCCCCCTGGTCGGGGGCTGACGTGCACTGGGAGCTCAGCCATGCGCCGAAGATGGCGCAGATCACCACCGATCGGTCGGCCAGTCGTACGGCCGGGCGGCGGGTCAGCGGATCGCCCTCTGGCACGGCGGCTTCAGCCGTCGGGGGAATCGGGAGCGGTGGGGCTGTCAAGGCCCGAGCGTGCCCTGACCTGCCTGGTCCGCGCATCACGGCTGTCCTTCCGGGTTTTGTCGGTGCCGGCCGATACCGTGGTCGTCTCGTTACCGAACGTGGGAGGTGGGTGTGCGCAGGTCGGTCACGTTCCTGCTGCGCCCCACCGGCAAGCAGGCCGCCGCGCTCACGCAGTGCCTGGAAGAGCACCGGCAGCTCTACAACGCCGCGCTGGAGCACCGGCGCACCGCCTACGCCAAGGCCGGTGTCACGATCCGCTACGGCGAGCAGTCGGCGGAGCTGAAAGAGATCCGCAGGGCCGACCCTGACGGGCAGGGCCGCTGGTCGGCAGGCTCCCAGCAGCAGACCCTGCGCCGTCTCGACAGGGCGTTCGTGGCGTTCTTCCGCAGAGTCAGGGCCGGGCAGAAGGCCGGGTACCCGCGCTTCAAAGGCCGGGGCCGGTTCGACATCGTGGAGTGGCCCGCGACCAAGAACGG
>NZ_JBFAHJ010000061.1:0-29431 GCF_040654115.1 Nonomuraea sp. NPDC050786
ACCACGCGCCATGCCCATGGCTTATCAAGGCCAGACCACACCGCGCAGACGAATCCACAACCCTCTCGTGATCGGAACCCCGAACAGGCCCTAGTAGTCTCAGGGAAATATTTGTTGGACAGCGCGGAGGCCATGAATGATGCGGTTAGAGCGGGGTTCGAGTCGGCTGTACGGCATGATGCTCATGCTGGCCGCGGTGGTCCTTGTCGTGGATCAGCTCACCAAGCTCTGGGCGGTCTCCACGCTGTCCGGCAGTGAGCGCGTCGCCGTGATTCCCCCTCTGATTCACTTCCGGCTGTTCTACAACGCCGGAGCCGCGTTCTCCGTCGGTACCGGCGCGACATGGGTGTTCGCCCTGGCGGCGACAGCCGCAGTGGTCGGCATTCTCTACACCGCGCGTCGGCTGGCCTCCCCTGGCTGGGCGCTCGTGCTGGGGGTGCTGCTTGGTGGGGCGGTGTCTCACCTAGGCGATCGGCTCTTCCGCGAGCCCGGCTTCGCCCGCGGGCACGTCGTGGACTTCATCGACTACGGCCTGTTCGTGGGTAACGTCGCCGACATCGCACTCACCTGCGGGTGTGTTGCGATGGTACTGCTCAGCCTGCGTGGTGTGCCGCTCGCCAGGGTGCCCGGGGAAGAGCCCGCCTAGCTTCTGGCCCAGGACCATCGGCAGGCGACAGCAAGCAATGCGAGGAACCTGCCTCATGATCGGTGAGACGCCTTCGGCTCCGCGTGGTCTCATCTCTCAGAGGCACCGCAGCTCAGGGGCAGCCCGATACCTCAAGTGAAACGAGACAGGACCCAGAGGGCTTGACCGGCACCCTTTACACCGAGTGCTTGCCATGCTCCGCACGGTGCGCGCATCATGCTGGGATGGGCAGAGTGGGATCTTGGTTACAAACGTGGTGGCGAGGCGGCGACGGGTCACCGCAGGACGACATCCCGAACGGGCCGCTGGCGATGTTCGCAGTGCAGAGGCTGTACGACCGGTACGGCCACGAGATCTACGCGCGCGCGGCCACTGACCCTGCCTTCAGCGCGGCCATCAGCGACCTCGCGGCATCGATGCGGGAGGAACTGGACCAGGAAGGGCCGCGGGTGGCCAAGCTGCTCATCCGCAAGACGACTCTGAACTTCTACCTGCTGGGCCATGCGCATGCCGTCCTCGACCTCCGCTGGAGGCGGCGATACGTCCCGATGACCAGCACCCGGTCATAGCCGACGCAGGTTGCCGCACCGCTGCGCGTCGACAGGGATGGGGCTTGCACGTGATCAAGAATCTGCGTGATCAGTGGCTGAGGGGCTTGCGGTATCGGCGGTACTCACGGACCACCTGGAAGCCGAGCCGCTCGTACAGTGACCGCGCCCCGGCGGGGTCGCGGCCCTCGGTGTGGAGGCGGATCGGTCCGGCGCCCTGCCGGGTCAGCGTGCTGAGCGTCCGGGTGAGCATCGCGGTTGCCAGGCCGCGCCGCTGGAGGTCCGGATCGACCTGAGCGTCCTCGATCTCGATGCGGGTGGGTGTGTGGCTCACGGCGACGAGCCCCACCACGCGTTCGGCAATGGTCGCCACCTGAAACAGATCGAGCTGCGATCGGCCGAGCCAGTCGCGTAACCGGTCCTCGCTCGGCGTCGTGAAGAACGGTCGCCCGGCCCACGCGCGGGAGGCGAGGTCGAACAGCGGTCGGGCGTCGGCGACCGTGGCGGCTCGGACCGTGATGCCGTCAGGTAGCTGTCGGGGTAGTACCGGCGAACCGCGGGACCGGATGGCGTTACTGGAGCGCAGCGGGTATCGGCAGGTGTTCACCATGGTCGAGATGGAGTACGACCTGTCGCTCAGGGTCGGTTTCCTGCTGCGAGAACTGGTTGATCAGGTCAGCGAGGGCTTGCCTGTCCTGGGGTGCTGGTCATATCCGGCCGGAGATTCCCGCTGGCCGGCTGTCTCCGCAGGCCGGCAGCTTCCGAGAAGACCATGTTCCCGGAAGCTCTCGACGCGAGGACTTCCGGGAACGAGGTCAAGTCACGCTTGACCACACGGCATGGGTATTAGTTGGGGGGGACCGCCGGCGGCCTGATGATCTCCCAGATGCGATAGACGCGCGCCCACCCTTTCGAGCGCGGAGCCTCCGACACGTACGGCTTGGAGGCCGGGCCGTGCGGGGTGCCCTGCCACGCGATGCCTTCCGTCTCTGTCCGGGCGCTCCTCGTGTACGCCCCGGTGGGCTGGGTCCTCCCCAACTGCTCGTCGATCGAGCGTCTCTGCGCGTCGGTCAGCCCGCGCGACTGAGTCTGGCTGGTGTTCGGCGGATTTCGCTGTGCCTTGGGCGGCGACTGTCGTTGGACCGCCCTGCGACTGGTCGGACGGACGGCGGGCCGATGCCTGACCGTGGACCGGGGCCTGCTCGCGCGCCTGGTCACCGCCCTGCGCGCAGCTTCGGCTCGGCGCCTGGCCGCCGCGGCTCGGCGCGCTGCCGCTGCCGCTCTTCGCCTGGCCGCCGCGGCGGCCGCCCGCTGCCTGGCCAGCGCGGCCTTCTTCCTGGCCGCTTGCGCCGCCCTCTTCTTGGCCGCTTCCGCGGCTCTCTTCCTTGCTGCTTCAGCCGCCTTCTTCCTGGCCGCTTCGGCGGCTCTCCGCCTGGCCGCCTCCAGGGCTCGCCTTCTGGCCGCTTCGGCGGCCCTGCGCCTGGCTGCGGCGAGCGCCGCCCGCCTGGCAGCGGCCGCCGCCGCCCGCCTCGCGGCGGCCTGGGCGAGCTTCCTGGCGATGATGCGGGCCGCGATCCTGGCCGCGATGCCGACCGCGATCCAGAACAGCTGGCCGTCGGGGTCGCTCATGGTGACGGGGCTGTTGTTGGCGTAGGCGTAGGCGTTGAGCTGCTGCGGATCGCCTTCGTCAATGATGGGGTCGACCGAGAGGAAGCGGCCGTTCTTGGGGTCGTACTCGCGGGCGCCGAGGTGGACGAGCCCAGTGGTCGCGTCCTTGGTGCCGCCGACGAATCCGCGTTGTCCCGGCCACCAGGGTGGTGGTGTCCCGCGATCCTCGCCGAACGGGGTCTGCCTGCGGATGGCCACGTCTCCGGTGCCGGCGTTCACCATGGCCTGCGCGGTGCCCTGGTGGTCGTTGGCCATGAAGTAGACCTGGTTGTCCGGCATGCGCACCGCGATGGCCTCGCCACCGATGGTGTAGTAGCGGGTCTGCTCGACGACGTCCTTGGCGTAGTCGAGGCGCAGTTCCATGTCGTCGATGTAGAGGGTGGCGTCGGTCGGCGTCTTGCGGAGCAGGCGGTCGCCGTCCGCGTCGTAGATGAACGAGGTAGTCTTGCCGGCCTCGGTCACCGACTCCAGGTTCCCTTCGGCGTCCCAGACCAGGCTCTGGTCGGCGTTGCCGACCTTGCGCCTGGTGGTGTTGCCCGCGGTGTCGTACTCGAACAGGTCCGAGCCGACGCTCTGCAGGGCGTGCGGCTGCTTGCCGCCGGCCGCCGGGTAGGTGAAGGTGCGGGTGCTCTCGGCCGCGCCGCCCCAGGCGTGCTTGGTCTCCTTGATCCTGTTGCCGGTGACGTCATACGCGTAGCTGACCGCGTACGGGGCCACACCGCCGATCTTGTCGGACTGCGGGGTGCCGCCGGCACAGTCGTCGGTGGCCGTCCACGCCGAGGTCAGGCGGCGCAGATGGTCATATTTGAAGCACTGCGTGTCCTGGCCGGCCGCACCCTTGTCGGCGATCTTGGTGATGTTGCCGGCCGCGTCGTAGGTGTAGTTGAGGTCCAGATCGCTGGCGGCGGCACCTGCCCGGTCCAGCCGCATGCCGGTCAGCCTGCGGGTGCCCTCGTCGTGAGTGTAGGTGAGCCAGGTCTTCTTGGTGCCCTCGCCCAGTTCGTACTGGAGGGTCTCACCCATCTTGGAGTAGCGGGCCGCGCTGAGGTACGCCGACAGCCCGGTGACCTTGGTCGGCTGGCTGAGCCCGTCGTAGCTGTAGACGACCGACTCCTCCGCCAGCCCGCCGCCCGCCGGGAAGCTGACCGACTGGACCTGGTCGTCGAGGGTGTAGCGGGTGTTGAGCTGGTAGGAGCCGGCGAGCTTGCCCTCCCGCTCGGGGATGGTGATGGTCTGGCGCAGGGCGCGGTACTCGGCGTCGATCGCGTTGATCTCGGCCGTGTACGCCTGCCCGCCGACGTACCGGATGCTGGCGTTGAGCTCTCCCTTGGCCAGCGCATCGTACTTCCACTCGGCCAGCAGCGGGCCGCTCGCGGAGCCTTCGCGCATCTGCGTCTTGCGGCCCAGGGCGTCGTATCCGTACCACAGGGTCTTGCCGCGCGAGTCGGTGGTGGTGACGATCTCGTCGGCGTCGTTGTACGTGGTGGTCGTGACGCCCTTGTCCGGGTCCTCGGTCTTGATCTCCCGGCCGCGCAGGTCGTAGTGGTGGCGCCAGACGTTGCCTGCCGGGTCGGTCACCGTGGACAGGCGGCCGGCGTGGTCGTAGGTGTACTTGGTGGAGTCGTACTCGCCGGTCGGGGTGGCGCCCTTGTACTGGCGCAGCTCGATCAGGCGGTCCTCGGCGTCACCGATGCGGGTGGTGGCGGTGCCGCCCGGCGGCGGTGTGACGTGGATCCTGTCGCCCTCCTCCTTGGCCGTCACCCGGTACTTCTCCACGCCCTTCACCTTGAAGACCTGGGCGTTGACCTCACCCACGCCGTCGAACAACGACACGACCTGGCTGGGGACGGCGGAGTCGGCCACCGCCAGCAGGTCGGTGGACGGCGTGCCCGTGGCGAAGTAGCCGGTGTTGGCCTTGTACTCCTCGCCCTGGGAGTTGTGGAAGGTGTCGGTGATCGTGCGCCCGTCACGTAGCGCGGGATCCGTCGTCTGATCGTCCGCGGGCGCGGGTTCCTGGGTCTGGCGCTCACGCATCAGGCCGTCGTACAGCTCGTGGCTGGTGGTGTAGCCGCCGTCCGCGCGCAGCGTCTTGGTGGTGACGACACTGGGGCCGTCAGTACGCACCGTGTAGGAATACTCGGTGCTGGGCGACTGCCCGGCCGCCTTGCTGCGGTCGGCCTGCCAGACCTTGATCAGGCGGCCGAGCGCGTCGTACTCCATCTCCGTGCGCTTGCCGTTGGCGTCGATCTCGGCGATGGGCTCGCCCCAGGCCGGTTCGAGCTGGGTGCGCTCGACGTGGCCGAGCTGGTTCGTCTCCGTGGTCTCCGTCGCCGGAGCGCCCGTGGCCGGGCTGTAGGTGGTGACGGACTTGGTGCCGACCGGGTCGGTCTCACTGGTCTCGCGGCCGTAGACGTCGTAGGTGTGGGTAATGCCGGTGATCGTCTGGCCGTCCGCCGAGACGAGCTCCTGGACCGTGGTCACGTCGCCCTTGGTGGGCGGCTGGCCGTTCGCCTGGCCGTCGTACTGGATCTTCTCGTCGGAGAGCACCTCACCGGCGGCCAGCGTGGAGACCGCGGTGCCGCAACCGGCGGCGACCTTCTGGACCCTGCTGGGGTAGTCGAGCATCCAGGACGTGTCATTACGGGCGTAGCTGTAGCGGGTGCACTCGTCGTCATCCGCGCTGGCCAGGTCGCCCTTTTCGTCCACCTGGAGGAGCAGGCCCTTGGCGTCGTACGAGCGCTCCTCGCCGGTACGCCGCCACTTGTCCCCGGCCAGCGCGGTGCGGGTGACCATGGACTTGGGCTGGACCACGTGCGCGGCCTTGGTGACGCCGCCCTGCGTGGACTCGGCCGTCTTGACCGACCACGGCTCCTGCGCGGTCGCGGTCAGGACCGCCCCGCCGTCACCGTCGAAGAGGATCTCCTCCCGCTCGAACCCGGCCAGTTGGTCGAGGTCGTCCAGCTTGACGCCTTCGGAGTCCTCCACCTGCGCGCTGCGCTTGGAGCCGTCCGCCAGCTTGTCGCCGTGCATACCGCGGAAGAACCGGAACTCCGTCAGCGTGCGCTTGCCGTCCTGCCCGTCGCCCTGGCGCACGCGAACCCGGCCGAAGCCGCGGTAGTCGGCCCAGGTGCGGTGCTCGGGCTTGACCAGGATGTTGTCGGCGTAGTGCCAGCCGGCGCCGTCCAGGTACTCGTAGTCGGTGACCACGTTCGGCGAGCCCGCGACGCGGTCGACCTCGACCGTCTGCGTGACCAGGTACTTGTGGAACCAGTCGGTGACCTCGGCCTCGCCCGGTGGCGCCCAGCGCTGCGGGAAGCAGCGCCTGGTGTTCTTGTCGGCCGTGGGGACGTCGCCCGGCTTGCAGTCGGCCGGCGAGTAGTTGATCCGCAGCTCACCGCCGGACTCGTTGTTGATCGCCTGCACCCGCCACTTGACCAGAGGGGCGCGGCCCTCAAGGGCGTCCACCCGGTTGGGGAGTTGTACGCCGGTGAACTTGACCGGGGGAAGCGTTATCGTGCCGCCCACGTGACCGGTCTGCTGAATCGAGGCCAGCCACAGCGCCGGACTCATGCCGTCACCCGAGGCGGGGAACTGGTGCGCCAGCGTCCACGAGTCCACGGCGCAGTACTGCGCGCCCGAGCATTTGGCGGTGTTGGTGTTGAGGATCTGTGTGGTGACCTTGGCCAGGCGCTTGCGGGTGAAGAACGTCGGAGCCAGACGGTCGGTGCACTTCACCCCCGCGTCGCAGATCTGGTCGAACGGCACATCCGGCCAGGAGTTCGCGGTCTCCTTCTTGAGCTGGTCGGCGGCGCAGGTCACCGTGCCGCTGGGCAGGCAGCGCTCGGCGACGTCGAACACCACGCGAGCGGCCGGCGGCTTGGTGAACAGTTCGTTCTTCAGGTAGCCGTAGTCGATCCGGGTGAGGTACGCGCCGCGCACGTACTGGGTGCCCAGCTCCGGCTTCATGTTGCGGCCGTAGTAGTTGGTCTCGCGCTCGTACCAGTACGTGGTCGCGTTCCCGTGCGTGTCCACCTCGGAGTCGAGGTTCCACCGGTAGCCCTGCTGGCACCAGGCGTTGGCCGGGGTGCTGTTGTAGCACGGCTCGCCGCTGTTGTTGCCGAACACCGGCACCGTCTGCACCGACTTCGTCTCCGGCTTGCCGCTCACCCAGCCGGGCAGCCGGTTCAGGCCGAAGGTGTACTGGGTGCCGTCCGGCGTGGTGACCCGCCAGTACTCGCCATTGTCGTCGCCGTTCGTGGCGCCGGTCAGCGCCTCGATCCTGGTGCCGTCGTCCCGCTTGGGCCGCCACTGCTTCGTGGTGGCGTCCTTGACGAGCTCGACCGACGAGTCGCCCAGGGACATGGTGGCGTTGTCCTGGTCCCAGCACAGATCGCCGGTCTTCTTGCCGTCGATCATGCACGACTTGTAACGGCGCTCGATGTAGCCGCCCGGGTTCAGCTCGAAGCCCTCGCCCGCCCAGGACGCCTGATTGTTGGTCGAGGCGGTGCGCCCGTCCACGCTCTGGGAGGAGTAGCCCAGCGACACGCCCGGCTCCTCACCGCCCAGCGCCGGAGGCATGCGCAGCTCATAGCCCCAGGTGAAGTCGCCCGACTGAGTGCCCACGCTCCAGTCGGACGAAGCCGCCAGAGAGGTGGCGGCATGGTCGCCCGATGGGCCGGCCGCCGCCGCGGTCAGCGCGTACAGGCCGCCCGTCTCGACCTCGGCGGTCACCGTGCCGCTCGTGACGTTGTTGTCGCTCTTCACCGGTTGCGGCTGAGCGCAGCCGGCCGCGCCGGTGAGCGCGCACTCCTCCAGTTTCACCATGCGCAGCCGGGAGCCGTAGTCACCGCCGTAGGCGTACCGGAAGCCGGAGTAGTCCACCTCCACACGGGTTTTGACCGGCTTGGCCGCGGCCGCCGCTGCCACCCCCTGCCCCGGCGACACCCGCATCGCCAGGCCGAGCAGGTCGGTGTCGAGCAGCTCGACACTGATCGGGTCCGTCGCCTGCGCCGCCTTGGCCGTCCCCGGCGCCAGCTTCACCGGGAAGCCGGCCGCCAGGGTGGAGACGGAGCCGCCCAGCTCCGCCTTCTGCGGCTTGGGCCAGGTGACGGCCGGCGCCGCCTTCCACGCCTGCTTTGCGGTGGGATCCGCCAGCGGCGGCTTGACGGGGACTTTCCCGCCCGTCACCGGCGCTTCTTTCTGCACGGCCGGCGCCGAGCGCGGGGCCGCGTAGGCGGGCATGGCGTACACCATCTCCACCATCAGGACGATCGAGAGAACGGGAGCCAGCCTGCGTGGCCAGCGCGATTCGGGCTTGGCCTCTTCGGTCGCGAAACGATTCCACGATGTTTCCGGGCGATCCGGCTCCTGGGGGGTTTGTTGAAGGCCGTTCCATCGGGAGTTGGGCAGATCTAACTCGCTCGGCAGATCCATTAAGCTGCTCCAGGGGTTTACGGGGCGGCTCGCTGAGCGAGGTCTGCGGTGCTCAGCGTGCCATCGGAGGCGCGACACCTGGCGGGTCTCGCGACTTGAAGGAAACGATCTCGACGGTGCGTCCAGCCCTTCCCGGCCGCCGCCGTGACGCGATCAACGTCCGGTATGCGATCCGCCACTCGGCCATCCTGAGCTGGGGTTACGTCCGGGACAACGGGTATCCGGGCATATCCGCGGTCTTGATCGATGATCGGATCGTCGCCCCCGGCAAGCCGTTGGTCCAGACTTTTGCGCCTTCTGCTCAAATATTTTTCAGCTGTAGGGACACCTCTGAAACTTTCTGTCCGCCGCACCGTCGCCCGACGATTTCTTCCTCCTCGGCAGCCAGGTCGCGGCGGTTCCCGGTGGCCGGGTCGACTGCCCATGTCAGCGGCGATGCTGCTCAAAGTTGGTCGGGTCGCCAGTCCACGATGAGGAGACCACGGCCTCCGTCATCGCCCTGCTCACGGAGCGCTGGGATGGTCTCGGCGTGCCCCCGATGGCGAGGGGCATCGGGACCGGCTCGCGAGCTGATACCCGGCCAGATCCCGCAGGCGGGTGGACGGTGCATCAGCACGGACAGGTCAGAGTGTGGGACGAGGTCGAAGACGCCATCAAGGGGTCGTGGTCATATCCGGCCGGAGATTCCCGCTACCGGCTGTCTCCGCAGGCCGGCAGCTTCCGAGAAGCCCATGTTCCCGGAAGCTCTCGACGCGAGGACCACCGAGAACGAGGTCCAGAGCGCGACGTACGACCAGCTCAGCCCTTCTGAGGACAAGCGGCGGGACAGCAAGCGGGAAGTTCCGGCCGGATATGACCAGCACCCCGTCCTGCCCCGACAGGTCCTGCAGGAGGACCGCCACTGGCTCGATCACCTGCATCGTGACCGCGGGCGTGATTGCGTCGTCGTCGCTGAGGTCCAGCCTGATGACGACCTCGGTGAGGGCCTTGGCGAGGGTGCGTTCGAGCGGGGTCGCGATGGGCTCCTGACTGGTCGTCGGATTGCGAGGCGTGTCCGGGGCGGCTGACAGGGCACGAGGAGGGCGACCCGGTCAGCCTCCTGCCGACTCGGTGAGCCGGGCTTCCATCTCGGCGATCATCTGGGCGAGCAGGCCGGTGTTCTCCTTCTTGACCACCTGAGGGCCCACCTTGTCGATGCCGGAGACCTTGGTGATGCACTCGTCGACGGCCATGGCCATCGTGCCGAACTCGGTGCGGGCGATCGACTTGTCGTTGCCGGCCTCGAAGGTGGTGGCGCGGTGCATGTCCTTCATCGCGGTCATCGCGGTGCGGGCGGCGGACACCGCGTCGCGGGCGGCGGACACCGCGTCGCGGGCGCGGAACTCATCGCCCAGGCCCTGGCGCATGTAGCGGGTGACGAAGACCCGGCGCCGGGCGGGGTTTTGCGAGGGCAGGAATTTTTCCAGGCGGTCGCCCCGGTTGGCTGCGACCACGCGGGCGACCTTGACGGCCCGCCGCAGGCGGGGGCCGTCCTTGATGCCGACGCCGGCGGCGATGTCGGCGTAGCTGACCTCGCGGCCGTGGTTGCCGCGCAGCCAGATCATCACTTCTGCGACGTCGTTCTCGGCCTGCGTCCAGTCCATCGCGTCGCTGGCTCATAGCAGCCCGCCGTTGTCGTCCAGGTGCTTCGCCAGCGCGGCATCGTCCACAGCGGAGCCGGTGGCCAGTCCCGGACAGCGGAGATGGTCGCCTCGGCGCCATCGCAGAGCCCGGCGATAGCTTGGGCGCGATCAGCAGTGAACCGGATCCGGTTGTCGGCGTACGGATTCAAGTGCAGAGCCCGTTTATCCGTACTCACCATTGCAGAGCGTGGAGTACGCCGACCTACGCCCGGCGCGGCAACCAGAGGCTGAGGATCAGGCCGTCAACGCGGTGCGTAGCTTGGCGAGGACGGCACGCAGGATGCGCGAGACGTGCATCTGCGAGATCCCGAATTCCTTGGCGATCTCCGACTGGGTCATGTTGCCGTAGAAACGCATCAGCAGGATGTTCTTCTCCCGAGCCGGTAGGGCGTCGATAAGCGGCTTGATCGCCTGCGCGTCGACCAGCGTGTCGAGCGACTGGTCCTGCGCGGCCAGCAGATCGCCCAGCTCGGCGGCGTCCTCGTCGCCGCTGCCGACCGGCGCGTCCAGCGACAGCGCCGAGTAGGCGGTGGACGCCTCCATCGCCAGCAGCACGTCCTCCTCGGAGATGCCCAGCTTGGCGGCCAGCTCGGCGACAGTCGGCGAGTGGCCGAGGACCTGCGTCAGCTCGGCCGTGGCCTTGTTGATCTCGATGCGGCGTTCCTGGTAGACGCGCGGCACCCGGACAGCCCAGGTGCGGTCGCGGAAGTGCCGCTTGACCTCGCCGAGCATGGTGACCATGGCGTATCCCCTGAACTCGTGTCCGAGCGAGGGATCGTAGCCGTTGACGGCCTTCATCAGCCCCACGTAGGCGGCCTGGCGCAGGTCGTCCATGGACTCGCCGCGGTAGCGGTAGCGGCGGGTGATCTCGGTCACCAGTCCTTCATGCATGTCCACCAGACGCTCACGGATGCGCGCTGCGTCCAGGTCGGAGATGTGCGGGTCGGCCAGGCGGGTCAGGAGGTCTTCAGCGGTGAGCTGCTCGGAGGTGGGGGTCAGGACGGGCACGTGCTTCTCCCGGATGTGATGGCTGCCCCGTCCATGGAAAAGCCCATGCAGAGGCACGCCTTGGTTCGCGTGAGAGGAAGCCCTCTGCTGGACTTCGCAATCCACCATCCCCCACGGCGGCCCTCCCATCACCTTCTGGCGGTAACAGATTCATAACTGATGCGGGAAGCAGCGATCATCAGTGCTCGAGACCCCACGCATGCGCGTCTGGTTGCTCTACGCCGGGCCTGCCGCAGCCACCCGGACGTGGACATCGGCCGAAGAGCTGCATCGGCTGATTCCGGCCTCGCGCCTGCTGATCCTGGAGCGCAGCGGACACCTCGGGGTCCCAGTAGCAATGGAGCAGAATCCAACGGTGTTGCTCTGCCGACCTGCGAGAACTCCTTGAGAAACACGATCATAGGACGGCGGGCCCAGAGCCCATCCATGCAGGTCAGGCCCATATCCGTTGGATTTTCCGCGATTGCTACTGGGACCCGCGATGACATCGCCACAACCCACGGCGCGGCGAACGCGATCCTGATCGAGGCCCAGCGCGGCGTGCCGATCGTGCAGTTGTGGGGCGGCGGGCTGCTGGCCTCGGTCGACGGGCTGCGGTTCGTCGTCCCGGTCCAGACGATCAACGCCGCCCCCTCCCCGAAGTACTTCGGCTACAAACGCGGTCTGACGCTTCTGAATGCAGTCAATGATCAAGTGATGGGGATCGGGCAGATGGTCGTGCCTGGCACGCCGCGCGATTCGCTGTACATCCTGGACACCCTGATCAACATCGACGCCGGGCCGCAGCCCGAGATCGTCACGACCGACCAGGCGTCCGATTCGGACACGGTATTCGGGATCTTCTCCATGCTCGGCTACCGGTTCGCGCCCCGCTTCGCCGACCTAGGCGACCAAAGGTTCTGGCGCTCGGAGGTGCCTGACAGCAACACCACGAGCGACTACGGGCCGTTGGAGGCGATCGCCCGTAACAAGATCAACTGACAGAAGATCCACACCCAGTGGTCGGACATGACCCGGGTCGCCGGGTCGCTGGTGACCAACCAGGTCCGCGCCTACGATCTGCTGCGCATGTTCGCCCGGAACGGGCGGCCCACCCCGCTCGGACAGGCATTCGCCGAGTACGGCCGGATCGACAAGACCCTCCACCTGCTCAGCATCTTGGACCCGATCGACGACACCTACCGCCGCAAGCTGAACAAGCAGTTGACCGTCCAGGAGCCCCGGCACCGGCTCGCCCGCGAGATCTGCCACGGCAGCAACGGGCAGATTCGTAAGGCCTACCGCGAAGGACAAGAAGATCAACTAGCGGCTCTGGGACTCGTCGTCAACGCCGTCACGCTGTGGAACTCCAAGTATCCGTCACCCGCAGGCGACCGGCTGCGCACCCAAGGCGTCCCGGTCAAGGACGAGAACACCGCCCGGCTGTCCCCGCTCGGCCACGCCCACCTCAACGTCCTGGGCCGCTACTCCATCTCCTCCTCCGCCCCGGCCGAAGGCCTGCGGCAGCTCGGCGAGATCCCCGACCTGCCTGACGCCTTGACGGGTTAATCGGCCGAGATCAATTACCGCGTCAACGTTCAGGGACGGGCCATTGGTTCTGCGTAACCGCGCACCCTGGACGAGTTACAGCACCGCATCCAGCAAGGTCACCGACACCGCAGCCTCACTTCCGCGCCCGTGGGCACTTGAAGATCAAGCTAACTCGATCGCATCCAGATCCAGCCGGTGCTGTCCTCCTCCTGAGCGGTTTCCCCGCCCACCGCGATCATCCGATCGTCTCCAGGCAGGCGGGCGAAGTCGGACACAACGTGACCCCAAGTCCCGGTCCGCTCGGGGATTGGCTCCTGGGTCCAGTGCCTGCCATCGTTGTGAAGCATTTGCAGGCGCGTGTTGTCCCTGTCCCATCTCTCGCGGCCTACCTCGGCTACCTCGCCGGCGGTCCAGAATCCGCCATGCCCATCGCCTTCGACCGCCGTGAGTTCGGCCGTTCCTTCCGGAAGTGCGAGCGAGGTGAATCGATGACCGTCCCACCGGAATGCCACCCCCGCCGAGGAATTTTTCGCCATCGTTCCCACCACCCAGACTTCCCCAGGTGACACCGCCGCCACGTCCAGCAGGCGGAGGTATGTGCCGTCGGCCGCCCACGGCTGGATCGCGTAGGGCGGGGGCAGCGGGATGGCCCGAAAGCTGGTGCCGTCCCAGTGCAGGACTGCGGAGTCACCTACGGCCCACACGTCGTTCGGTGACACCGCGCTGAGCGCCTGGATGTCCACTTTGAACGGTAAAGCAACCCTAGTCCACCTTTCTCGAGACCACCGGTTGATATATGCGACGTCCTCGGCTCCCTCCAGCCACGCCTCTCCGGCGCCCGCCACCACGGCCGCCGCCCACCAGTCGCTCCTTGCCGGTCCGCCTTGTCTGGACCAGGTGCGACCGTTCCATCGCCAGACTCTCGCGTCGCCGCCACTGTCGAGGCCGAATACCCAGACGTCACGGCTCGATGAGGCGGACACGGCCCGGGGGGCCTGCGGCCCAGCGGGTATGGTGACGTCACGCCAGCCGATGCCATTCCACCGCTTGACGGTTGGGCCCATTTCGCCGCTACCAACCGCCCACGCGTCCCGCCTGCTGGTTACCACCACTTCATCCAGCGAAGTCCCGTGCCCGGCCTCGGCAACTTCCATCCAGGTTCCCGAGCCTGTCCACACCGGAGGGCCTTGAGCGGACGCCGAGGGGGCAGGGGTGCTCGCGCCCCCAGAGCTACAAGCCCCCAGCGTCACCACCAACGCCGCAGCCGCAAGTCGACCGCGCATGTCCCGAAACCTCTCTCCCTTGACAACCCGTGGCGTCTTCACCCAGTTCACGCGCTGATCGCTACGCTTGATCACGAATTGCCGGCGCAGTTCCTCCTACGCCAACGATCACATCGTGATCCAGTATCGCGTCGTTTACCGCACATGCGACTTCAACACCTCGGCCACCATCCGACGGGTAACCGCGTACTTTGCGCGCCAAGGCCGGCCACACCGGGGGCTCGGGACTCTACACGCACGTGAACATGCTGGGCCGCTACTCCTTCGCCCTGCCTGAGCTGCCCGGAGGACTGCGTCCCTTGGGAGATGCGGGTGACCTCCGCGACGATGACATCGGAAGCTGACAGGCAAGGACCGTTATGGGAAACAGCCCAAATCCCCTGGAAGGGGGACGACAGGCTGCCGATGACAGGCTTTCCGCAGTCGAGGCAGCGCAGCCGCGTTCCCACCGACAGACCTGTTCAGCTGAGAAACCATTTGTCACTCGTGCCGCTCGCTGGGAAGATCATGTGCCCGTGAGCAGCCCCTTCATCTCCGAGATCCCGACCGGCCCTGTGATTGTCCCCGACGCCGTCACTGCGCTTGCCGGCGGCGACACCGTCACTCCGGTGTGGCGCAACGCGCTCGGCGGGCTGACGTTCCGCCTTGAGGACGGACACGGCGGCACCAGGTACGCCAAATGGGTCGCCGTCGGCACCCCAGAAATCGACCTCGCCTCTGAGTCCGAGCGTCTGGCCTGGGCACAGCAATGGGTGAGCGTCCCGCACGTCATAGAGCACGGCAAGGACGCAGACGGCGCGTGGCTGGTCACCGCAGCGGTCCCCGGCCGCTCGGCGGTGGACCCGCGGTGGCTCGCCGACCCGGCGGCCGCGGCGGCCGCGATCGGCCGAGGGCTGCGCCTGCTCCACGATGCCCTGCCCGTGGAGAAGTGCCCGTTCGAGTGGAGCATCGATCGACGGCTTGCACGCGCCGACCAGCGCATCGCCGACGGCGAGAGCCCGGCCGATTGGTTCCCCGAGCACCGGCAGCTCGACCTGGCTAAGGCCCGGGCGCGCATCGGCGAGCCGCCCGCGATCGACCGCCTGGTCGTCTGCCATGGCGACGCGTGCGTCCCCAATACATTGCTGCACGACGACGGCACGTTCGCCGCGCACGTCGACCTCGGTTCGCTCGGGGTGGCCGACCGGTGGGCTGACCTCGCGGTCGCGGCCTGGAGTACAGAGTGGAACTACGGCCCCGGGTACGACGGCGTCGTGTACGACGCGTACGGGATCGCTCCGGACCCGGAGCGCATCGCCTATTACCGCCTGCTCTGGGACATGGCGTGACGTTTTGCGCGGAGGCCGGCGTACGTCACGGCGACCACACTCGTGCATCGGTGCCCACGGGGCGCGAGGCAGCTCCCGGCGCGACGCTGAACGGCCGTAAGAGCTAGACAGGGAGCCTGGGCGTACTCGCCCTGGGGCCCAGAGCCGGCCCAACGGCCGGTCCGCTGGGCGGTCAGGACGCCGCCGCGCCCTCGAAGGAGGAGGGATGTCTCTCACCGCTTGCGGGCGGCAGGGTCGCGCCCAGCCTGCCAGCGTGCGAGCGCTTCACCCGAGACCCGGGCGTAGCGGGCCAGCGAGGCGACCGAAGTGTGCCCGGAGTAGGCCAGCAGGGTGGAGGTGTTGGCGCCGTCCTCGGCCGCGTGGGTCAGCGCCGTGTGACGCAGCTGATGCAGCGTCCAGCCGCCGGTGGCGGCCTCGAACAGCTCGGCCGCCCGACGACGCTTGCTCGCAGATCGAGACCGCCATCGAGACCGCCGAAGCGCGCAAGAGGCAGCTCGAATCCGAGCACCGGCAGGAGTGCTGCCGCAGCCACCAGGTCGATGAAGACGATCGGGCCTTTCTGGAGGAGGTCTACACCAGCCTCGACATCACGCCGTCTGTCGAGCGCAGATCCGAAGTGGAGCGAGCCCTGAACAAGGGACTCGAACACCGCAAGCGGGCCGCCGACGCCAAGCAGCACACCACCGCCAGCGAGATCAAAAGCGCCATCGGCATGTTCCAGCACCAGTGGCGCGACGTGGCCCCAGACAACATGGTGGATTGGGCGATCCGCCACTTCGCCGCCCCCGACGTCACGATGTGGTTGGACATGGCCCAGGGGCTCAGACCCTGAACAGGCAGGGCATCTCATGGGGCACACAGAATCTGTGAACGAATGACCGTACCTGCCTCTGCACGTCTACGGGTGCGCCCACAGCGCTCTCAAGCGCTACCTCGCCCGCAGCCTGTTCCGGATTATCCGCCCCGCGATCTCTGTTCACAGCGCTCCAGCAGCACGTTGACAAACATAGGGGCATCGAGCAGGCCGCCCTCAAGTGCGTCTACATGGCGATCATGAGCCTGGACCCGACCGGCAAGGGCCGCAAACGCTGGATCACCCGCTGGAAAGCCGCTCTGAACGCCTTCGCCATCACCTTCGAAGGCCGCCTGACCCCGACCGCCCGATAACTAATCAAGATCGAGATACGCCGTTATCTAGTTATCTAGACAGACCCGGTGTTGATGATGTTCGTCATGCTTGGCCCTCTCTGTTCGCGGGGTGGGCGAGCAGGCGTAGTCCGACGGCGGTCAGGTCGCCCTGTGTGATCCGGAGCTGCTCGATCTGCTGGAGGGAGGCGAAAACCCGGGTGGCGGTGTCGTCGTTGAGCTCGTTGGCGAGGTAGCGATGCAGGTAGGGGACGCGTACGAGCTCGTGGATCTCGAAGGCCGCACGGATCGCGTCCACCATGGTGTCGCCTGAGTGCAGGCGGTGCTCGTCGCGGTGCTGGTTCACCCATTTCGCGTGGGGGTCTTTCACAGCGGCGCCGTGCTCCGGCAACGCGGTCAGGCCGGTTCCGGCCAGTACTGCGCCGATGTCGTAGAACCACGACGCGGTGGCGCGATCGGCGCGTTCCCAGGCGAACTCGTCGACGATCAGGATTCCGCCTGGGGCCAGCAGCGCTCGTGCCCGCTCGACTGCTTCCGCCAGCCGGGCGGTGTGGTGCAGCGACAGGGAGAACACGATCGCGTCGAACGCGCGGTCGTTGTAGTCGGCGATGTCGGACTCGATCGCGGCGACGCCGAGGGCGGTCGTTGCGGCGACGGCTTCGGGGTCGATGTCGATTGCGGCCACCGCGTAACCGGCGCGGGCGAGCGCGAGCGCGAGATGGCCGCGCCCGCAGCCTGCGTCGAGGACGCGCGCCGGGGCGGGCGGCAGCCACTCGGTCAGGAAGGCCAGTTGGTCGGCGACGGCGGGTACGGCCTCTCCGGCCGCTGTGCTGGTAGTCGGGGTCACCGGTTCAGGGTGGGCTGGCAGTAGGCATAAGCACAACTGCAGGTTGGTTGGGGCAGCTATACGCTTGGCGCATGTTGGACACCTGGGCGTTGCAGGTGCTCGTCGCGGTTGCCGACCATGGGTCGTTCTCCGGCGCCGCCGAGGCACTCTCGATGACCCAGCCCGCGGTCTCCCGTCAGATCGCGGGCTTGGAGAGACGAGTGGGAATGCGGCTGTTCACCCGGGTGCCGCGTGGAGTGCGGCCGACCCCCGCCGGAGAGGTCGCGGTCGACCTGGCGCGCGACAGCCTGGCCCGCCTGCGAACGCTGGAGGCCAGGCTGGCGTCCTTTGCCCAGCTGGCGTCGGGCGAGCTACGGCTGTCCGCCTTCACGAGTGCCAACATCGTGCTCGTGCCCGAGGCGTTGCGCCGTTTCGCCAGCGCCTACCCCGGTGTGTCACTCAGCCTGCTGCAGACGGATCAGGCGGCACTCCTCACAGCGGTGGGGGACGGCCGGATCGATCTCGCACTCGTCACGGACTGGCACCTTAGTACAGACCGCGACACGACTGATGCGAGCGTGCCTCAGCGTGCCGTCGACGGCGTCGAGTTGATCCCCCTGCTCGCCGAGGAGTTGTGGGTCGCACTGCCTCCCGGGCACCGGCTGGCCCGGCAGCGCCGGGTACGCCTGTTGGATCTTGTGGAGGAGACCTGGATCGAAGGCAGTCACCCCGACTGTCTCGGCCCCACCGCACCTCTGTCCGAGGCGCTCGGTGCCGCTCCGCGCGTAGGTTTCTGGTGCGACGACTGGAACAGCAAGCAGGCGCTCGTCACGGCGGGCGCGGGCGTGATGCTCGTGCCCACTCTGGCGCACTCGGCCATCCGGCCCGACGTGGTCCTGCGAGCCACCATCCCACCCCTGCCGACCCGCGGCCTGTACGTCGCGGTGGCGGTCCCGCCGTTGCGCGCCCCCGCGGTCGACGCCATGCTCGGGATACTGACCGACCTCCTCGCTCAGCCGAGCTTTCTGACGAGGAGGACCCGCCGGTAGGGAGGACCCGCGACTTTACAAGTATGGAAGTGGATTGAGCGTGCCCGCATTCGAGATGCCCTCGGCACACGCCAGGATGATGCGGACCTGCTCAGCTCGGCGCCGCTCCGGCACTCCCATCCGACGCACCCACTCGGCACGCTCGTAGTCAGACAGCGTGATCTCCACCGCGGAAGGCCCTGAATACGACACCACAACAGGCTAAGACTTAACCCATAAATTTCAGGCGCATGACACTAGCGGCCCCCGGGGCTTGGGTGGCCGGGGTGATCTGGTCGGCGTAGGGCCCGGTATGGGTGTCGGCCAGGTTCCCGATCCGGCCTGCAGGAGGCCGGCCAGGCGGTTAGCCACCAGCATTGCGGGCTGGAGGACCATCGTGACGTCCGTCCGCTCAGCCGGGATCGGCGCAGAGTTGAGAGGTCAAGGCGGTGCGGACCCACTCTTCCCACGTGTCCGGTGACCAGTCGCGGTCGCGGACGAAGATCAGGTAGAGCTGCGGGCTGAGCAGGCCGAACAGCAGGTCCGCCGCCATCTCGACGGAGAGCCCGGGACGGGCGTCGGGCTTGCTGACCAGGGCTTCGGCCGCCGCGTACTGCACGGTGTAACGCGGGTCGGGGCCGTCCGGCCACTGTGCGGCGATCTCAGGGTCGGTGGCCGCGGCAGCGGCGATCAGCGGCATGATCGGGGCGACCCGGCCCAGGATCTCGCGGGTGCCTTGGACGTGCGCGCGCAATTGCCCGGCCGCGGTGGGCTTGGCGCACGCGGCGCGAAACCACTCACGATCCATGGTGGCGACCGGCTCGAGATCCCCGGCGATGGACGCGTCGACGACGTCCTTGAACAACGTGCGCTTGTTGCGGAAAACGAAGTACACCGTCTGGACGGCCACACCCGCCCGGTCCGCGACCTCCTGCAGGCTCGTCGCCCCGTAACCCTGCGCGACGAACAGCTCGCGAGCCGCCTCGACGACCTTCTCACGGGTACGACGTGAGCGCTCGGCCCTTTTGTCCGGCCGCTTGACTGTGTCCATATTGAGAGTATATCTCTAGAGCACGTCACTAGAGTTCAACTCTCGATTCTTGGAGGAGACGATGGACCAGCCCAACGCCACCCAGCGGCCGGAACCGGACCTGGCCTCAACGCAGCGAGACCCGGAGGAGGAGTCCGTCCACCGCGCGCTGGAGCGCTACTACCGCACCGGCAAGCCGCCGTGGGACACCGGCGTCACGCCGCCCGAGCTGGTCGCCCTGGTAGAGGGGCACGGCGCGCTGCCGCCCGGCCGCGCCCTCGAACTCGGCTGCGGCACGGGGACCAACGCCATCTACCTCGCACGGCACGGCTGGGAGGTGGCGGCCGTCGACCTGATCGACCGCGCCGTCGACCAGGCCAGAAAGAAGGCTGCGGAGGCGGGAGTGGCGGTACGGCTGCTGCACGGAGACGCCACCCGCCTCGACGAGCTGGACGTGCCGGGTCCCTTCGACCTGTTCTTCGACCTGAGCTGCTACTGCGGGATCCCACTGCACCGCCGCGACGCCTACGCCGCCGGGCTCACCCACCGCGCCGCTCCCGGAGCACGGTTGCTGATGTTCGGGTACGGCCCCGAGCCGACCGGCAATCCGGCCCCCGAGGTCGCCTCGTGGGCGGCGGGCGTCACAGCCGACGAGCTCCGCGCCAGGTTCCCCGGCTGGGAACTACTCGACGTCACACCTGGCACCAACTCGGTGCCGACCTTCTGGTTCACGCTGCGCCGCGACGCCTAACAATCTCCGGTCGCGGGTTTCTACAGGTCTGTGGCAGATCTCACGCCGCCGAGCAAGCCGAGCCTGGGCGGCGCAGTGGTCGACATGCCGGGTGGTGGCCCTGTGCGCCGCTCGTAGTCCAGGTGGCGCTTGAGACTGATCGGTCGCGGTGAGTGCCGCCGGCTCGCCAGCCGACCGGCGGTGCGGCAGTTGCGGCCAGCGCTCCGGCGGCTGAACCCCGATTCACGTGAACGGCGAATCCGTGCTGTCAACCGGCTCGAACACCCTCGCCAAACACTCCGGTGCCCTCGGGCGCTACGAGAACGTGGAGATCACCATGACAACCGACACCGTGACCCTGCAAACAGTCGGCCGGGTGGTGGGCGGTCGCAGCGAGATGGTCGAAGACGACTGGCACGACGTTCGAGCCGTGATCCGGCTGGACGGTGAGACCTTCACCGCCTCGGCGGTGCTCGGCCTGGAGGGCTTCTCCCACCTGGAGGTCGTCTTCCTCTTCGATCGGTCGACCCAGCCAAGGTACGCACCGATCCCCGTCCCCCACGAGGGAACCCGAGCGCGGCCCCTGTAGGGATCTTCGCCCACCGGGGGCCATACCATCCCAACCGTCTTGGTGTCTCCCGCTGCCGACTCCTCGCCGTGGACGGCCTGAACTTGCACGTCGCCGATCTGGACGCGCTGTCAGGCACCCCCATCCTGGATACCAAGCCGTACCTGATCGGGTTCGCCCCCCGCCATCCGGTCACCCAACCGGCCTGGGCCACCGAGCTCATGAGCTCCTACTACTGAGGTTCCGGCCGGCGGGCCCCCGCCGGCCGTCCAGTGATCAACCTGGTCGCACGTGGACGACACCCACCGCCCGTGTCTGCGACCAGGCCGAGCACCACTGCATCGTCCAATGAAGAGAGCTACCTGTATGAACGTATTTCTGTGGATACTGCAGGCCGTTCTGGCCGCCGCGTTCGGCTTGGTCGGGGTGATGAAGTCCATCCGGCCCAAGGAGAAGCTGCGCCCCGCGATGCCCTGGGTGGAGGACTTCACCGCCACCCAGGTTCGCCTGATCGGCGTGGTCGAACTTCTCGGTGCTGTTGGCCTGATCCTGCCCGCCGTCACCGACATCGCCCCAACCCTCACTCCACTGGCCGCCACCGGCCTGGCCATCACTATGCTCGGTGCAGCCGCCACCCACGCCCGCCGCAAGGAGTCGTCGGGCATCGCCGTCAACGTGGCCTTGCTCGCGCTGTCCGTTGTCATCGCCTGGGGCCGCTTCGGCCCTTACGCCTTCTGACCTCTGCCGAGTTCTAGAGAGGCCCGGCACAGGCGAGGGATTCCGTGAGGAACGCTCCGACCGACCAGCTGAGCGCACCCCTTCAGCGCCTGCTGCCGCCAGGGGCGAGCAGACTGGTGAGCTCCGCGATGGCTCTGGGGAGAACTTGAAGTAGCGGCGCAGGTTCTCCGGCTTTCTTGTGCCGGGACTCGGCCATCAGCATCAGCAGGCTCGCTCCGGCCTGGCCAAGGTGAGTCAGGGCCGAGTGGCGGAACTCGTGCAGGTCCCAGCCCGCGCCCGACCCACCGGCGGCAAAGAGCGTTCGAAGCTCAGAGCGGATCACCTGATTGCTGACCCGCTGGCCCCGGCCCGAGGTCGAGTTGTTTGCTCATGTCGAGCTCGAACTTGCCGTACAGGTTCAGGTGGCTCCAGAACAGGGCCGACAGGGCGCGCCGGTCGGCGTCGGTGAGCTTCTTTCGCCACTTCGGCTCGGCCAGGACGATCTGCGCCATCCTGGTGGTCAGGTAGACGATCGCGGCCTGGACCAGGTGAAGGGCCAGCGCGGAGACCTCGACATGCTCGCGGTCGTCGCCGGTCAGATCACCGGCCTTACCGTAGAAGATGTCCTTGTTGGCCGAGTTCCAGTTCTCCGCGTCGGGGCCCGTATCGCCCAGCGCATCCTGGCCCTGACCGCCGCCATCTGGCACAACCGCGCCACAGGCCAGCCCATCACCCGGTCACTGATCGCCTACGACCACTGACCTGACTTAGGACTTATTCGTCTAGAGGACGACGGCGAGGAACAGAATTGATCAGCGGCCCGCCGCCCATGGGCGCGATCAGCCAGCAAAAACCCTACCGACGCGAGCTGAGCGATCTGCTCGTCGGTCAGGAGGTCGATCAGGCCGTCGCGGACCGCCTGCACATGTCCGGGCGCCGTCTTCTCGAGGAGTCGCTGGCCGTCTTCGGTGATGACGACCATGGCCCGGCGTTCGTCGTTGGTGTCGTTTTCGCGCGTGGCAGGCCGGCCTTCTCCAGCTGGGCCACCTGGTAGCTCAGGCCGCTGCGCGAGGTGATCATCAGGTCGGCGAGCTCGGTGATGCACCGGCGTTGGGGGGCGCACTCGTTGGCCCAGTGCAGGATCTCGTACTGGATCATGGTCAGGCCGGCGTCGTCCCGAAGTTGGCGCTGGCGTCGGTGATGATCTCAAAATCCTTGAAAGGTACCGGGCCGACCGCCCTTTCAGAGCGCGGCCAGCACGTGAGCGGCCATTCATGGCGGGCATCCGTGAAGACGGGACGGGTGGACAGCGGCCGCAGGTCACGGCGGGCTGGTCATGGCCGGTCCGCGTCGTTCCGGCTCGCATCCGGAGATCTTGTCCAGATCGTATCGCTGGTGAGGGGTTCCGATGTTGGTGAAGGTGATGTCGTAGCATCGCACTACCAAGCTATTGCCGAAGAAGAGGTCTGCCACTACGGTGACGTCTGTCGAAATGACAAGGGTACTCGTATCCGGTCGGCTGGCTTTGAGAACGCCAGCTCCTGTGACGCTACGCCAGGAATCCCCTGCCGGATTTTCACGAAGTCGTTGTCCGACCTGCTCAGCATACCTCTTGAGTGCGGACTCAGATTTCCCCTCTATATGCGATTCCAAGACCGCGCCATACAATAAGTTAGGACCAAATACTATGCCGAGGACGACGGCCAGGAACACGAGCAGCGCAATCACGTAACGCCGGCTCGGCTTCTTCTCGGTCATGTCGTCATCCTAGGTCGACTCCGCAGCCTACTGGGTGTACCGCACGCTTCTCGTACGGTACACCCAGCACTTCAGCCGACTGGTCTACCAACCGGTGTAGTCGATTCCTGTGCCGGCGGCAAGGTGCTCCTGGAGAGTCTGCGTGTAGGCTGCGATCCCCTTGGCGTTTGGATGCATGGACGTGCGACTCGCGCACCTACCGCCGTCGGGGATGCAGCCGTCGAACACGTCGTCGAAGTCGCCGTCCCCGGTCTTGTCGAAATTGATCGGGATGATCCATGGGTCGTCGTCACAGACGCCGTGAATTCCGAACTTCGATATCGGATTGGCGAACGATACCTCCTTGCCGGCCGCCTTCAAGCTCGCCACCATGGACGACTCTTGGGCGGCCATGAAGTCGGACACTCGGTTGAGCATCTCCATCTCCACGGCACTGAAGTTTATCGTGGAACTGCAGGGCTGCAGGGGGGCGCTCAAGGCATGTCCATCGAAGATTCTCGGATATCCCATCAGGACGATCTTGGCTTTCTTGCCCCGTGTGGAGGAGTCGTTCTCGACGGCGTCACTGATGCGTTCGAGGGTGTCTTTCACGTTGTAGGGAACCAGGACACCGTTGCGGTCAAGGTCGTATACCCAGTTGTTGACGGCGCCGGTTATTTTGCCTTTCAGTTCTTGCTCGTAGTCGTCGCCCTGGCAGGCCAGTACGTAGCACTTAAACACCACATCGGGGAATCCCGCGTCGTTCCCGCCAATCGAGAGCGTCACCAGCGAGGTGTTCTCGTCGAGGTATCCCGCAGCCAGCTGGCTGATCTCCCGGAATCTGCCCTCCGCCTCACCGCGATATTCGCTCCATCCCAGCTTGTTCGTCTGGTGGCGCGGGGCCGACCGTTTCATGTCGATCGCCGTGGCGCCGGAGCAGGCCACGAAGTGGAAGTCAAGGTTCGGGTCGAAGCTGTCCGCCAGTTCCCCGATGGTCTTGGTCTGACCGGGCAGGATGGTCTTCCTGATCCAGGAGTCTTTGCTGCGGCGGCAGGCGTTCCACGCCGCTGACTTGTAGCTTAGGTCGGTTTCATGGGCGTAGCTCCCGACGCCTTCTCCAGAGGAGTAGGAGTCGCCCAGGGCCACGACGAAATGCTTTGGCTTGGCCGACAGGGGCTGGATTGCGATGGCGTCCCAGGTGATGGCGGTGGTGCCGTCGCCTTCCTCGTTCAAAGTGGTCAGGCTGACCGAAGGCGTGCCGTCGAATTTGAAGACGCCGAGGCTTCGCCATTGGTTGCTCTGCGTCAGTTGTGACAGGTATCGGGTCTCGGATTTCCCGCTTCCCAGGTTCACGGTGTAGGGGGCCTGCTGTGTCTGGGCACGGCGCTCAGGGTTGTGGATGATCACGCGGGCCCAGCCATGGATCTCGCGGTTGAGCGTCCAGGTGCCGGTCACCTGCATGACCGCCCCGTTCTGGTTGGGGCGGCGGGTGAAGGCGAACCACTGGTGCCCGCCGTACCCGTTGCCGAGTTGCTGGAAGTCGGCCCTGGCGGGCACGCGCCCGGCCGAGTCGCGGCCGAACTGGAACGTGAGTGTTCCCGCGGTGGTCACCGTCGTGGATTTGCACGATCCGATCTGCGGTGGGACAGAGGCAGAGGCTGGTACGTCGTCGATGACCAGGGAGCCTGACGGTAGACCCGGGGTCAGGCAGGTCCGCCAGTAGTCCTGTGGCTCCTCGCGTTCGTGACTGGCGTAGTACGGGTCGTCATACCGGAAGGTCCCCTCCACCCCGCATGCGGATGGACAGGTCTTCCACGCCTTGGGCAGATGCCACCAGCAGTGGAAGTCGGCCCGCTGGCAGGTGCCGGCCTCGGAAGACGAGGTGCCGGGCGTGCAACCGTTGTCGGAGGTGCAGAACGCGTTGACGTCCACCGTGATCAGGGTGCCATTCCTGATGATCGGGACGATCGCCGACCGGAAGTCGTCGGTGGCCCATCCGGCCTGGTTGTAGCCCGCTTGCTCCTTCCACGTCTTGGAGGCGGTATCCCAGTAGGTCTTGATGATCGGCCATGCTGCCCAGCCCAGCACCTTCTCCTGGTAGGGCCAGTACTGTGGGGTGGCTGCGTCGGCGTAGGTGTTGTGGTCCAGGAACGGATGGCGGCCCGGCTTCCACAGGCCGCTGGAGGGATTGTTGGTCCACCCCAGTCCCCAGGTGTCGGCGCCGTTGGGGCCGCCCACGTCGGCCTTCGGGTGGTAGCCACTGTTGTAGGCCCAGACTGCGAAATACCAGCTCTCGAGCTTGGACGGGTCGCCGCCGCTGGACAGCACCGTGCCGCCGGAGTCGTCCCAGATCTGGTTCCACTTCTGGGTCAGGGTCCGCAGCCCGGCCGCGATGTTGGTGAGATAGTCCACGGCCACGGCCTTCTGCTTGTTCGGCGGCCAGGCCGTCTCCCCCTCCCGCTCGTGGCCAGCCAGGCGCATCCCATCGGTCTGTTGGGAGACGCCGTAACCGCAGTCGGCCTTGGAGAAGTCGATGGCCCAGTCGTTGCTGGGGTCCTTGTCGTAGACGTCGACCCCGTAGTAGTTGCCGACCAGCGGGTTGCCTGTCTCCCCTTCCATCACATTGCGCTGTGCCTGCCACAGGTTCGACTCCTGGGCCAAGATGCCCAGCATGATATTGGTCGGCACTCGGCCGCCGCCTCGCAGGTCCTCGGCCGGGAACATCGCCTGTGGTGACCACGTCGGCAGGCCCGAGCCCTTCCAGTCGTCCGGCCGGGTCAGCGTCAGACGCTTGAGCACCAGCTGGTCGACCGCCCATTCCACCTGCCGCCAGTGCGGCTGGTATACCTGGATCTTCGGATCATTGCGCGGCACCGCGCAGGTGTAACCGGTGTCCACCGTGCTGTCTGCAGCCGCTGACAGGCCGGAGACGGCCTTGTGCGTGGCGAACGCCTTCATCAGCCGCCGGTTCGGGGTGCCGCCCGTGTCCCCCCGGGGGGCGACCCGTTCACGCGGCGCCACCTCGAACGACAGGCTCGCCCCGGTGGCCGGGACGCGTGCGGAGATGTCCACGTCCTCCGGCCCGGCGACGTCGCCGCTGGCGCCGGAAATTGCGGTGTCATGCGGGTCGCCCTGCTCCGCCCGTCGCAGTCCGTGTCGGCTGGCGCTGCGGACTATGATCTCGCCGCGTGCCGAGATCTGGCCTTCGGGACGAGCGTTGACACGGGTCATCCCGGCCGGCAACGCCGCCACGCTGACGCTCTCATCGCCCATGAGGAACAGCCGTCCGCCGGCGCCCGACTGCACGCTCAGGCCGCCGAGTGGGCCCTTGGCCACCGTACGCGGCTTGCCGTGTGGGCCGTCGAGGTAGCTGATCGTGACCTGTCCCTGGCTCTGCTCGGCGTAGGCGATGCCGCCGGAGGCGTCCACACGGACGTCGAAAGGCAGGGAACCTGTACGAGCCAGAACGCGGCGCTTGCCGTTGCCCGAGACTGCGACCAGGGCATTCCCTGACGCCGCCACGATCTCCTCGCCGTAAGGCACCGCCGAGGTGAACTGGCCGGCCAGCACCGTGGCCCGAGCGACCTTCCTGTCCTCAGCATCAATCATCAGTAGGCGGCTGGAGGTATGGCCCTCCACAGCCGCCTGTGTCAGTACCGCCTTCCTGCCCGCACCGCAGCCCGGGTTGAAGTAGGCCAGGCTCACCTGGTCGTCAAGCTTCGTCACTTGACCTGTCTTCACATCGACGACCGCTGCGAAGGCGCCGCGGGCGAACAACTCGGCCCGGTTGGTGAAGTGCCGGGGCGCGTAGACCACTATGGCGCTACCGCCGTCGCCGGTCAGGCATGCGTTGCCAACCCACTGATCGGTGTCCATCCCGGGCTCGGACAACGTGCTGAGCGTCCGCCACTGGTAGCCGGTCCGCGTCTCCGCGATCAGCAGGTGGAAGCCAGTGGAGTCACCGGCCGTAGCATAGGCAACGTCCTTTGACGACTCCCATCCGCTAGGTAACACCTGTTGACGGCGGGCTTCCGGTACATCAGAAGTACGGGCGCCCTCGGATCTTTCGGCGGGCGGTGAAGGAGACTGTCGATCGGACGTAGGGAGCGGGGTGGCGGCCTCGATGGCGGTGTTGGAGCCATCGAGCGCAGCAGCTGATGCGCCGCTGCCAGGAAGACTGGCGGACGTCAGGAGAACCGCGACCGCCGCTCTCGCCAAAAACGTGCGTAACCATGCGGACTTGGACACACATACTCCCGGCAGAGGAAGCATTCAGCGCTCGCCTAGACCGCTGAATTCAAACAGCTCGATGGGCGATGGCAGAGACGGCCTCATTGAAGTCGCCCTAGCAGGCGATTTCAACACGAGACACGGACGCGCATTATCCAGCCGCGCTGTTGCGGGGTGAGACGAAGTCAGAGACGGTGTATCACGGGGCGGGATCGGCTATCCGTTCAACTCTGCCTACCAAGGTGTACCTGGAGTTATCGCTTGAGTCAAGATCGGGCTCGAAGCTCGCATGTCTAGTAGGGATTACTTTGAACTGTGATACGAGAGCCCCTTGATCCGGCTTCCTGGGGGCTAGTCTCCTACGGAGGGTACGTTTCCGGATACTTCATAGCTCCCTCCGGGTGGATAGCGCTATCCAGGCCGGACGTCGTAGATCGTGAACGAAGGGCTCTTCGGCGAGCGGATAGCGCCGACGTGATATAGGTCACTTTGAAGTGGGATTGTCATGTCTTAGCGGAAGGCAGATCATCGAGCGGTCGTACGCGAGACCGAGCTGAAGGGTCTCGGTTGAGTCGAGTGGCCTGTCACAGTAACTGGTCGAGACCCTTTGGTTGCCTATCTCATCCCTGCTGGAGTGCCTCAACGATGCATGGCTGGTCAACCGGATCTTCTATGTCACCGCTGACTCGTTCGCGGTATGGCTGCCAAAGCCCTGGCCGGTCAACCTGCTACTCGACCACATCGCGTCCAGGCCTTATTACCAGCACCCGAGTTCAACGAACCTCCACTTGTCCTGAATCGCCAAGGGAAAAAAGGACTGAATCCCCATCGCTCGTTTCCCGCTCACGTTGACGAAAGGACTCACGGAGTGAGCAAATCCAAGGGCGGATTCCCAGCGCGGCTCCACGGAACGTACTCGTAGGAAACCACTCCTTGGCCATCGTGGGGTGTCGTGCCGATGTCCCAGCGCAGCACGCCGTTCGAGCATCAGGAGGCGATCCGCAAGGCATACGCGCTGAAGGAGTTCTCCCAGGCGGAAGCGGATTTCATCGCGTGGGCGAGCGCGCGGGCATGGAACACCGGCGACGGCAAGAAGACGATCTTCTGTGACGGGGTGACGTGGCTGCGCACCAATAAGGTGCTGCTCCCGGGTGTGACCACGCGGGCACGGCTGGTCGACCGAGTGCGGGATGAGGCCACCGACCGTCTCTATGACACGCTGCGCGGGGTGCTGTCGCCACGGCAGCGGGTGATCCTGGAGATGCTGCTGGAGGTGCCCGAAGGCCGGCGCGCTTCGGACCTGGAGCGCTGGCGCAAGGGCCCGGCGGCGCCCTCGGGCAGGAATCTGGAGAAGGTGCTGGAGCTTGCCGCGGAAATCCTCGGAGTGGGGCTGGAGGCATGCCGCTGCCGCCGGAGGTGCCGCACCGGCGGATGGTCGACCTGGCGCGGTACGGCATGCAGGCCACAGCGACCGCTTTGCGCCGCCATGGCCCCTCCCGCCAGCTCGCCACGCTGCTGGCCACGGTGATCTATCTGGAGGGCAAGACGGTCGACGACTGCCTGGAGATGCTGGACCTGCTGGTCACCACCGAACTGGTCGGCAAGGCCGAGACCGCCACCGACAAGGACCGGGCACGCCAGCATCCGAAACTGGCCAAGCACTCGGCCACGCTCGCCGCAGCGGTGGAAACCCTGCTGGAAGTCACCGAGTACAGGGAGGAACTCCGGTTGGATCAGGTGTGGGAGGCGATCGACGCGATCGTGCCCCGGCGGGAGTTACGGGAGGCCGTCGCGGCGGTGACCGAGATGGTGCCGCCGCCCGACGTCGATGCCGACGGAGAGATGCGGGCGCTGCCGGCCTCGCGGATCGCCACCGTGTCGGGGTCCCTCAAGACGCTGACCACGGTGATCGAATTCGGTGCCAACGCCGAAGGCGCGCGGGCGCTCGCGGCGATGAAGCAGCTGCCCGGCTGCTGGACGGACGCAAGAAGAAGGTGACCGAGGCCGACATCGACCCCGAGCTGGTGACTGGGTCCTGGAAGCGGCTGGTGTTCAAGAGCTTGCCGAACGGCAGCACCGTGGACAAGAACGCCTACACCATGTGCGTGCTCACCCAGTTTCACCGGCACCTCCAGCGCCGCGACGTCTAAGCCGAGGCCTCGGCGCGCTGGCGGGATCCACGCGGGCAACTGCTGGACGGTGCTAGGGCCTGTTCTGAGTTCGGATCTCTATGTGGGCTGCAGGCTTCGGATCCACAAGATGGCACCACGTAGGTGGAGCCCAGCGAGATAGC
>NZ_JBFAHJ010000062.1:0-28117 GCF_040654115.1 Nonomuraea sp. NPDC050786
CAGCGGGCGGTGCCCCTTTTGTCGCCGCGCGCGTTCAATTATCTCGCGGGGGGGACAGAGGTCGGCGGGCGCCGCCACCTGGGTGTGCCGCCGCCCCACGGCCTGGTCGGCGGCGGCGGCGCGGCTGGGTGCGCCCAGCTTGGCGAGGATCGCCGAGACGTGGTGGCCGGCCGTCTTGACGGAGATGAAGAGCTTGGCGGCGATCTCGGCGTTGGTGTGCTGCGCGCAGAGCAGCGCGAGCACCTCCCGCTCGCGCCGGGTCAGCCCGGAGGGGTGCTCCCGGGTGGCCGCGCGCGGCCCGGCCGGCAGCGAGCGGACGCCGAGCCCGCGCAGGCGCCGTCTGACGATACGCGCCGCGGGCAGGGCGCCGAGGTCGGTGAGGATGCGCAGGGCTTCGCGCAGCTCCGGCTCGCCGTTCGTGCCGGCCAGGGCCAGCGCGGCGTCGTAGCGGCAGCCCAGCTCGCTCCAGGCCCGCGCCGCCCCGGCC
The DNA here is from genome assembly GCF_040654115.1 of Nonomuraea sp. NPDC050786. Taxonomy (NCBI): domain Bacteria; kingdom Bacillati; phylum Actinomycetota; class Actinomycetes; order Streptosporangiales; family Streptosporangiaceae; genus Nonomuraea; species Nonomuraea sp. NPDC050786. The sequence continues at coordinate 488 of NZ_JBFAHJ010000062.1, forward strand.
GGGTCGCCGTCGAGTTCCAGCCGGTACGGCTCGGGCAGCATCCCCTGGGGGGTGCGCGGGGAGCCGGTGCGCAGCAGCCAGACCGCGACCGCGCCGCGGTCCCAGGCGTCGGAGATGGCGGCCACGTCGTGGGCCAGCTCCGCCTCGCGCCGCGCCTGGCCCGTCCTGCCCTCCAGCCAGTACGCCTCGGCGCGGGTCAGCCGTACCGGGACGATCTGCTGCGGCTCGCCGGTGCGGTCGGCCAGCTCGGCCGCCTCGTCGAGGTGCGGCCAGAGGCCGCCTTCGCCGCGGCGGGCCAGGACCGAGCCGATCCTGCGCACCGTGCACATGCGGTTGGACGGGGAGCGGCCCACCGTGGCCAGGATGGCGGAGCTGATGGCCAGCGACTCCTCCCAGCGTCCGGTGCGTTCCATGATGGTGGCCAGCTCGCCGCGCACGCAGGTGCCGTACGTGGGCAGGTCGTGCTCGTCGCAGTAGGCGATGCCCTCGGCCGCGTACCGTTCGGCCTCGGCGAGGCGGCGCCGGCCGCTGTGCATGGCGACCAGGTTCGTGTACGCCCGGCCCGCCTGGTCCTGGTGCCGCCCGGCCAGGGCGACCTCGAGCGCGCGCCGCATCTGCTCCTCCCAGGCACCGCCGCGTATCCAGGCGCACGCTGCCCGGGTGTTGAGGGCGTCGCTGAGCACGTCGGTGGCGTCGAGCGGCTCGGCCAGGTCGTGCTCGTAGCGCAGCATGCGGTGGTTGGCCAGCGTGGCGTACGCCCAGGCCAGCTCGATGCCGGGGCCGAGCGGCTCCAGGACCGCCACGGCGGCCTCGGCGTCGGCGACCTCGCCGTGGCACAGGTTCCACTTGATGCGCGACAGCCGGCGCAGCGCGCTGCCCTCCCGCAGCCGTTCGCCGACCTGGCGCCACTGCGTCAGCGCGCGTTCGCACGCCTCGGCCGCGTCCTGCCACTGGTCGAGCAGGGCCGCCTCGTCGGCGAGCTCTTCGCACAGCCGGGCCACGGTCGCGGCCTCGGCCTCGTCGGCGAAGCGCAGGGCCCGCCGGTACTGCGCTGCCGCCTCGCGGTGGGAGGCCAGCCAGGCCGCGCGGCGGGCGGCGGCGGGGGCGTGGCGCAGGACCGCGGCGGCCTCCCCCGCCGCCTCGGCGTGGAAGGCCATCCGGGCGTCGTCGTCGCAGCCCAGCGCGGCAAGAGCTGCCAGGACCAGGCCGTGGGTGATGCGGCCACGGCGGGCGGGCAGCGCTCCCTCCACCGCCAGCCGGGCGATCTCGTGGCGGAAACGCAGCCATTCGCCGTCGCCGGTGAGGAGCCCGCACGCCAGCAGCTCGTCCACGGCCGGGGCCGGGCAGGGGGTCACCGCCTCCAGCAGCCTCCACTCCACCCGGGTGCCCATCAGCGCCGCGACGTCGAGCACCTGGCGGGCCGGGTCGCTCAGGCGTGCGGCGCGCGCCAGCACCGCGTCCCGGGCCGAGCCCGGAACCTCGTGCATGCCGGCCTGGACGACCTCGGTCACGTAGAACGGGTTGCCGCCGGTCAGCCGGTGCAGCGCGCCGGCGTCGGCGTCGCTGCCGCCGGCCAGTTCGCGTACCGCCCGCGTGGACAGGGGCGCCAGGCCGATGCGCCTGGTCGAGCGCTGCGAGGCCAGGTCGCCCAGGGTGACGCGCAGCGGATCGGCGGCCGAAAGGCCGTCGTCGCGGTAGGTGGCCAGCAGCAGCAGTGCGCTGCCGCGTAGCCGCCGTCCGAGGAAGCGCAGCAGGTCGAGGGTGGCCTCGTCGGCCCAGTGGACGTCCTCCATCACGACCACGTCCAGCCTCGCCGGGTCGCTGACCTCGCGCAGCAGCCCGCGGAACAGCTCCTCGCGTCCGGCGCCGGCGCGGCACAGCTCCAGCAGCGGGCCGCCGAGCTGCTCGGCCAGGTCGAACAGCGGTCCCAGCGGGCGCGGCGTGAACAGGCCGTCACAGGCCCCCCATGACCATCGCGCCGCGGGCAGGTCCTGCTGGAAGTGCTCGACCAGCGCCGACTTGCCGACTCCCGCCTCGCCCGCGATCAGGACCAGCCGCCCCTCCCGGCGCCCGGCCTCGGCCGCGTACTCGGCCAGCGACGCCAACGACGACTCCCGCTCCAGCAAGCGCATCCCCGTAGTATCCGCCACGGCCGGGCGGCCGGTAAGGGATCTCTTTCGCGGGGGGGCGGTGTTCGGGCTCCGTACGTAGGGCCGCGTGGGACCCGATGGGATACCTATCCCGGGGATACCTACACGGACCCGTAGTCGAATAGGTACCCATATGGGGATTTATCCCGTCTCGGTGTTTGGCGTGGTCCAGCAAGCTGGATGCGTGTTCTGTACACGTGCGCCGACACGGGGAGGGGAGATAAGTGCCAGCCATGTTGCAGCCGCAAGTCGAGCAGAGCGTCGTCCCGGACCAACCCGCGCTACGGATGTTGTCGTGGAACGGTCTTATGGCCATGGCAGACGGCATGGCCGTTCGCGCCGGATTGGCGGGGCAGGACCGCGCCGTCTCGTGGCTGCTGTCGGCGCGGCCTTCGGCAGTGCCCAGCGCGCGGCGGATGACCGCCGTCCGGCTGGCCGCGTGGGGGTTGCAAGAGCAAGCCGAGGACGTTGACCGGCTGGTCAGCGAGCTCGTCTCCGACGCCTTGCGGCACGCCACCGACAAGATCAGGCTCGCGCTCTGGGTGGAGGAGGGCCTGTTGCGGGGCGAGGTTGAGGATGCCAGCGTCCAGGCCGCGGCCACAGCCGCGGCGCCGCGGCACGTCACGCTGCTGGGGCACCTGGTGTGCTGCTGGGGGATCGCCGGCAAGGTCGTGTGGTTCGAGCTCGTCACATCGGAGCGGGACTGCCCGCACGCCCACCCGGACCGAACCGACCGAAAGGAATGACGCATCGTGCGCCAGATAAGGATCCGCACGTCCAAGCGGCCACGCCGGCCCGCTCAGAGCACGATGGATCTGCGGACCCCGTCAGGGCGGCAGCTGCCGTTCTGACACCGACGAGGAACGACCAGCGGAACCGGCGATGCCCGGTTCCGCTGTCTTGACGGGCACATCACGGGCACATCACGGGCCGTCATGGCTGTCATGGCCGTCGGCGCGGGTCCGCTCCCCTACCCACACCGCGATCTGCGCCCGTGAGTTGAACCCCAGCTTGGCCAGGATGTGCTCGATGTGGCCTTCGGCGGTCCGCTGGGCGATCACCAGGGACGCCGCGATCTCCCTGTTCGTCAGCCCCTGGGCGACCAGTTCGGCGATCTCCATCTCGCGGCGCGTCAGCGGCGGCGTCTCCCCCTTGGCGGCCTGTTCGGGTTTGTCCTCCTGCAGCGCGTACCCGAGCGCCTCCTCGATCGGCATGCGGGCGCCGCGCCGCACGGCCGCCTCGAACGCCGTCTCCCCCAGCTGTCGGCGCATCGCCGCCTGGCATTCGTCGTGGTAGCGGGCCAGGTGCCCGTACCCGGACAGCGGCGCCCCGATGGGGCTCCACATCGTCTTCAGGATGCCGAGCAGGCGCGCGGCCCGCTCGTGGTGGCCCTGACTGGCGGCGATCCAGGCCAGCACCTCGATGTTGAGGCCGGCGCCGAGCCGGTCGCCGAGCGAGCGGTTGAAAGTCAGGCTCTGTTTCTCCAGTTCGACGGCCCGGGCAAGGTCACCCTGCCGCCATACCTCCACGCCGAGCGCCATCATCGTGTACGCCCTGTGCCAGCCCTCCCCGTGGGCGTCGCACACCGCCAGGCACTCCTCGCCCGCCGCGATGGCGCGCGAGGAGTCACCCAGGAACGAGTGGGCGAGCGTCAGCCGGATGAGCGACAGCGCGATCCCCACCGGGTCGCCGTTTCGGCGGTGGCGGGCCAGGGCGTCCCTGTACAGCTCGATCGCGGCCTCCGTTCGCCCCTCGCACATGGCCACCATTCCGGAGAACAGCGCCACGTAGGCCAGCACCGGCTCGTCGTGCAGCTGCTCCCCGATGCGGCGGCTCTCCTCCAGCATCGCGGTGGCGGCGGGCCTGTCGGCCTGGATGACCGCCAGCCAGCTGGCGGCCCACAGCGCGCGCCCGCGCGCCGCTCCGGGTTCGGTGCCGGGTTCGGTGCCGGGTTCGGTGCCGGGTTCGGTGCCGGGTTCGGTGCCGGGTTCGGTGCCGGCGGCCAGCGCCCGCGCCAGCCAGTCGCGTCCCTCACCCAGGTAATAACTGGTGATCCAGTGGTACAGCAGATCGCCGGCCATGCTCAGCCCCGCGTGGGCCTCGCTCGGCGTGCTCAGCCAGCTGTCGAGCGCGGCCCGAAGGTTGGCGTGCTCCCTCTGCAGCCGGCCGAACCAGACGATCTGCCGGGGGCCGAACAGCTCCGCCCGCGCCTGCGCGGCCAGGTCGCGGTAATAACCACGGTGCCGTGCCAGCAGGCCGGCCTCGCCGCCGGAGCCGCTCAGGCGCTGGCGGCCGTACTGGCGCAGCGTTTCCAGCATGCGGTAGCGCACGCCGCCCTGATGGTCTTCTCGAATCAGCACGGACTTGTCGACCAGGCCGATCACCAGGTCGATCACGTCCTGGCGGGCGATGCCGTCCCCGCTGCAGACCGTCTCGGCCGCCTCCAGGTCCAGGCCCCCGGCGAAGACCGAGGCCCGCTGCCACAGCAGGCGCTCTTCTTCCAGGCATAGCGTGTAACTCCAATCGATCAGTGCCCGCAGCGTCTGGTGCCGGGGCAGGACCGCCCGTGACCCGGAGGTCAGCAGGCGGAAGCGGTCATCGAGCCGGTCGAGCAGTTGCTGGGCCGACAGGGCGCGCAGCCGGACGGCGGCCAGTTCGATGCCGAGCGGCAGGCCGTCGAGCAGGTGCACGATGCGGGTGACGACGTCGCGGTTGTCCTCGTTGACGGTGAACGTCGGCAGGACGGAACGGGCGCGTTCGGCGAACAGCCGTACCGCGTCCTGCTTCACCAGGGTCTCCAGCGGCGGCGCCGGCAGCGCGCAGGAGGGCAGCGGCAGCGGCGCCACGGGCACGACCTGCTCTCCGCCGATGCCGAGCGGCTGCCGGCTGGTGGCCAGGACGCGCAGGTCGGGCGCTGCGCGCAGCAGCGTCTCGGTGAGTACGGCGCATTCGCCGACCAGGTGCTCGCAGTTGTCGAGGATCAGCAGGGCCTGCTTGTCGTGCAGGTAGCGGGTCAGGACCCGCATGGGCGGGTCGCCGGTTTGGTCGCGGATCTCCAGCGCCTCGGCCACGGCCTGGACGAGCATGCCGGGGCAGTCCAGCTCGGCCAGTTCGGCCAGCCACACGCCGTCGCGGAAGGCGCGCCGTACCTCATGGCCGACCCGCAGGGCCAGGCGGGTCTTGCCGACTCCGCCGACGCCGGTGAGCGTCACGGCCCTGGAGGAGGACAGCAGCTGTTTGACCTCGGCCACCTCGTGCCGACGCCCCACGAAGCTCGTCACCTCGGCAGGCAGCCCGCCGTTGGGCTGTCCCCGGCAGGTGCCGGTCGTCACCGTTGTCATTGGCGCCTTCCGCGACGCGGCCGGCGGGTCTGCATCGGGCCGCATCCCACGTGGTCCAGGTTATGTCGCGGCCGTTATCCCAGACGAGCACGGTCAAGAACCCACAACAAGTTTTGGCCATCCCATGGTGTAACGGCGTCTCGTCCTTGACGGCGGCCATCGAGGCCATCCCCTTGGCTCGGGGGCTTCCTACCGCCGTCGTATGCGCGGCACGCACTCCCGCCAAGGCGGCAGTGAGGGGGGCACGCGGAGCGCGGGGCGGCGTGGTGGGTCCTGACACGACGCCCCGCGCTCCGCGGCGTTTCAGACGGGCAGCGCGGCCGGAACGGGCAGCTCGAACCAGACGACCTTGCCCCGGCCCGTCGGGGCGCTGCCCCAGCCCGACGACAGCACCTCCACCAGCAGCAGCCCGCGCGACCCCTCGTCATCGTCGGCGGCCACGCGCGGGCGGGGCGGCAGGGGGCTGGAGTCCTCGACCTCGCAGCGCAGCAGCCCGTCGGCGGCTGACAGGTTCAGGCGCACGATCCCGCGCGCGTGCCGCACCGCGTTGGTGACCAGCTCGCTGACCAGCAGCTCGGTGAACTCGCACGCGTGGTGCAGCCCCCACTCCGCGAGCTGGGCGCGTGCCGCCTGCCGGGCCTTGAAGACCGAGCAGGCCCGGGATGCGAACGTCCATGACGCCGGAGCTGCGTTCATGCGGCCTTGCCACTCAGTGCGGGGACGCTGCGGCCGTCGGGCAGCAGCTCGCCGGTGTCGTCGAAGAAGACGACTCCGTTGCACAGAAGTCCCCATCCCTGCTCCGGGTGGTACGCCACCAGGCGCGCGGCATGATGGTCGATGGCGTCCGCGGGAGGACAGGGAGGCTGGTGCGTACACATGGTGCGATTCCCCCGTTCCTCACATCCAGCCAATTCCTTCACGTTTCAGACTGCCTCCCGCATTCACCAAGAAGGAGGTGAGAAATCCCCACATAGGTACCTATTTCGAGTACCTACGTAGTGTCCCCACACCCCGCGGAGGACAACCCTCCCATACGGCAAGCTGGACCCATGAGCTTCGCTGTAGGGCAGGTCGCCAAGCTGGCCGGCATCACCATCCGCACCCTGCACCACTACGACGAGATCGGCCTGCTCACCCCCGGCGAACGCACCCCCGCCGGCTACCGCCGCTACACCGACGCCGACCTGACCCGCCTCCAGCAGATCCTCCTCTACCGCGAACTCGGCTTCCCCCTCGACGAGATCGCCGCCATCCTCGACCACGACACCACCGACGACCTCACCCACCTACGCCGCCAGCACGACCTGCTCACCCGCAAAGCCGAGCACCTCCACCAGCTCATCGCCGCCGTCGAACGCGCCATGCAAGCCCGCGCCACCGGCATCCCCCTCACCCCCGCCGAACGCCTGCAAGCCTTCGGCGACTTCCGCCCCGAAGACCACGACGCCGAAGTCCAGCGCCGCTGGGGCACCACCCCCCAGTACGCCGAAAGCCACCGCCGCGTCGCCACCTACACCCACGACGACTGGCGCCAGATCAGAGCCGAAGCCGCCGCCATCACCGCCGACCTGGCCGCCGCCCTCCAAACCGGCCAACCCGCCGACGGCCCGCACGCCATGGACCTCGCCGAACGACACCGCGACCACATCACCCGCTGGTTCTACACCTGCACCCCCGACATCCACCGCTGCCTCGGCGACCTCTACGTCGACGACCCCCGCTTCACCGCCCACTTCGACACCCACACCCCCGGCCTGGCCGCCTACCTCCGCCACGCCATCCACGCCAACGCCCGCCGCACCACCTGACCACACGCCCTGGCGTCGGCGACGCACGCCATCTCACGCGGCCCGTGCGACGACATCCGGCACGTGCCCCAACGGCCACGACGCCGCCATCGGCACCCGGCCTCCGGACAGGCCAAGGTGTGCGTCTCATCGTCACTCACACCGGCGACACCACCACGTTCGATGCCGGGCGGGTTCGTGTCGAGGAGCTTGCCTTCTCCGTCGTGAGCTAATGGTTTTTGTGGAGGTAGAGGTGGATTTGCAGAAACCCGCCCCCTTTACGATGTAGATCACTAATTGTGGAGACCCAGCGCCGCCGCCGTCACCCGCCGCGCCCGCCCAGGCTGCACCAGCAGATCCGTCGAGTCCGACAGCTGATCCACACACCCCACCACCGGCAGATCCCGGATCACCGGATCCGACACCGCCGCCATCAACGCCTCGGCGAACCGGTCACCCCCGATCACCTCGAACGGCCGGTCGAAGAAGCCCCGTACCCGCCCGTCCAGCGGCTCGGCCAGCGCCACCCGGTTCTGCAGCGCCGCCACCCGCGCGTACGCACCCGACAGCCCCTCCTGCCGCTCCCGCCAGGAGCGGGCCGCCACCGCCGCCCCCAGGCACTCCCCCAGCTCCGCCGAGCCCGGCAGGCGGGCCAGCGCGCTGCCGAGCCATTTCGCGTACGGCGGGTAACGCCGCCGCAGCAGCAGCGCCAGCCGCATCACCTCGCGCGCCAGCCGCGCCCCCACGACCGCCGAGCCCAGTTCGTCGCCAACCTCGCCGCAGCGGCCGGGGAACGGCTCCTCCTGCGCGATCCGCCGCCACTGACACGCCAGCACATACCGCCACACATCCGGCGGATACCAGCGCAGCGCCGCCCTGGCCGCTTCCAGGGCGCCGCCCTCCAGCCCGTCGTGGAACACCTCGCCCCGCGTCACCTCGGCCAGGCTCTGCCACGGCACCGACAGCCAGTCCAGCAGCGACACCCCGTCCCGCGGGTCGAAGCCCAGCCGTTCGACCAGCCACGTCCCCAGCTCCGTCACCGTCACCCCGGGCTGCACGCTGCCGTGGTAACCGAACACGGTCGGAAAGCCCCGGAAACGCTCCGGCAGGCCCGCCGCCACCTTCGCCCGCACCTCGGCCACCGACTCCGCGGCCACGAACACCAGCACCCGCGGCCCCCAGTCGTGGTCGGTCGAGCGGGCGGTGTCGAACTCGAGCACCTCCGAGCCCGGCCCGATCAACGCCGCACTGTGCGCCACCGCGGGCACCAAGGGCGCCACCACCTCGCCGTAAAAGGCGCGCGACAACTCGATACCTGGTACAAAATCGGACATCACGCCGTCAACTGTGCCTCAGCGCCGTCCGAACCTCACCCGATTTTCCGGAGCCTGCGCGGCCGACAAGGTACGTTTCGGGGGGTGGGCTGGAGGTCAGCGGCCGGTGTCGGCGCTGCAGACCATGACGGACAGCCCTTAACGGCCGGTCAGGGCCGGTGAGGGCCCTGTCGTTACCCCTCATCACAGCCGACGCAGGCTCCGGCCGTGGCGGTGACGACGTCGCCGTGCCGGCGCACGCCCCGCCGGACGTCACGTCTGACGGACGGCGGAGGCGCGAGCCGGAAGCGGACTCTTCGCTTATTTCTTGATCTCGTAACGCAGAACTACCACGCCGTTGTCGAACGAGGTGGCCTCGATCAGCTTCAGGTCTTGCCGATCCTCGAAAACGCGCCTTCCCTTACCGCGTGCCGCTGGGCAGACGAGCAGGGTGACCTCGTCGACGACGCCGGCGTCCAGCAGGGAGTGCATGAGTGTCAGGCTCCCCCACAGCCAGATGTCCTTGCCGCTGTGCTGCTTGAGCTCCCGGACGGTGGCGGCCGGGTCGCGCGTCACGGTCGTGGCGGGAAAGTCGCCCCACGGGGCCTCTTCCAGCTTCGAGGAGGCGACGAACTTGGTGAGGTTGTTGAGCTTCTCGCCGTACTCGCCCTGTTCGCCGGCGTACGGCCAGTAGCCCTTGGACTGGGCATGGGTGTTCGCGCCGAGAATCAGCGTGTCTACCGCGTCGACGAACCCCATCACGCGTGCCTTGAACGCAGGGTTGGTGGTCTCGGAGAAGGGCTCCCCTGACACGAAGCTGAGCCCGCCGTCCTCCTCCGCGGCGATGTTGTCGACGGTGACCCACTGCTGGACTATGAGCTTTCGCATCACTGACTGTGCCTTTCGAGTATTTGCCGGCTGAACGGGTCCGCCGGTACGAAGCTTTCGTGGCGGACTTCACCGAATCCCCAGAACCAGCCGCCCCGGATCGCCGTTTCGCGATCGGGATCCACACCCCAATGTGAGCGACCTGACGCCGCTCAGCCGCGCTGACGCTCCTCCCGCCGCAGGATCAGCTCCTCGACCGCGCTCGGCAGGGTCGTCTCGAAGTCGATCAGCTTCGCCCACGTCGGGGTCACCACGATCCGGACCATGCCGTCGTGGTAGAGGGAACGCACCTCCGCCTCCCACGCGACCCGCTGCTCGGGCGTCATGCCACAGGACGGCATCCGCTACTCCTATCTCCTCGACGACCCGATGTACCTGCTCAGCAGGCACCCCGGCCAGACGCTCGCCGGCCACCGGGACTCCGCGTGGATCGCGGGCTGCGAGAACTGCCGTGGTGAGCTGCTCCAGTTCTGCGAAGCCGCCGGGTTCAGCCCGCGCATCATCTACAGCAGCGACGACATCGTCGTCGAGCAGGCGTTCGTCGCCGCCGGGCTCGGGGTCACCACCATGCCCGGCCTCGCGCTGCGCTCGCACCACGCCGACGGGGTCGTCGCCAGCGAACTGACCGAGTTCCGGCGCCGCATCTACCTCGCCACGTTCGGCGAGCCACCGGACCCGCCCGCCACGACCGCCTTCATCACCGCCCTGCGCACCACCACCCATGCCCTCCAGCTGGGGCAGACGTCTCCTCCCAAGACGGGTCAGTCGTGGCAGCCGGGGTGACGAGGCCGGATGCGTATCGGCCGGGCCATCCGAAAATGTCGGCGTTCGGCAGCGGATAGCCGCTACCGTGCCTCCATGTTGGATGCACATGAGCGATTTGTGCGCTCCGGGCCGCTGCGGATGTGGACGGAGAGGATCGGGAATCCTGAGCTTCCCGCTGTTCTGATGGTCACTGGGTCGGCCGCTCAGGGTGTCAGTTGGCCGGATGCACTGGTTGATCGGCTTGTTGACCGTGGGGTTCAGGTGATCCGGTTCGACCATCGGGACACCGGCCGGTCCAGCATCGTCGACTTCGATGCCCACCCGTACACGATCGGGGACATGGCCCGCGACTGCCTGGCCGTGCTGGACGGTTATGGACTGAGCTCCGCTCACGTGGCGGGAACCTCCCTGGGCGGCGTGATCGCGCAGTGGCTGGGGGTGCACGCCCCGGACCGGGTCCGGTCCTTGACCGTGATGTCCAGCACGCCGATGAATCATGATCTGAGGCCGGTGTGGGCACGGGCGAGGGCCGGGGAGCCGGCCGACCCGGATGATCTGCCGCCGCCGTCGCCGGCGTTCCTCGCGCATCTGGCCGCCGGACTGCCGCCAGGAGTGGAGTCCGACATGGCCTTGTTCCGGGTCTTCAACGGGCCGGTTCGGCCGTTCGACGAGCCGGCCGCCCGCGCGATGCTGGAGCTGGCGCTGTCGCGGGCCACCGACCCGGCGGCCGCGGCCAACCATGACCGGGCCGCGTGGCGGGACGCCCCCGACCTGCTCGCCCCGCTGTCGTCGATCACCGCGCCGACCTCGATCGTGCACGGCGACCAGGATCCCGTCTTCCCGCTCGCTCACGGCCAGGCCCTGGCTGCCGCGATTCCGGGCGCGGTACTGCACGTCGTGCCCGGGATGGGCCATGTCATGACGTCACCCGGCCTGCCCGAGGAGATCGCCGACCTGATCCGGCTCTGACCCGCCTTGCGGGGACGGGGCCGCGCCGATGAACAGCCGCGAGGGGAACCGCCACCCGATGGCGGCCAGACCTGAGGATCCAGCGACGTCAGCCCCAGCACCCTCCCCAACCATGTCCTCGGCCTGCGCGAGCAAGGAAGCCGCCCGCAAACTGACCACCATCGACGGCTGACCCCGCACGGCAGCGTGGACATAGCCGGCGGCTGAGTCCTGACCGCGCTCCTGGTGCGGGCCGGGCCCCTTCAGGGCGTCGCCCCTCGTGAGGCGCGGTCAGAACGTGGCGATCGGGTTGACGGGGCTGCCGGACGTACCGGCGAAACGGACCGGCGCGACTGCGAGCTGGAAGTCCCACTGGCCGAGCTCGGCAGCCGTCGCCGCACACGCCTCCAGGTCACAGTTGTCCAGCAGCCACAGACCCATCGCGACGAGCCCCACGGTGTGCACCGGCATCGCCATGTCCTCGTACCCCGACGGCTGAACGTCCTGGGGGGTGTCCGCCCCGATCAGCGCCACCTGCCGTTCCTGCAGCCACGGCAGGCAGGAGGCGTGCCAGCCGGCCTGCGTGAAACCGCCGGCATCACCGGCCTCGTGCCGGACGCGGCCATAGCCGGTCCGCAGGAGCACCGCATCGCCGGATCGCACCCGCACACCCTGGCGACGCTCGGCCTCCTCGAGATCGTCGGGATGCACACCCTGACCCGGCTCCAACCACGGCACATCGCGGACCTTCGCGATGTCCAGCAGGACGCCCCGCGTGATGATCCCGTCCGCCGCCGCCGTGACGGCCCCCCACGCCGATCCCGTTGCGGCGTCGACCAACGAGTGCGACCGCCCGTTGTACATCGTGCCGTCCCAGAAGATGTGGCACGGCGAGTCGACGTGGGTGACGGTGTTGCCGTGGAACGTGAGGCCGAGCCGCTCGGACGAATAGCCCCAGTGCCGGTCATTGCGGAACCCGGGCAGCGGCATGTTCTCGGCACCGGGCGTGTCGGAGAAGCACGGGCACGTCGTCGTCGACCGTTCCATCTCCTCCGGCACGGCAATCTCCCACGCGCACGACACGCTCCTGCCGTGGCGCACGGCCCGCGCCGCCGCCAGCCGGACGTCGTCGGTGATGTGGTTGAGAGTGCCGAGCTCGTCGTCGTCGCCCCACCGGCCCCAGTTCGACAACGTGTCGAAGTATCCGAGCACGTCGTCCTGTGTGGGCATCGGTCGCTCTGCCGTCATCCCAGCATCGGCTCCTCCGGTCACGCGGTTCGAGGCATCGAAGGCAGGCGGTCCCGCCCTCTCCTTTGACACGCCAAGGTTCGCTGAGCCGGCATGCTAGTGGATCAGCCGGCCCGTCGCGGCCACGGAGGTCGGTCGCCGTCACAGCGATCCCTCCGCAGCACGGGGAACGCACACATACAAGATCACGTCAAAGCCTGCATGGGATCCTTTCGCCTGTTCCTGCCGGCCGCACTCATCGTCCTGGCCGCCGGATGCGGCGGCGACGTGGCGGCCTCCGCAGCGCTGCTTCTGCCGGAGCAGCCAGGAGACCTCCATCTGGAGCAACTGGTCACATCGGACGCCGAGCGGGATCCGGTCACGGCGTACGCGGAGGGTGACACGCCCGGCGGCAGGACGCTGGCCGTCCTGGTGACAGAGTCGGAGGACTGGGAGCAGCCGTACGACTGGGAGCCACCGTACAGAGGAAAGCCGCTCAAGCTGGACAAGCACGAGGCCACCATGGGCGGATCGGGACAGCACCGCTGGATCACCTGGCCGGCCAAGACGAGCCAGGACTTCGAGTCGATCGCGGTGCTGGGCCACGGGTTGTCGGACGCGGAACTGATCAGGGCGGCCAACGGAGTGGTAGAGGATCTGCGGCGGCCCCGGATCGACGCCGCGCACCTGCCGCAGGGGTTGGACCTCGTCAAGACCGGTTCGCTGCCGATCGGCAACTGGCAGGCGGAACTCGGCGGAACGCAGCAGATCTGGACCAACCGGCACGCGCGCGCCAGAGTCTCCGTCAGCCAACTGCCCGGCGACGCCGGCATGGCGGTCCTGGCTGGTGCCACGGTCAGGGGAGAGCCCCGGAAGATCCGCGGCACCACCGGCCTGGCGGGTGGCGACCTGCTGTCCAGCGGAACGCTCAGCATGAACTGGGTGCACCAGGACAGGACCCTCATGACGCCCAAAGTCCGGCTCTGGCGGGAGAACGGCGTGATCGTCAAGGTGTCCGCGCTGGGGCTGGCCGACCACGTGGTGGACGCGTTCGTACGAGGTCTGCGCCCGGCCGGCCCTGAAGCCATCGAGCGGGCGCGTGGCCAGATCCTGGAGTACCCTCCCGATCTTCTGTTCCCGCCCGTCGACGATGAGAACCGCCCGCTGCGTGTCGTCACGTACGGCAAGAACCGCGAACGGGCCTGGGCCATGAGCGCCGGACTGCGGGACGGAACCTTCACGTCCGCGTTGCGCGTGCTCTCCCGCCGAGCCGAGATCGTGGACGGTGGCGGCGGGACCTTCAGCTGGAAGCCGAAGTACGGCCGGGTGCCGCTGACGATCATGCATGACGTGGCAGAGGGCGACCTGCCCAGCGACAACGTCCTCATCGGCTTCGCCGGGACCGGCGTACGGAAGGTGCGCATCAGCTACTCGGACGGCACCTCGGCAGAGCTTCCGCTCGGCCCGGCGGGCGGTCCAGGCGGCGTCCGCTGGTTCTCCGCCGAGGTGAAGTCCCGCTCGTTCCAGCTCTCCGCCGAGATGAAGGACGGCAAGGTCACCGACACCGTACGGCGCACCCGCTGAGCGACGCTGCGGCAGCGGCGGCGACAAGATCCAGCACACTCTCGGCGGCCGACTGGATACGGCCCTTCGCAGGCAATCTGCAGGTGACCTCTACCAGCCCCGGCGGCGAGGTGGAACGCCCTTGCCCCGCTCCCCTGCGGCCCGACCAGCCGCAGACACCTCCAGCAACTCCTGGCATGATCGGTCACTGGATCATACGATGACCGGCCATGATCAAAAGGTTAGGAAGATCCTTCGCCGCCCTCGCCGGCTCAGCTGCAGTCGCCGCGGGGCTGATCCTGGACGGTGGTACGACCACCGCAGCGGCGGCCGACGCGGCCGTGACCGCCACGGCGGGTGCGCCGGTCATCAACCGGCCCGTGTTCAACAACCCCCTGGGCACCGTGCAGGAGCGGAGGGCGATCTTCAGCCAGCTGGTCGGGCTCATTGACGCCACCCCGGCGGGCGAGCAGATCCGCGGCTCCGTGTTCGCGATCGGCGACCAGGAAGTCGTGGACGCCCTGCTGACCGCGCACCGGCGCGGCGTGTCCGTGAAGGTGATCCTCGACGACTCCACCTACGTCGCGGCCTCCTCCCACCAGGAGTACGCCAACCCCGCCTACGACGCGCTCAAGGCGGGCCTCGGCACCGACGACACCCAGGACTCCTGGGCCGTCGTCTGCGACGACCAATTCGAGGACGCGGACGGCGTGGACGACGTCGAACGTGGATGCCTCAGTTCCCAGCGGAAGTCCTACAACCACAACAAGTACGTCATCTTCTCCCGGACGGGCCCGCTCGCCGACGGCACCACCTACTCCAAGGTCGTCTTCCAGGCCTCCTCGAACATCACGGCCTGGGACGCGGACAGCGCCTTCCAGGACTCGGTGACGTTCGCCGACAACGCCGTGTACGACGGCTACCTGCGCTACCACGACCTGGAGTACAAGACCCGGCACGTCGCGAACGTCACGACCAACCCCTACTTCTCCACCCCCACCGGCTCGACCTACCGCGCCTACTTCACCCCCCGCCCCGACCCCAACCCGACCAACCCCGCCAGCGACCCCCTGGTCAACGCCCTGAACGAGGTCTCCTGCTCCTACATCGGGACCGACGGCAACAAGCACCAGACCGACGTGCGGATCGCCCACACGTTCTTCTACAACACGCGCCCGCAGGTCGCCGACAAGCTGGTCGACCTCCGCCGCAAAGGCTGCTGGGTCGACATCGTCTCGCGGCACATCGACAGTGACATCGAGTCCAGGCTGAACCAGGCCGGCATCCGGTACCGCGAGTGCCAGGGCCAGAACACCACCGGACCGTACCCGCACACCAAGTACCTGCTGATCGACGGCGACTACGGCGGCGACATCACCCCGCGCGTCTACACCGGCAGCGCCAACCTCATCGGCGACTCGGTGCGCGTAGCTGACGAGACCTTCGTCCGCATCACGAGCGCCGACTACCACAAGGCGTACCTGCAGCACTTCTACATGCTCCAGAAGGGCTGCGGCGCCCCCAGCACGACCTGACCACCACATCGGCGGCCCGCGCCCGCGCACTCCCGGGCACGGGCCATCTCGCCCCCTGCCGGTCACCGTCCAGGGAGAACGGGGGCCGTGCGGCCCGAGACCGCGAAGAACAGCGCCGAGTACATCTCCGTCCCGCGCGCGGCGCGGATACCACCAAGATCCAGGCAAGATCCAGGATGGACTCCACGTCAGCAGGCCACGCGGGCGGCCAGCACCCGCCGGCGCCGATAACCGATCCGCTCATAGACGGCGATGGCCGCCGCATTGTCGTCGTCCACCATCAGCGCCGCCCGCCCGTACCCGGCCAGCAGCTCGCGCGACACCCACCGGCACACCCGTCCGGCCAGCCCCCGGCCGCGAAAACGCGCCCGCGTGGCGACCCCGGCCAGCAAGCCCACGGTCGGCGCCGACCACGCGTCCGCCGCCACCGCCGCCAGCTCACCCTCCACCCGCACGCCCGCCCACCGGCTCACCCCGGCCAGGCCCGGCACCGCGTACGAGTCGGGCGCATCAGCGGCCAGCAGCGCCGCGACCTCAGCATCGGCAGCCGGCTCCAGCCAGCCCACCCCATCAGGCACGGGCCCCTCCAGGACAGGCCCCTCCAGGACGGGCCCCTCCAGCGCAGGCAGGCTCATCCACGAGAACGTTCCGGCCCGCTCCAGCCCGTCCAGCTTCGCCGTCACCTCCCCCACCAGCTCCCGCTCCCCGAACGGCCGATAGGAGGGCCCCAGCTCCGCGAGCGCGTAGCCCACCAGCTCCACCGCGCACGAGACGCCACCCCACACGGCCAGCCGGTCACGCCGCGACGCGCCCGGCGCGGCCGCCACGACCGCATCCCCGAGCGCCCACGCCCGCGCTCCCCCGCGCAGGCCCTGCGCCGCCCACACCAGCAGGTCGTCGTCACCGCACGCCACCCGCACCTGCCCGGCGTCGGTCAGCTCACGAACCGTCACAAGATCGCGCCGGGCCGGTACGCGGCCGCCTGCGGATACGCCGCCACGACCTCGCCCACCCGCTGCGCGACCGCCCGCACCTGCTCGGCCGCCGCACCCGTGAACGACACCCGATCGGCCAGCAACCCCTCCAGCTGATCACGCTCCAACGGGAAACGCGCATCACCGGCCAGCCGCTCCAGCAGCTCGTTGGCCGCGCCACGCGAACGCATCGCCAGCGCCGCCGCCACCGCGTGCTCCTTGATCAGCTCATGCGCCGTCTCCCGGCCCAGCCCCGCCCGCACTGCCGCCATCAGCATCTTCGTCGTCGCCAGGAACGGCAGATAGCGATCCAGCTCCGCCGAGATGACCGCCGGGAAAGCACCGAACTCGTCCAGCACCGTCAACATCGTCTCCACCAGCCCGTCGAAGGCGAAGAACGCATCCGGCAGCGCCACCCGCCGCACCACCGAGCACGACACGTCGCCCTCGTTCCACTGGTCGCCCGCCAGCTCACCCGCCATCGAGGCGTAGCCACGCAGCACCACGGCCAGGCCGTTGACCCGCTCGCAGGAGCGCGTGTTCATCTTGTGCGGCATCGCCGACGAGCCGACCTGCCCCTCCTTGAACCCCTCGGTGACCAGCTCGTGCCCGGCCATCAGCCGGATCGTCTTGGCCAGCGACGACGGCGCCGCCGCCAGCTGCACCAGCGCGCTGATCGCCTCGAAGTCCAGCGACCGCGGGTAAACCTGCCCCACACTCGTGAACCGCTCGGAGAACCCCAGGTGCGCGGCCACCCGCCCCTCCAGCTCGGCCAGCTTGTCACGGTCGCCGCCCAGCAGGTCGAGCATGTCCTGAGCGGTGCCGACCGGGCCCTTGATGCCGCGCAGCGGGTAGCGGCCGATCAGCTCCTCCAGCCGCCGATAGGCCACCAGCAGCTCGTCGGCCGCCGTGGCGAACCGCTTGCCCAGCGTCGTGGCCTGCGCCGCCACATTGTGGGAACGGCCGGCGATCACCGTCGCCTCGTGCTCCACGGCCAGGCCGGCCAGGCGGGCCAGCAGCGCCACCACCCGGTCACGCACCAGCAGCAGGCTGTCACGCACCTGCAGCTGCTCGACGTTCTCCGTCAGGTCGCGCGAGGTCATGCCCTTGTGCACCTGCTCGTGCCCCGCCAGCGCGTTGAACTCCTCGATGCGCGCCTTCACATCGTGGCGCGTCACCCGCTCGCGGGCCGCGATCGAGTCGAGATCGACCTGCTCGACCACCTTCTCGTAGTCGTCGATCGCACCCTCCGGAACCGCCACGCCCAGCTCGGCCTGCGCCCGCAGCACCGCCAGCCACAACCGCCGCTCGGCGACGATCTTGTAGTCGGGAGACCACAGACGGGCCAGCTCCGGCGAGGCATAACGGGAGGCCAGGACATTCGGGATACGCGGCGTACGCGGCTTGGCGGTCACGTCGGACAAGTCTATTGACACGCCGGCGCCCACACGGCACCGGGCCGTGCGGGCGCTGCTATTGCTGAGGTGTTGGGGTTGAGTGCTTCTTGAAGCACTCAACGTTGTTGAACAATGCCTCCGCCTTTACAACGTAGATCAGGCGCGGTCACTTCTGAAGGACTTGCCCCCTTCAACCGCACTGAGCCAAAGCACGTTAGTTGTCACATCAGCAGGCTTGTTGTCACCGGATGTCGCGACACGTGTGCCGGGACTTGCTTCACCAGCGAGGCCTTCACCTTCCGTCCTTGACGATGGAGGCAGTCATGCCTTACCCGGCATCATCGCAGAGCGGCCAGCAAGAGATTCTTATGCTGGTGAATGAGCTGGCGATCAGTGGTGGTCTTCGGGTCGTCGAGGTTGGCTGCTTCCCTCTCGGCGATGCTGGTCTGCTGGCGGATCATGGAGTCCAGGAGCTGTTCGGAGGCAACGGTGCCGTAGCCGTCGCGGAGTTCACGCAGATGCAGAGCCTGTTGGTCGATCGGTACTCGGCCTTGGGATTGGATGCACCAAGTCCAGGCCATGTAGCCCAGGTCGTCGAGCCGATTGCCTGGGCGGCATGATGACCAGTCGATGAAGGCCACTGGCAGGCCGTGCTGGAAGATGGTGTTGAAGGGTCCGGGGTCGCCATGGATGACGCACTCCTGGCCGGCGGCCAGGATAGTTCCGGCGGTTGCCTCATGAAGAGTGCGCAGCATCCGACCGCCACGCGCGTAGGCGCCGGGTGCGCGCTGGGTGGGATGGTTGGTGGTGGCGCCCGGGACGAAGGTGAGGATGTCCCGGTCCTTTTCGTCGATGCCCCGGTAGCGCGGAGCGTGCGGATAGCCGACGGACTCCAAGTAGGTCAGTACCTGGGCGGCGAAGTCGGCGCGGTTGTCGCGTGCGCGGCGCACCGTGTCACCGACACGCACGACTTCCGCGGCATTGTTGCCGCCAACTAGAGGCACTTCGCTCACAACACCATGATGAAGGATGCGAGCTGTCACCCTGGTGACAGGTACCACGCCTTATCGGGGACAACAAGCGTGCCGAAACCAGCAAGAGCAACGCCGGCTGGTAGCGAGAGCCCGCGTGAGCCGGGTGGAGAACGAGTGGTCCCGAAGGTCCAGGGTGATGAACAGCTCGCCGACGTTGATCGCCACCCGCCCCTCCCCCCTCGTGGGGTCCAGAAAAGGAAGGGAAGGACAGGGGCGACGCTCCAGAGCGGGGCGTCAGGCCCCGCGCATCAGGCCAGGCCGAGGACCGACGCGTACTGCAGGCCCTTGTTGACCGTCTTGGATGTCGGTTCGGCCTGCGGGTAATTGTTCGTCACGTTCACCACGGTTTGGTTGCCGTAGTGGCCGCCGACCATCCCCGGGGTGAGCGTCGCGACCGGCTTCGGCGTGAACGCCTTCGTCAGCTGACCCGCGACCCTGGCCGCCCTCGCGAGCATCGTCGGTGCGGCCTCGGCGATGCCGTGCTCCAGGCCGGACATCGTGAACGCGCCGATCTCGGCGAAGATCTGCGACGGCGATTTGATCTTTAGCGACTTCTTGATCTGCGCGACCAGGGCGTTGGCGATGTCCTTCATCGCCGCCTCGATCTGCTTCTTCTGCGAGACGATCCCGGTCAGGAACCCCTTGCCCGCGTTCTTGCCGACGTCGAACATCGCGTTGGCGGCGGCCTTCCCGGCCTGCTTGGCGGCCTTCTCGATCATGCCGTACGTGCTGTTGATGCTCTTGAAGGTGGCGGAGTCCGCCTGAAGAATCGCCTGCTCCAGCTCGGTGCCGGCGTCGGGTCCCGCCTCGATGATCTGCTGCAGTAGTCCTTTGGACAGGCCGCGCTTGGCCAGCTTCTTGATCGTGTTGGCCCAGGTCTTGATCAGCGCGCATCCAGCCCTGGTCGGACCAGGCCACCTCGTCGATCCAGGCTGATGTGGAGCTCTGGTTCACGCTGGCGAAGCGCACGGCGTCCCAGGTGTTGGAGACCGCAGCGTTGGATCCGGAGAGCTCGATGGTGGGAGTGGCCGCCTCCGGGGTGGCATAGATGCGAGCCACCACGGAGCCGCTCGTATCGCTGACGGCCTGCATCTCCAGCCGAATCCACCCGTTGGGGCAGGGTGAAGGCCTTCGTGTCGAGATTGTTGTATGTGAAGTCCGTGTTGCGCCACAGGGTGATCTGGCTGCCGCTGATGTCCAGGCCGAAGTGGTCGCCGTTCGCCAAGGCTATCTCGATCAGGCTGTTCGAGGGGCTTGCGGGCCTGGCGTACCAGCGGGCCCACCGTGTGCCGGTCCCGGACAGCTGGTGCTGGACGTAACCAATCGCGCCAGCCGCTATGTGGGCCGACAGCGGCCCGCGATGCCTGGGCGGAGCTGTAGGTGATGCTGCCTGCGGCGTTGAACGCGGTACCAGAAGCGCCACCGGAGTTGGCTGGCGTGATGGCGGCGCCATCGGTGCCGCCGTCAAAGGAGTTGCTCGCTCCCGCCACGCTCCTCTCCCTTCTCTCCGCAGGAGATGGGGTGCGGTCCCGGCCCCATGCCGCCCCTCAACAGCAGAGGACCAGGGACCGCACCGGGCTCGACGCTGGCGGCCGAACAGCGCCTGGACCAGATCGAGGCTGATGCGGCCGTGCATCCACCACGGGTCATCTCGCGACCACTCACCTTCGCGGGCCCACCACTGCCAGCGGATCGCCCAGTCGTCGACCGACACGTTGATCACCCGCGACGTGTAGCCCTCGGGGATGAGGCGGCGCTGCAGCCAGGTGCCGAACCCTTCGGTGTGCAGGTACAACACGCCGAACGGCCACATGCGCAGATGCGCCGCGAGGGTGTGTTCCTCGCCGGCCGCGCCGATGGTGACCTCGGCGGAGAAGACGCCGAACGTCTTCCCAAGGACCAGTTCGCCGCCGAGCGTGCCGGTCGGCATGGTGGGCCAGCGGCCGGGCAGGTGCATGCCTCCCTTGATGACCGTGTTCCCGGGACCGAGGAGTGCCCCCATCATCGGGCCGTTCATCTCGTCCCCTGCGTATGGCCCGTCGTAGGGCTGGCGGACCTCCCAGCCTTCGGGGTCGAGGCTGCCTTGCGGGTCGGGCCGGACGCCGCACCGGTCGCACGTCACCCAGCGGGCCGCATCAAGGCCGGGCTTGTGCGGACCGTACCCGTCGACCATGGGCCGGTGCCCGCGCAGTCGGCACCGCAGCATGAGCCGGGGCACCTTGTGGATCCAGAAGCCGCGGTGAGCGAGCATGCCGCGCTGGCGGCCGTCCGCTTGAGGTAGTCGATCGAGTGCCACCACACGGTCAGGAGACCTCCGGGCGTGAGGGGCGAGGGCATGCGAAAGGCCCTGGACCGGGGAGTATCCAGGGCCTCGCTTCTGATCATGAATCTGAGACGTGATCGTTTCAGGGGGTACCCGAGGTATCGGGACGCTCGCGTTCGTGCGGGAGAGACGCTCTCAGCGCGTCATCCGAACCGTACGCACGGGAAGAAACCTCGCGTACCTACACGAATTCCAGACTGATCACGAGAGTACACACGGTTGTCAAGCCATGGCAAGAGACCTGCTCGACTGTATATCCACCGTCGGCGTCCACGTCATAGCTCCGTTAGCCAACATAGAAGGCAGCTCAGGGGATGGAACGTTGGATACCAACGCCAGGATGCGATGACTGTTGGGCGAGAGATGCCGATGCTCTACAAGATGCTGGCGTAGTCGGCTGCACAACCATAAGCCAAAGGCGTTGGAACGCTATACGGCATCGCTGTAGTCGAAACCATAACGCAGCGGTTCCGGTAGCCAAAGAGTCGCCCGAGATAAATAGCCTGTCGTATTCGATGCGTAAGGCAAAGTGCGGCCCGCCTTACGCGACGCCTTGCTAAGATACGAGACATGCCAGCGGGTACTCTCGCTGGACCACGACGGGAGGGAACTCCACCGAGGCCCGTCAAACCATCGAGGAGCCCCCTCCACGCCGCTTCTGCGGTCCAGCGGCCTTCTGTGAGGCTAGCTGGGCCGCAGGATCATGGTTAGCTGTAGCGCAACCAGCGCGATCTCTAAGCAGATCAGCACTTTCTGCGCGATATCCCAGCCGTCGGGGCCTTGACCCCCCATGCCAGCACCTCCCTCCTTACTCGGCACAGACGTCCAGCGCCGAGTCGTCTTCGCAGGGGAAGGCAGCACTTATGTTAGTGGAATCGCGTCCCCCTAGTGCCCATTCCTGATAGCTCATCGGTGTATTCGGCTAGACAATTCTCGTCAAGTCATTGTCTAATACCGTCTCGCTATAAGGGATTGGAATCCCTGCCCCCTCATGTCCGGGCAGCGTACGCCGGGCATGGCTGCAGCCCCGTGCAGATTGCCCTTACTCGATCGCCGCGGCGACCAAGTCGGACGGGTCGTCCTCCAGCCGTCTGGCGGTGGTCAGGTAGATGTCGGTGGTTGAGGAGTTCACGTGGTCGAGCGCCTCCTGGATCTTCTTCACGCTGACACCTGCTTCCTCCGCCAGGGTTGCGAACGTGTGTCGCAGCTGGTGCGGGTGCAGTCCGAGATCCCGGACTGGCGGCCCGTGCGTTCTAGCAGCTTGTACACGTCCTTGCGGTCGAGCCGCCGCCCCGAAGTGGACGCGAACAGCGGCCCGCTCAGCTGCTTCACCGCCACTCCTGCGCGCTGCGCGCGGTCGAGCAAATACACGTCGATCGCGTGCGCGGCGGCCAGCGGGACCTTCCGCGTCTTCGGCTTGTCGCCCTTGCCAACGATCAGCGTGCGATGGCCGCGCTCGTACCGCCACTGGCGTCTTTAGGTCCGTCATCCCTAGCGTGGGGTGCAGGCTCGTGCTTCGATGTTGCTTTGTCCGTACATCGCATGGATCGCACGATGAGAGGTTACCCATGCCGGATCTTGACGACCCGACCGCCACGTTCCAGGAGTTCGACCGCGATGGGGACGGATACATCACGCGCGATGAGTTCGCGCTCGCCATGAACGCGCGCGGCGAGGAGGTCACCGCCACGGAGCTCGACTCGATCTTCAAGGTCTCGGACGAGCACGATGGGGACGTGGACGGGCGCATCTCATTGGCAGAATTCCTGGTGGCCTGGAACAAGTGACGGCGCGCTTGCCTACCGTAAACGATCATCCGGTCGCCCAGTAGGCAGGCACCCGGTGGTACCGACGCACGTACTCCGGCTGAGACTTGCCGGCCCACCCCTTCCGCCACTACATCGCGCGTGCGCGCGTTAGCCTCCCCACACTCCGGAGCCTGGGCCTGAACTTCCATGAGGCAGGAACAACCGGGTTAGGGATGCTTCCTGTCCTGTCTCGTTGGACTTGAGGCATGAGACCTCCTTGAACTGCGGCGCCTCAGAATCGGCGAGACGAATGGCTGATGCCCCTCTCATTGATCATGAGGCGGATCTGTGGACGTCTCGGCCCGGCTAGATTGGGAAGCGGCCGCGGCGGATGTGCCAGTGGCGACCGGCCTTCAGGTGGTCGACGATCGCGCGCTGGAGCACGGTGCGGCGCGGCAGCTGGTCGAGCGGCGTCGTCAGGGTGCGGAACACGAACCGCAGCACCTCGACGTCGGCGTCCTGCCCTTCCGGCTCCTCGTAGGGCTCCAGCTCGAACCTCCGCTGGAACCTGATGATGTTGGAGTCCCCGGGCAGGTACTCCAGTAGCTGCGGGTCGAGCAGCCACGAGCCGCAGGAGAAGGTCGTGTAGCGCTCGTCGGGAAAGTGGCGTGGGAAGAAGGCGCGGGCCTCGTCGAGCGACGCCGCGACCGCCTCCGGGGTCATCGGCCCCGACTCGGGGATGTGCAGGTCGATGGTGGTGCCGCCGCGCTGGTGCTGCAGCCGGCCCAGCTCGTAGATGCCGCCGCGCGCGTGCAGCGTCAGCCAGCTCTGCATGACCGGCCAGCCCTCGCGCTGCATCCGCCGGTCGATCGCAAGATTGCGGCCCAGATCCGCGAGAGTCACCCACGACACGGCATCGGCGATACCGTGGTCCCGGTGGTACCCCCTGACGACGTCGACCAGGGCCAGGTACACGTACACGTAGAAATGCCGCCAGGCGGGGCCCCGTTCGCGCGGTAGCTCCGGACCGGGCGACAGCCAGCCGTGCCCCCCGAGGTCGGCGCGGACCAGAGCGATCGAGCGATCGAGCAGCCAGCGCAGCTCCGGAGTCCACAGGGGAGAGTCGGGGTCGGGCCAGCCCGCCATGATCTCGGCGGCGTCGTCCGGCCGCACCGCGAGCCGGTCGAGGATCGCGGCCGCGTCGACCTTGGCGGGCAGCGGAGCCGACTGCGGGTCGCTGGCGAGCCGGTGCACGCGGACAACTTCCTCGACGGGTACCCCGAGCCGGGCGGCGATGTCGTCCAGATCCACGCACACGATCCTACGATCACCGCCAACGCCGTGTCCTGTTTGTTGATCTCCTGCTTTCCTCGGCACGAGAGGACTGCAAGCAGGGGCACCGACTGCCTCCAGTCGGTGAGACGGCCGACAGGATCCTCACCTCTGATGAGACTGCTTCGTTCCGGATGAGACGGGGCACTCCCCGGGTCGCCGATTCCCGTGTCTCGGCTCAGTGGAAATGATGTCCCGACAACGCTCTGAGCTGGAGGCATCAGTTCTCCTGATCCGCCATGGACCTGGCTGGCTCAGTGAAAGTGATGCGTTCAGGATGCGCAGCCGGGTCTGACGAGGAGTTTCCGACGAGCTCACCTCAAGAACTGCTGATCATCCGTGTTCGTAGCGGCTTAATCAGGAACCGGCATGGGTCGGCGACTTCGTGCCGGATGCCATGGTCGTCGATGTAGTGGTAGCGGTCGAGGTATAGACAGCCAGTTTCCTCGTAGCCGAGCCGGAGATAGAGCGCGGCCGCGCGGGGGTTGTGGTCATCCACGCCCAGGCCTATGTAGTGGTTGCCGCGTTGAGCGGCGATAGCCTCGGCGGCCTGGATGATGGTGGTGCCGATGCCTTGGGATTGTCGGTCGGGCGGCCAGACGGCCAGGCCGTTGAGTTCGGGGCAGTCGGGGTATCGTTCGTGCACTTCGGCAGCCGCGCATCCGCGCCACCGAATCTCCCCGTGTCCCACTGGGATGTCATCGATCCAGGCGGTCAGAAACGTGCTCAGTCCCTGTTGCTGGCGATGGAAGCGGACTTCGTGAACGCGGGTGCGGCCCGAGGGGATGCGGTGCTCCAGCAAGGAAAGGTCGTCCTCGTGGCACTCCCGGATGATCATCGTTCGAGTTCCTTCCCGAGGCTGTGCTGATCATGACTTGCCGTTGATCTGGCTTGCTCAATGACGGTGATGCGCGTAGAACCGGGGCAAGCGCCCTAACCCCGCACCGCCTTCTCCTGCCCGCACCGACACGACAGCGCCCTCACCATGTCCCACGACAACCATGAAGCAGCGCTGATCATCACATGCCAGACAGCGGTCGCGCATCACTTTTACTGAGCCCGCATCAGATCCGGTGAGTCACGGCATCGGATTGGCTGAGCCGCGTCAGTTCCACTGAGCCAGGACAAACGTGCACAATCTCGCATATCGTGACAGGTCCCGTAACTTGGTAGAACGTCGGGTTTTATGGACGGCTGCCTACTGGGTTTCTGCTGTCGTGACGGGGTTGTGGTTGTGACGGTAGTAGATGGCTTCGAACTCCGCTGGCGGCTGGTGGCCGCAGGCGGTGTGCAGCCTTCGGTGGTTGTACCAGTCGAGGTATTCGAGCGTTGCCAGTTCCACGGCGTCGAGTCCGGTCCAGGGGCCGTGGCGACGGATCAGCTCAGCCTTGAAGATGCCGTTGAAGGATTCGGCGAGGGCGTTTTCATAGGAATCACCGCGGCTCCCCACCGAGCTGAGGGCGCCGGCCTGGGCCAGGCGCTCGGTGTAGGGATGGACAGGTATTGGGTGGGTTCAACTGGTCGTCGCAACACCTTGAACCGGAGGTGTTGCATGGGAAGACCAGCGGGGTGGATGACGACTCGCACGGGACGTCCGGCAATGCGGTCGCCGGGACGGCCCCCGATCCGTAGGGACGTGGAGCGAGCGTTCTGGAAGAAGATCGCCGAGGGACTGACTAGCGAGGATGCCGCTCTTGCGTGCGGCGTGTCGGGACCGGTCGGGTCCCGGTGGTTCCGCGAGGGTGGCGGCATGCCGTTGATCGAACTCAGCCCGCCATCAGGCAGGTACCTGTCGTTCACCGAGCGCGAGGAGATCGCCCTGCTCAAGGCTCAGCACAAGGGCGTTCGCGAGATCGCGCGCTGTCTGGGCCGGTCGCCATCAACCATCTCGCGGGAACTGCGGCGCAATGCCGCCACGCGGGGTGGCCGCCTGGACTACCGGGCATCGATCGCGCAGTGGAAAGCCGAGCTGATGGCGCGGCGCCCCAAGACACCGAAACTGGTGGCCAATGACCAGCTGCGGGAGTACGTGCAGGTCCGGTTAGCCGGTCAGCTCCAGTGTCCGGACGGCAAACCGGTAACCGGTCCGCGGCCTTCAGCCTGGAAGGGCCGTAACAAGCCCCGGCGTCGAGACCGCCTGTGGGCGCTGTCGTGGAGTCCTGAGCAGATCTCCGACCGACTCAAGGCGGACTTCCCCGAGGATGAGTCCATGCGCATCTCGCACGAGGCGATCTACCAGGCCCTGTTCATTCAAGGCCGCGGAGCGCTCAAACGCGAGCTGGTCGCCTGCCTGCGCACCGGTCGTGCGCTGCGTGTCCCACGTGCCCGCAGCCGGCGTCAAACCAGCGGCCATGTCACGCCGGACGTGGTGATCAGTCAGCGGCCCGCTGAGGTGGAGGACCGCGCCGTCCCAGGCCATTGGGAAGGCGACCTCATCATCGGCGCCGACCGCTCCGCGATCGGCACTCTGGTGGAGCGCGCGACTCGGTTCACCCTGCTGTTGCACCTGCCCCGGATGGGGGGCTACGGCATTGAGGAGCGCGTGAAGAACGGCCCGGCGCTGGCCGGCCGCGGCGCCGAAGCCGTGCGAGATGCGATCGCCAAAGAGATCACCGGATTGCCCGAGCAGCTACGCCGCTCACTGACCTGGGACCGTGGAACGGAGCTGGCCCAGCATGCTCAACTGCGCATCGACACCGGCCTGAAAATCTATTTCGCCGACCCTCACAGCCCCTGGCAGCGTGGCACCAACGAAAACACCAACGGCCTGCTGCGCCAGTACTTCCCCAAGGGCACCGACCTGTCACGGTGGAATGCCGAGGAGTTGGTGGCCGTAGCATCCGCGCTCAACACCAGGCCGCGAAAGACCCTCGGATGGAAGACGCCTGCAGAAGCCTTCAGCGATCATTTAAACTCGCTGCTGAACAGCAGTGTTGCGACGACCCCTTGAACTCGAGTTGAACGCCGCGGTCGGAGTGATGCACCAGTTGCGACAGCGCCGAACCGGGAGTACTTCCATACGAGGATCGCCTTGGCTCCGCCTTTCTCCACGTGGGAGATGGCCGCCATGATCGTCCGCTGAAAGTTCCTCCCGGACACATCGAGGTCTTCGATCCAGCCGCTGTCCGGCCACTTGCCCGGCGGGATGTAGTAACTCCGCCGGGCGGCTAACGCTTCGATCGCGTCACGCTGGATTGCTGGCGAGATCTTTTCTTCCAGCACCACCGGGACCCTGAAGCGGCGGCCCCGCCGCCGGGGGGGCGGGGGGGGCGGGCCGCCCACGCGCGCGGCGGCGGGCGTGTAGC
>NZ_JBFAHJ010000063.1:0-26680 GCF_040654115.1 Nonomuraea sp. NPDC050786
AAATCGGTCCAGCGGTTGGAAGTGCTCACTCACCAGCGGCTACCAGGCACCGAGTCTGCCCGATCAGCCGACCCGGTAGCTCCCATTAGCGGTAGTGCCCGAACGGATCGCCGCGACGAACTCCGCCTGACTCACCTTCCCATCGCCATCGTGGTCGGCGCCGTCGCGGATCTGCTCCCACCAGGCGGCGTAGGCCCGCTGAAGAGCGGTGTGGTGCGGGGACCGAGGCTCGAGCGCGAAGGCAGCGCACATCTGGTCGGCTTTCGCGGTGAAGTCGGCTACGGTGATGTGGCCATCGCCGTCGGTATCGAGTACGGCGAACGCGCCACTGAGGTTCGCCTCGATCAATTCCTGGGACATGCGTACTCCTCCGCGCGCTACGGGCAAGGAGGCTCGCTCACGAAGCCGGACCGTGCTCCCGCGTCGATCGAGTCCCCGACACCTCATAGCTACTTTGGGTTGTTGATTGAATCCAGAGCGTATTATTCGCTTGCCATCGCTGGACTATCCGCAGGCGATACAGCCGCATGCCCCTGCCCCGCCCTGCAAGGTCGGGCTCGCCTGCCGGCAGGACGGAGCAGCCCGGGAGGAGCTGCCGATCTGCTGCTGGTGCCCTCAGAACGGCGCGTGTCGGAGCTGGAGCTGCTACGTACTGCGCCGACGCGTGCCTCGGACCGGGTGATGGTGGCGGAGCTGCACCGGGTGGCCGAGATCGTCGGCTTGGGCCCCGGGGCCGTGCAGGTGGACCCGGTGTCGGCGGTGAAGCTGTGGCGCCGGCTCGCTACAGGCTGGTCGCGCTGTCTCGACATTTCCGCCTTACCTGACATGCGTGATGGCTGCAGTGATGATCTCTGATGGTTGGTACCGACCTGGGCAGTTATGTGACGTTGAGAGACGACGTCCCGCGTGGCCATCGGTCGTCCGTTGGGCGGCGCACATTCAGGGACGCCGTAGGTTCGCCGTGTCGATGTCCGCTGAGGCGGATCGCCCGCCTGTGCGAATTCTGGTCCCTTATCGCATTTTTCCATGATAAATGAAATGGCCTGTGAGGTTGGTGCGTCGCAACTGCTATATGAGTCGAACTGTCAAGAGTGGTGTCATGGTGGTCATGCGAGGTTAGCGTTCGATGATGTCCTCATCGGCCAATGCGCCTTCCCAGCAGAGTCCCGCCAAAATGTGGGTCCAGACCGGCCCGATCGACATCAATCAGGTCCTCACCACCACCTACGAGCAGGTCCTCCCGTCGGGCCTGACGATCACGATCCCCTTTGCCGGGGTGTGGGAGATCTCCTACCACGCCCGTTCGGTGGTCAATTTGGGCGCCGCCAACACGGACCAGTGGGCCAGCACGGTCCTGTACAACGGGCAGAGCCCCATCGACGGCAGTCAGGCACTGGCTGGTGCCGGTGGTAGCGCGAGTCTGGTGAGCCAGGCCACCGTCGGGCAGACGGTCCTGGTCGCCTTCAGCGGGGGCGAAGTCGTGAGCCTCTACGCGAAGAGGATCGGCAAGGCGAGCAACAACGCCTCCATCCTCGGCTACCCCGACGGGCGCACCACGATCGCAGCACACTGGGTCAGCGCGGTCTGAGCGCGGCGCGCACGCGATCATCACCGGCAAGAAGAAGGCCGTCCCCGTCCGGCGACTGCCCTGCCCTGCCCATGCTCGGCGAGCACGATGCCGACGCAGCGCCAGTCGAGGGCTGTCCCTCACAGCGAAGCCGCGTCTCTGTCCAGGTGGACAGGGTGCGGCTTCATCTCGATGTTCCGGGCGGGGCGGGGCTAATCGACGACGATGTTGAAGGGCGCGTCGGCGAAGCCTCCCGCCGGCGCCGGCCTGGTGGTGATGACGAAGATGTTCCGGGCGGTGTCCCCGCAGCCGTTGTAGGAGGAGATGTAGATGTCGGTGCCGGTGCCGTTCCAGAGCTTGGAGACGACGGGCACGGTCTTGGCGGCGTTGATGTCGGGGTCGAGTTCGATGCAGTACTGACCGGCGTTGATCTTGCGGACGGCGGTGACGCCGGTGGAGCGCTCGACGGTTCCGTCGGCGTTGACCATGGCGGCGGCGCGCGCTCCAGGGGTGTGCGCTCCGCCGATGGCGGCCAGGGCGGGAATGGCCACCCAGAGCGCGGCCCCTGCGGCCAGCGCTGACGCGGTGACTGTGGTGATGAAGGCAGCGGAACGCATGATGTCTCCTGTGTGATCGGTTCGTGCGGAGGACGCCCCCATGCACGATCGGTAGTCGCATGATCACATTGAGCTGAGGTGGGGGCGTGGACCGACACGGGATCTTTCGCCCTGGC
Source organism: Nonomuraea sp. NPDC050786 (assembly GCF_040654115.1). Lineage (NCBI taxonomy): Bacteria > Bacillati > Actinomycetota > Actinomycetes > Streptosporangiales > Streptosporangiaceae > Nonomuraea > Nonomuraea sp. NPDC050786. The sequence goes on from NZ_JBFAHJ010000063.1 coordinate 2,301, forward strand.
CCGCTCCTAAGGAGACCGGCCCGCATAAGAGGTCCCAGGGCGTGTTCTGAGTTCGAATCTCTAGGTGCGCTGGAGGTCCGGTCCGCTCCAGCCGCAACAGCGCCGAGGGTTGTTGTCGGTGGGCCTGACCATACTGATCGCGTGATCAACGATACGTTTGCCTATTATCAGGATCTCCTGGCCGGTGCCCTGGAGCACATTTCGGACGCCCTGACCTGGACCGTGATCCAGCCTATTACCGGCACTCCCACCCTTGCCGAGCTTATGGAGCGCATGGGACTGCAGGAAACCGACCTGGAGCCGGCACGCCCAGTGGACCTGACGGGCGAGTTGGAAGAAGGCATGTTCGTCGGCCGGTCCGGCTCATCTTTCATTGTCTTCGAACCCAACGGCTACCAGACCTCCCTGGCGGAGGTTCTACTCCGCCTCAGTGCGGGGGCTCGGGCATGCAGTGTCTCCTGGGGTGTCACCACTCCTGGTGACCTGCTGTACGCCGTCCATGGCCGGATGGTGACCTCTCTGGCGATCTACTCTTCCGAGTGGCGCTTCGGTGCCCAGCCGTATGCCCTGGACGAGGAGCTGACGGTCCTCGAAAGGGTCGCCGCCCCTGAGCCGGGCCATCCGGATCTCCACACTGCGGCTGCGATGGCCGTGGTGGAGGCGGCTACCGGGGTCCGGCTGGATCTCGACTGGCTCGCCCAGCCGCAGACTCTGGTTCGACGGGAGGCCAAGGTCCCGCGACTCGATCTGCCGACCGGTGGCCTCAGCGAGCTGGATCCCGACCTGGACGCCCGGCTCCGTCTCGCCGACCCTTCGGTTCAGGCCCTCGCTGTTCAGCGGGCGGTGACTGAGGTTCTGACCCAGCATGAGCTGCTGAATGAGCCGAGCGTCCGTGCCGGGCTCGATCTGTTGGCTTCCGGCCAGCTCGCGGCGTACCCCCCGGGGCTCGTGGGGCGCGATTCGCTGACCTACCGGCTGCAGGGGGACTACGAGGCGCGCCGGTTCGAGGTGCCTGGCGACCAGGATCCTCGCCGTGCCCGCTGGCAGGCAGCGCAGGCGCTGGTCAGCGCCTTTGGGGTGTACCTGTACCGGTATGACGTCTTCCAGCCGCTCGTTAGCGTGTACTTTGCGGCCGGTGACCAATGGCCGAGGGTGCGCCGGGCCCTGAAGGGGCTGCTCGGCTGATCATCGCTGTGGATCGCGAAGTGTCACTGGGGTGCGCGGGGTCGCTTCGGACGTCGGATCTTCAGACCGGTTGAAGGCTTCGGATCCACAAGATGGCTCCGCGTTGGCAAAGGCCGGCGAGGTAGCTTTCGGTGGTTTTGTCGAAGCGGAAGGCGAGCCCGCGCCACTCCTTGATCTTGTTGATGCAGCGTTCGACAGTGGTGCGCAGCTTGTAGAGATCTTGATCATGGCCGACTGGGCGGCCGCCGCGAGAGCCGCGTTTCTTGTAGATGCGGCGGATGTTGGCGAGTTGCTGGTCGCGGGGCTGGCCGTGTGCACCGTTTGCGGGTCTACGGTGTCGAGCAGTTCCTCGAACGAGGCGTAGCAGGCGAAATCCGCTTGTGCGGTGTTCAGGCGGTCGGATCGCAATCACGAAGCGGGGGGCGAGCGCGTGCTCCCACTCGGCTTCGGAGGGGAGCCGTAGCGGTGACCTCTCCAGTTCGTCGGACACCTCGTGCGGTGGTAGCGGCGGGCTCGGCGCCTGCGCGACGACCATCGGGCCCACCTCCACATGTGTCAGCGGCCTCATCAGGTCCAGCTCGTCGAGGAGCGTGTAGTCCTCCTCCCACTCCTCGCGCTGTTCGGCGGCGTGGCGGATCTCGGCGTCCTCCGCCCCAAGGCGGTGACGACGGCGTCGGTGATCTGCCCCCGGCGCCGCTCGCCGCCCGCCTCCCACGCCGCCATTGATCTCAGTTCCGGTGCCTCCACGAAGATGGCGCGCTCCCACGCACGTTCGGCGAGGGGGTCCAAGTCCGCGGCGCGGCGTTCCTCCGCGCGTTTGTCCCGCAGGTAGTGGAGCGCCTTTCGGGCGGCGGGGGTCGGGCGCGGATGGGGCGGATGCGGCGTGCCGCGCGACTGCTCCGTGATGAGCGCCTGCATCCCGTCGCTTCCGGGGGCCTGGTTGATCAGCCTCGTACGCGCGGCGGTTACAGCCGGTGTGTCCAGCAGGTCCCGGGTGTCCAGCAGCCGGTCGAAACCCGGATCGAGATCACCGTCGCAGGCCAGGCGGGCCGCCGCGATCGCGAATCCACCGCGCGGTGCTCTCCAGCGTCGCCGACGCCGGATCGCACTCGATGAGCGCGGCACCTTCCAGCTCGTCCTCGGAAGGCGTGCTGCTGTGCGCGGCGAGGATCACCGGTAGCGCACGCTCGTCGAGCGACGAGTCCTCGCACACAGGACCGACACCCGCCGTCCACAGCGACCGTGGATGCGGACAGCAGATGTCGGGTGGTGGTGATGCCCTGTGATCCGCTTCAGCGCGCGTACGGCGACGGCAGGATCCGCCATCACGGCGGCGCGATGGCCCGGACTGCTGGTTCGAACGCGGCCGCTCCCAGCTGCGCCGGGCGGCCCGAAGACGTCCGTGATGGAGTCGTTGCCGTCTTGGTGTCCCACCGATCGTCAGTGCTCACTCGCCGGCCCGGCGCACGGCGTCGGTCTCGTGGCTGATCGCTCGTTAGCGGTCGAGGTAGGCCTGCTCGGCCGCGGTGAGCGCGGCTTGCCGAACGGCCGCTGCCTTGCGCGCGCTCTCCTCGGCCCGCTCGTCGGCGGCCGCCGCCTCGTCGACGTCGACGTCGACGTCGACGTCGGCGTCGGCCTCGGCGTCGGCCTCGGCCTCGTCCTCGTCCTCGGTCTCAGGCAGACGGTCGGTCTGGATCGTGCTGATGGTGGGCAGATGGCTGGTTTGCACGGTGAGCAGCTCGACGAGCCGCTCAACCCCGGGCCGATCTGCTGCTGCAGAGCCTGGGCGCCGCACGGGTCGCCGGAATGAACCGGCGATCCGTCGGCGTTATCGCCTGACTATTGTCTGCTTAGGACCGCACCAGGCGAATTTCACCTTGTACGGCTTGCTCACGCAGGCCCAGAGCTCAATTGTGCCGTGCGGCATGTTGATGGTCTTCTGCTCGATGCAGTCCTGGTTCTTGTAGTAGTTGGCGTACTGGTAGGTGTGGCCCTTGTACCGCACCTTTGCCATCGCGTACCGGTGGTCGGTGCTGCGGTCGCAGATGACGATGGTGTTGTGGTGCTTGGACAATTGGGCCTCGGCCAGCCAGTCCCCGCGGCTGTTCTCGACATGCGCCCCCGGGTAGTCGTCGCGAGCGGTGGCCGACGCGGCGGTCGATCCCATGACAGTGAAGCCCAGTCCGGCAATGGCGGTGATGAGCAGCAATTTTCTCACTTTGCCCCCTGCCTGTGGTGTTTTCCGTAGGAAATGACGATGAGTTCGCCGGCAAAGTTCAGAGAAAACGTGGACCGCTTCAGCCGCCGGGCCGGACCAGGCCGCTTTCGTAGGCCAGAATGACCAGCTGGACGCGGTCGCGTACCGCCACCTTGGCGATGGCCCTGGTGATGTGGGTCTTGGCGGTGAACGGGCTGATCGTGAGGCGTTCGGCGATCTCGTCGTTGGACAGGCCGAGCGCGACGAGCCGCACTACCTCGAGCTCCCTGGAGGTGAGGGCGGTCAGCCGCTGCCGGGCGACGGGGGCCGGCCCCTGCCGGTGGGCGAACTGCTCCACCACCCGGCGGGTGACCCCGGGCGACAGCAGCGCGTCCCCGGCCGCGACGGCGGCGACCGCGCGGCGCAGTTCCCTCGGCTCGACCTCTTTGGTGAGGAAGCCGCTGGCTCCGGCGCACAGCGCGTCGAAGACGTGCTCGTCGGTGTCGAACGTGGTCAGGATGATCACACGGCAACCGGTGCCGGAGACGATGTGGCGCGTGGCGGTGATGCCGTCCATCCCGGGCATCCGGATGTCCATGAGGACGACGTCGGGACGCGTGCCGGCGGCCAGCCGCACGGCCTCGTCGCCCGTGGCCGCCTCGCCGACGACGGCGACGTCCCGGGAGCGGGCCAGCAGGCTGCGGAAGCCCGCCCGTACCAGTGCCTGGTCGTCGGCGAGGAGCACTTTGATCGTCATACGGGCGAGCCTGCCACAGGGATCTCGGCCCGGACCGAGAAGGCGCCCGGCACCGGTTCCACGGTGAGCGCGCCCCCGAGCGCGCCCACCCGCTCCCGCATGCCGGCCAGGCCGTGCCTCTCGACGATCTCGCCGCACCCCCGGCCGTCGTCCGTGACCTCGACGACGACCGAGCGCGGCCCGCAGTCGATCGTGACCCGCGCCTTGGCCGCTCCCGAATGCTTCAGCGTGTTGGTGAGGGCCTCCTGGACGATCCGGTAGACGGCCACGGCCGGCGCGGCGGGGACGGCCGAGGGGTCGCCGCGCTCGTCGAGGGTCACCCGCAGGCCGGCGGCGCGGGCGTCCGTGACGAGCGTGCCGACGGCGGCGAGATCGGGTTGAGGGGCGGCGCCGTCGGTCCGGTCGCGCAGGACGCCGATGAGAGACGCGAGGTCGGCCATCGCGCGGTTCCTGACGTCCTTGGCCACGCAAAGCGCGGCGGCGGCCTCGGCGGGGTCCTCCTCGAGGGCGTCGGCGGCGACGTTCAGCTGGACGCCGACGACCGCCAGGGTGTGGGCGACGATGTCGTGCACCTCGCGCGCGACCTGGAGCCGTTCCTCGGCGGCCCGGGCGCGGCTGTCGCTCTCGCGCAACTGCCCACGCCATCGCATGACGGCGGCGCACACCAGCCCCGCGCCGATGAGCATGGCCAGCAGCAGCCCCTCCCCGGCGATGTGGAGGACGAAGCGGCCCACGTTCCGCTGCAGGACCCACCAGAAGTCGGCGGCCGCGTAGCCGAGCTGGGCGACGCCGACGAGCGCCACCCACCGTACGCGCGGCGTACAGGCCGCGCTGAAGTAGGCGGCCGAGGCCGGCCATATCCAGCCGCCCTGGAAGTGGCTGTTCAAGCGGTAGAGGAAGATCGCGGCGATGGACAGGAGCAGGACGGTCATCGGCAGGTGGCGCCTGAACAGCAGGAGCCCGCCGAGGAACAGCGCGAGGGGGATCAGCCCCCGCCACGGTGACTCGTGGACCTCGGCCGCCATGACACCGGTGACGACGCCGACGACGGTGATGAGGGCCAGCGCCAGATCGAGCAGTCTGGCGGAGCGGCGGACCGGAGCAGGCGCGCGCTGCGGGAAGGGAACGGCCATATCGGACCTTTTCTTCGGGGCGATGGCGCAAGGGTAGACGCGACGGCACGGGCGCAGACGGTGCAGGGCCAGGTGGCGCGCACGAGCCACACCAGCCGGTGCGGCGCGTGCGCGTCCGGATCAGACGTGGGTGACCAGTCAGACGTGGGTTACCAGGAGGGTCACACCCACCTCGCCGCCGCAGTCGACGAAAACGGGGCCGACACCGTTGCCGATCCTGGGGTCGAGACTCGCCTTGGCCACGAACGCCTTGGGGTTGTCGTCGATGATGCGGACGTTCCGCAGCGACGGCTTCCCGGTCATCCCGGAGAGGACGGCCTTGAGCTTCTCGCCTCCGCCGCAGTTGCCGGTGATCGTCACCTCTTCGCCCCGCTTGGTGGTGGGGTTCGGGCCGACCTGGACCACCGCCCTGGCGCCCTTCGGCGGTTTGGGCGCGGCCGTCGCGACGGTGGCCGTGCCCGCCTGGGCGCCGGCGGCGCCCAGGCCGAGCAGTCCGGCCGTCAAGCTCACTCCGACGATCGCAGTGATCAACCTCTTCTTCATGCGGACTCCCTTTCGAGTGGTCGTGGTGCGACGCTAGGCGGGGCCGCGCCGGGTCCGCGTCGTACGTGGCTCGTCACTCGCACCTGCACCTGGCGGGCTACGCCCTACACCGAAAGCAGTACGGCTGATCAGCGCGCCACGAGGTAGCGGAGGTAGACGACTTTTGAGCTGCAGGTGCGGGTCTCGACGAGTTCGAGATCCACCCGGCGCTCGTGCTGGGGGAAGAGCGGAATGCCGCCGCCGACCAGCACGGGGTAGGCCCTGGTCCGGTACTCGCCGATCAAGGCGCAGAGAATCGGCGGGTAAACGGCGGTCCAAAGCCGCGAGTCGGGTCGATCTCGATCGCTGCCGGACACGTACAACGTCTGGAGAGCCCGTGTCCGCACGGGGCGGCAGCGACCGCCGACCTATGGAGCCCGCGTGAGCAGCAAGCCAGTCGCGTTCATCCCGCTTGTTCTGACGATGGCGACGGGCTTGACGTTCGAGTCGCCCGGTTCGGCCATGGCGATGTCGCGATGGCCCGTCGAACTCGTCCAGCCTCGTGCGGACCCCTATCCACCCGTTCCCGATCCGATCCGCAAGATCATCGAAGATCTCAAGAGGATCCGCCGGGACCTCGACAGGCTGCAGGGCGACATCCAGGAACTGATCCGCGATCTGCGGAGGTTGTTTCCCCATCTGCCCTTGGCTTCGACCGCGGAGGATGTCTCCGCGGAGGTCTCCAAGCTCATGTCCTCGATCGACGGTGCCGACCCGGCCGGCCTTCGTACGGAGGCGCCCATGATCGCCGCCGACGCGGCCCGGATCGCCGTCAACGCCGAACGACTGGCGGCGCGAGCCCAACGCACGCGTACGAGCGCGAAGGTGACGGAACGATCGAATCACATCGCCGCCACCGCGAGGCGGATCAGGGACACCGCCGGGAGAATGACGGCCAAGGCCGAGCACTGATCGGAGGGAGAGGCCGATCGCCTCGGACGTCTCCCGATCCCGGAGGGCCGGGACCGTGGTGGTCAGCGCGGGCAACCCATCGCGGAATAACGCTCGATGGGGCAAATATCCGTCACGCTGGAGGACGTTTCCACTCGAGGTGATTGGCCTGATATAGCCTGTCTGACGACTGGGGTGGACAGTTCGCCGGGGGCGGAGAAGGAATGGCGAAGAATCTCGTGGCACGAGCGCGGGATGTCCGACTGTTAAGGAGCTTATCCCCGGCCTCCTGGGCACGGCGAAACGGCGATGCCACATTGCCGGCGCCACGCCTTGCCCTGAAGGTCACCGCTGGAGTACTTGTTGGATTCGCGCTGAATGCGATCTTGAATACGCTCAATGGCATCGGCCGGGAATCAGCAGAAATTCCGGGTGTTCTGGCTTTCGGCGCCTGCATGGCGGCGGCGATCGGGCTGCAGATCGCCCATTCTTTCGGGCGGCCGGGGCACTGGCCGCTCGGCCGCCGGATCGCCTCGGTGACGGCGCTGGCGGCCCTCGTGCTGGCTCCGGCCCTGTGGATCGGTCCGCAGGCCGCCGCCGTGGTCCCGCTCCTGCCGGCGTCCATTCTCCTTGTCGTCCCCGCCCCCTATGGGTGGGTGCTGTACGGACTGACATGCGTCGTCAATCCCGTGCTGTACTTCGCGCAAGGGCTCGGCGCGGTCAATATCGTCTTCGTATTCGTGTTCACCCTCGTGCAGGGGCTTGTTTTCTACGGCCTCAGTTTCCTGGCAGAGCTCGCGCAGGAGCTGGAGCGCGGTCGCGGCTCGTTGCGGCGGATCGCCGCGGCCGGCGAGCGGGTGCGCATCGCCAGAGACCTGCATGACGTGGTGGGACACGATCTGCTGGCGTTCACGCTGAAGAACGAGCTGGCCCACCGCCTGCTGCCGGGTGCGCCCGGGCGGGCCGAAGAGGTGATGTCGGAGGCCCTGTGGATCGCCCGACGGGCGACCGCCGCGCTGCGGATGATCCCGACGGGCTGCCAGAAGCTGTCGCTGGCCGGAGAGGTCAGGTCGATCGAGTCCACACTGTCGGTGGCGCAGATCGAGGTTCGCATGAACGTCTCGAGTCACGGCCTTACCGAGGCGGTCGATTCGGTGCTGGCCATCGTGCTGCGAGAGGCGATCACCAACGTGTTACGCCACAGCAAGGCGCGGCAGTGCGAGGTCGAAGGCGGCGTGCGCGACGGTCTCGCGTGGTTGAGCGTGGCGAACGACGGGGCCGACGACGGCACCAGCGACGACGGCACCAGCGACGACGGCACCAGCGATGACGGCACCAGCGACGACGGCACCAGCGACGACGGCACCAGCGACGACGGCACCAGCGACGACGGCACCAGCGACGACAGCGCCGGGTATGAGAGGGCCGGTCATGAGAGGGCCGGTCATGAGAGGGCCGGTCATGACCGGGCCGCTTCCAAGGTGATCTCTTCGGACGGCAGCGGACTGGACAACCTGTCCTCGCGGCTGGCCACGGTCGGCGGACGGCTCACTGTGACCCGGGAGGACGGTTGGTTCCGTCTCGTCGCCGAGATCCGGCTGTCCGACGTGCCGGCCGGGCCGTCGGCACCCCCCGCCGACCCCTGGAAACCCGCGGATCTCCTCCGGCGGACCGCTGTCCGATGGGCGCCCGGAACCGCCAATCTCCTGACATTGGCGGTTTTACTTGGCTATATCCCAATTCTGATCACGAACATTCTCTGGCGGAACCCCGCGGGCTTCACGGTGGATGTCGGGATCTGCCTCACCGTTCTCCTGCTCACCCAGTTCGCGCACTCGTTCCTCGGCCCCCGCGTATGGCCGGCGCCCGTCCGCGCGGCCACGCTGACGGTCCAGGCGGTGGCGTCGTTCCTCCCCGTGCTGTGGGTGGGCGCGCTGTGGGGCTCGATGGGTGGCTTCCTCGCCGGGTCGATCCCGCTGGTACTGCGGGCGCGCTGGCGCTGGGTGCTGTACACGGCCGTTGGGGGAGTCGTCCTGGTCCTCGCGGTGGCCGGCGGGGACGACACGGCGCTGCTGGGTTACCTGGTGATCTCGACCCTGCAGACCGGGCTGGTGATCTATGGGCTGACGTCGCTGTCGGCGCTGGTCGCCGAGCTCCACACGACCAGGAAGGAGATCGTACGGCTCGCCGTGGAGCAGGAACGGCTGGACGTGGCCCGCAAGGTGAACGAGCTGCTGGACCGCGACCTGTCCACGATCATGTGGAACTGCGGCGTGGCCCGCGGGCTCACGCTGACCGCGCCGGAACGCGCGAAGGAGCACATCATGGAGGTCCTGGTGGCGGTGCGCCGCCTGGTGGCCGAGGTACGTTCCACGGCGAGCGGCTACCGCCACGTGTCGCTGGCGGCCGAGGTCGAGTCGACCCGTGCGGCGCTGTCGGCGGCGGGGATCGAGGCTCAGGTGGACATCGCCTCCGGCCGGCTCGCGGAGGAGTCGGACGTGGTGCTGGCCATGGTGCTCCGCAACGCGATCACCGACACGGTGCGGCGGAGCGGCGTGCGCCGCTGCGTCATCACGGTCACCCAGGAGAACGGCCCCACGAACGGCCCCACGAACGGCCCCACGAACGGCCCCACGAACGGCCCCACGAACGGCCCTCACAACGGCTACGTACGGCTGCGCGTCTCGCACGACCGGGCCCCCGCCACCGCCCCCGAGGACGGCCGTCTGAAAGCACGCATCTCGCGCCATCGCACTACCCTGTCCGAGAGTGACGAGGAAAGGCTGGAGCATGTCCGGGCGCGCCTGGATGCCGTCAACGGCAGCCTGCGGATGGAGACGACGGAGGGCTGGTTCCATCTCACGGCCGAGCTGCCGTCGGGTGCCACGCCGGAGCCGGCACCCGAATGAGCTGCGCATGAGCCGGCACCCGTCACGGCGGGACGTGACAGCGCACGACCAGGGCGGCAGGCACATGAGCCAGCCGGCCCGCGATGACGGCCGGATCGATGGGTGGTGCACATGCTGAAGCTGCTTCTCGCCGAGGACGTGCGGATCGTGCGGGGAGCCCTGGTGGCGCTCCTGGAGATCGAACACGACCTCACCGTCGTGGCCGAGGTGGAGAGCGGTGACCGGATCGTTCCCGTCGCGCTCGAGAAACGCCCCGACGTGGCGATCATCGACATCGATCTGCCGGTGATGGACGGCCTCAGCGCGGCGCAGGAGCTCCACCGGAGGCTGCCGACCTGCCGCAGCCTGATCCTGACCGGGCTCGGCCGGCCGGGCATGCTCCGGCGGGCGCTGGCCGCGTCGGTGTCCGGGTTCCTCCTCAAGGACACGCCCGCGGACCGGCTGGCCACGGCCGTCAGAGAGGTCGCCGCCGGCGGCCGGGTCATCGACCCGCAGTTGGCCCTGACCGCCTGGGACGTGGGCGAGAATCCGCTGACCCAGCGCGAGATCCAGGTATTACGACTTGCCGCGAAAGGCGCGGAGCCGCCGGAGATAGCGGCCAGCCTCCACGTGTCACCCGGGACCGTACGCAACTACCTGTCGAAGATCGTGGTCAAGCTCAACGCCCGCAACCGGGTGGACGCCATCCGCATCGCCACCGAAGCCGGCTGGTGCTGACCGGGCTCGCAGGAGATGCGCCGTTCGCGGTGCTTGGACCATGGAGGCATCGACGGACCGAGTCATGAGCCCGCCGAGTGGCGACGCGCCTGGCGTCGCCCGGCCACCACTCACAGTGGAGCTCTTCCGCGCGTGACCCGCCGCCCGCAGGAAAGGCCGAGAGGCCCGTCACCGCGTCACGGGAGGGGCCTCTCGGCGTGAACCGCGCCTCGGTCAGAGGCGTTCTTTCAGATGCACGTCGACATGGTCGCCCGCCTGCTTCTTCAGCTTGGTGAAGAGGCGCTTGTTGATGGGCAGCCGGTGCGTGCCGTCACCCCAGGGCAGGAACGCCGTCTGGAATTCGTGCCCGTCCATGGTGCCGGCCACCTTGACCGATCTGCGGGTGCCGAACACCTCGACGGACTCGGGCCACGTGATGAACGTCCACCCGTCCGACTGCTGGATCGGCACCGTGAACGTCAGGTCGACGCCGGCCATCTCCCACTCCTTTCTCTGCTTGGTGCCGGCCGGTCAGCCGGCCTGCTCCACCGACTCCGCCACCGGGTCCCTCAGCTCGGTGGCCACGCGCTCCAGGAGCGCGAAGATGAGCACCCCGCCCAGGACCATGAGAACGGCTCCGGCACGCAGCGCGGTGCTGTAGCCCGCCGTGGTGGCGATCTCCGCCGCGACACCCCGCTGGATCTGCTCGCCGGCGCCGCGCAGCGCGAGCGTCACCAGGGCGGCCAGGCCGAGTGCGCTGCCGACCTGCAGCGCGGTGTTCTGCACGCCGGAGGCCAGACCGGAGTCCTGTGCGGTCACCCCGTGCAGTGCCGCGTTCGTCGCGGCCGGCATGGACAGGCCCGCGAACAGGCCGAAGACCGCCATGCCCGGCAGGATCCCGCCGACGTACGTGCTCTCGACGGTGATCATGCTCGTGAGGGCGAGCCCCACGCCCGCTCCGATGTAGCCCACCCCGGCCACGGCCTTGACGCCGACGCGCGGGACGAACGCGGTGCCCAGGCCGATCCCGACGCCGATCCCGATGCCGAGGGGGAGCCAGGCGAGGCCGGTCTGCAGCGGCGAGTAGTCCAGGATGTGCTGCTCGAACAGGGTCATCATGAAGGTGTAGGAGATGAACGCCGCCATGAAGAGCAGCGCCACGCCGTTGATGACGGTCCTGGTCCGGTTGGCGAAGAAGCTCAGCGGGATGAGCGGGTCCGTCGCACGCCGTTCGACGATGAGCATGGTCAGGATCAGGCCGGCCCCGACGGCCAGCGGCAGCACGACGGGCGCGGAGCCCCACGGGCTCTCGGCCGCCTTCAGCAGGCCGTAGACGATGGCGAACAGGCCCGCGGTGGACGTGACCGCGCCGGCCAGGTCCAGCTTGGCGTTCTTGGCGCGCACCATCCGGCTCTCGGAGACCATGCGGGGCAGGAGCACGAGGACGGCGAGGGCGATCGGCAGGTTGACGAAGAAGATCCAGCGCCACGACACCACGTCGGTGAGCACGCCGGAGATCACGTAACCCGAGGTCCCCGCCAGGGCGATGATGCCGCCCCACGCTCCCAGCGCCTTCGTGCGCTCCTGCGGATCGGTGAACAGCAGGGCGATCATGCCCAGCGAGGCCGGGGCGGCGATCGACTCGGCGATGCCCTGCCCGATCCTGCCCACGATCATCATGGGCTGGGACACGGCCGCGCCGCACAGGGCCGAGGAGAGCGCGAACAGTCCCACGCCGATCAGCAGCAGCCGCCTGCGGCCGTAGATGTCGGCCGACCGGCCGCCGAACAGCAGCAGCCCGCCGGACATCAGCACGTATCCGTTGACCACCCAGGCCAGCCCGGACTCCGAGAAGCCGAGCGAGTCCTGGATGTGGGGCAGGGCCACGTTCACGACGGTCATATCCAGCAAAATCATGAATTGTAAGGCGCAGAGCAGGACGAGTGCCCGCCATCGCCGCGGATCCGCGTGCTGCTGGGGTTCCTCGCTCGCCGGGGCCTCACCGGTATGCACATCGGCCATGATCATCTCCTTTCGGTGTTCATGGTCGCTTCGAAAAAATCCATTCGCACGCTGTCACAGTATGGAAATCGATGCGCCGCGTAATGTAGTGATACGCGCACGATGTCGGTGTGAATTTTTCACCAATACGACAAGCGAGGACGTATTCCGTACTCAGTAATTCGGCGGGCTTGTGCAATTCGCCGGTAGCCCCCAAAGGCGCCGCTCGATGGCGATCGGCCGAGCGGCTGTTCGGCGAGCGGGTGACGCATCGGGTGAGCGCTCCGAGCGGCGCGGGACCCCGTAATCGGGTTGCGGGCGGCGGCCTGATCCTTTTGCCTGGGCGGCGTGACCATGCCGAACACGGGCGCCGCCCCGCCGATCGATTCGTACTTCGTCTGCGCAACCCCGCGTACCGGAAGCTCGCTCCTCCTCGGCCTGCTGGAATCCACCAGGGTCGCCGGTCGTCCGCAGGCGTACTTCCGCGAGCCGGACGAGCCACTGTGGGCCGAGCGATGGGGGCTTCGCAGCGCCGCCGGTTACGACGACTACGTGCGGGCGGCGCTCGCTGCGGGGCGGACGGCGAACGGCGTGTTCGGCGCGAAGCTCATGTGGGGCACGCTGGACCACGTGGTCGCCAAGCTCGGCGCGGTCCACCCCGATCTCGCCGGGCGGGACGTGGCGCTGCTGGAACGCGCCTTCGGCCGTACGGGATTCGTGTACCTGCGGCGCGACGACGTCCTGGCGCAGGCGGTGTCGTGGCTGCGCGCCGAGCAGACCGGCACCTGGTACGTCGGCGGCAACGGCGAGATCGGCGGCGCCACGAGGAGCGGACGGGAGCCCGGCTACGACGCGGACGGCATCCGGGCCCTGGTCGAGGAGATCAGGGAGCACAACGCGGCCTGGGAGGAGTGGTTCGCGTCGCAGGGCGTGCGGCCGTACCCGGTGCGGTACGAGGACCTCGAGGCCGACCTGGCGGGCGTCACGCGCCGGATCCTCGGCTTCCTCGGGCTCGACCTGCCCGAAGGGCAGACGATCGAGCCCCGGCACCGCCGCCAGTCCGACGGGCTCAACGCCGCCTGGATCGAGCGCTACCGCCGGGAATCGGACTGAACCCCTGACGTCACGGCAAGATGTCGGTCGAGTTCAGAAACTTTTCGGCAATTTACCGCTCGATGCCGCGCGAATCTCTTGGTGACGTCGGCAAACATAGCGCCGCACCCCTCTTGACACGCCGAAACCCTGACCCATAAGTTGCCGCAATATTAACGGGAATTTGTTGAAAGTTTCGGTGTGATGTCGGCGAGCAGCCGAAAGGATGGCATGAGGGGCCAGGTACCAATCGACAAGTGGCGGGACACGCGGCTGTCTCCCGCCGAGCGGGCCGAGGCGCTCATCCCGCTCATGACGCTGGAAGAGAAGATCGCCCAGCTCGTCGGCGTCTGGGTCGGCGCGGATGCCTCAGGGGGAGGCGTCGCCCCGCACCAGGCCGACATGGCGGGCGTGGAGTGGAGCGACGTCATCGCCCACGGGCTCGGCCAGCTGACCCGTCCGTTCGGGACCGCGCCGGTCGATCCGGTCGCGGGCGCCCGCTCGCTGGCCGCGTCGCAGGCGCAGATCATGGCGGCGAGCAGGTTCGGGATCCCGGCCCAGGTCCACGAGGAGTGCCTGACCGGCTTCGCCGCCTGGCGGGCGACCGTGTACCCGGCGCCGCTGAGCTGGGGCGCGTCCTTCGACCCCGAGCTGGTCGAGGAGATGGCCGGGCGGATCGGCCGCTCCATGCGGGCCGCCGGGATCCACCAGGGCCTGGCCCCGGTCCTCGACGTGACCCGCGACTACCGCTGGGGCCGCACCGAGGAGACGATCGGCGAGGACCCCTACCTGGTCGGAACCGTCGGAGCGGCCTACGTGCGCGGGCTCGAGGGCGCGGGGATCGTCGCCACGCTGAAGCACTTCGCCGGCTACTCCGCCTCCCGGGGCGGCCGCAACCTCGCGCCCGCGCACATGGGGCGCAGGGAGCTGGCCGACGTGATCCTGCCGCCGTTCGAGATGGCCCTGCGCCTGGGTAGCCCCCGCTCGGTGATGCACTCGTACGCCGAGATCGACGGCGTGCCCGCGGCGGCCGACGAGGCCCTGCTGACCGGGCTGCTGCGGGACGAGTGGGGATTCGCGGGCACGGTGGTCGCCGACTACTTCGGGATCCGCTTCCTGCAGAAGCTGCACGGCGTCGCGGCGGACGGGGCGGAGGCGGCCGCCCTGGCCCTGCGGGCCGGGGTCGACGTCGAGCTGCCCACGGTCGACACCTTCGGCGCCCCCCTGATCGACGCGGTCAAGGCGGGGCAGGTCGACGAGGCGCTCATCGACCGCGCCCTGCGCCGGGTGCTGACGCAGAAGGCCGAGCTCGGCCTGCTCGACGAGGACTGGCGGCCGCTGCCCGGCGAGCCCGAGGACGTGCGCCTCGACGAGGAGGAGAGCCGGGAGCTCGCCCTGCGCCTGGCGCGCGAGTCCGTCGTCCTGCTGCGCAACACCGGCGACCTCCTGCCGCTCGCCCCGGGCCGGCGGGTGGCCCTCGTGGGCCCGGTGGCCGACGACCCGATGGCCATGCTCGGCTGCTACGCCTTCCCCGCGCACGTGGGCCCCCATCCGGAGCTCGGGCTCGGGCTCGACATCCCCTCGCTGCGCGAGGCGCTCGGCACGCTGATCCCCGATCTGACGTACGAGCCGGGCTGCGCCATCACCGGCGACGACACCTCCGGCATCGCGGCCGCCGTCGCAGCCGCCGAGCGGAGCGACGTGTGCGTGCTCGCCGTCGGCGACCGGGCGGGGCTGTTCGGGCGCGGCACCTCCGGCGAGGGGTGCGACGCCACCGACCTGCGCCTGCCGGGCGTGCAGTCCGAGCTGGTCAGGGCCGTGCTCGCGACCGGCACCCCGGTGGTCCTGGTGCTGCTGGCCGGGCGGCCGTACGCGCTCGGGCCGGAGTTCGACGCGGCCGCGGCCGTTGTCCTCGGCTTCTTCCCGGGCCAGCGGGGCGGCCAGGCGCTGGCGGAGGTGCTCACCGGCGCGGTGAACCCGTCCGGGCGCCTGCCGGTCAGCGTGCCGCGCGACGCCGGCGGCCTGCCGGCGACGTACCTGTCGCCGCCGCTCGGACGCCGCACCGAGGTGTCGTCGGTGGACACGACGCCCGCCTTCCCGTTCGGGCACGGGCTGAGCTACACCACCTTCGAGTGGGAGCCTTGCGACACCGGCGCCGCCGACTGGCCGGTGGACGGCGAGGTCACCGTCGCGATCACGGTCCGCAACAGCGGGTCGCGCTCCGGCGCGGAGGTCGTGCAGCTGTACCTGCACGACCCGGTCGCGCAGACGACCAGGCCGGTGGTGCGGCTGGTCGGCTATGCCCGCGTCCCGCTGGAGGCCGGTCAGGCCACGCGCGTGTCGTTCACGGTCCCGGCGGACGTCGCCTCGTTCACCGGGGTACGCGGCCGGCGCATCGTCGAGCCCGGCGACGTCGAGCTCCGCTTCGGGCGCTCCAGCGGGCAGGCGGAAGCGGTCGTGCCGCTGCGCCTGACCGGCGCCGAGCGCGAGGTCGGCCACGACAGGCATCTTCTGGCCACGGCTCACATAACGCGCGAGGGGGAGTGATGAGTACGACCCTGGACGACCCGCCCCAGGACGCGCGGCGGGCGCGGCCGGCGCCCAGCCGGCGCAGGCAGGCGAAACCGGGCACGTGGCGGCAGGCGATCCGCCGCGACTGGCAGCTGTACTCGCTGGCGATCCTGCCGCTGCTCTTCTTCGCGATCTTCCGGTACGCCCCCATGATCGGCAACGTCATCGCCTTCCGGAAGTTCGAGCCCGGCGGCAGCATCTTCGGCGAGTCCTGGGTGGGCCTGCGGTACGTGAAGATGTTCCTCAACGACCCGTCGTTCTGGAGCGTGTTCACCAACACGCTCGTCCTCGGCGCGCTGACCCTGCTGTTCTGCTTCCCGCTGCCGATCGTGCTGGCGCTGCTGCTCAACGAGGTACGCAGCCGGCGCGTCAAGCGGTTCCTGCAGTCGGTGTCGTACCTGCCGCACTTCCTGTCCATGGTCATCGTGGCCGCCATGGTCATGCAGATGCTGGCCATCGACGGGCCGATCAACCAGATCGTGAAGGCGTTCGGCGGGGAGGCCACCCCGTTCATCCAGAAGCCGGAGTGGTTCCGCACGATCTTCGTCTCGTCGGAGGTCTGGCAGACCGTCGGCTGGGGCACCATCCTCTACCTGGCCGCGCTGACCACCATCGACGAGCAGCTCTACGAGGCGGCCCGGATGGACGGCGCCGGCCGGTGGCGTCAGGTCTGGCACGTCACGCTGCCGGGTATCCGGCCCACGGCGATCACGCTGCTGATCCTCAACATCGGCACGTTCATGGCCACGGGCTTCGAGAAGGTCCTGCTGCTGTACAACCCGCTGACCTATCCGACCGCCGACGTCATCTCCACCTACCTGTACCGCATGGGCGTGGAGTCCAGCAGCATGAGCTACGCCGCCGCCATCGGCCTGTTCGAGGCGCTGATCGGCGTGGTGCTGATCCTGTCGGCCAACCTGATCTCCCGTCGCGCAGTTGGGACGAGCCTGTGGTGACGATCGACAAGAGCCGTGGCTACCGCGTCTTCCAAGGGATCAACGCCGTCATCCTGGCCGGCGTCGTGATCGTGACGCTGTACCCCTTCGTCAACATCATCGCCCGCTCGTTCAGCGAAGAGCGCTACATCGTCGCCGGGCAGGTCAACCTCATACCGCGCGGGTTCAACCTCACGACCTACAAGATCGTGGTGTCGGACCCGATGTTCTGGACGAACTACGGCAACACCGTGGTCTACACCGTCGTCGCCACGGCCATCGCCATGGTGCTGACGACGTGTTACGCGTACGTGCTGTCCAAGCCACACCTCAAGGGCCGCACGTTCCTGATCTGGATCGCCGTCTTCACCATGATCTTCTCCGGCGGCCTGATCCCGCAGTACGTGCTGGTCAACAGCCTCGGGCTGACGAACTCCATCTGGGCGATCGTCCTGCCCAACGCCATCAGCGTCTTCAACCTCCTGGTCATGAAGGCGTTCTTCGAAGGGCTGCCGCAGGACCTGGAGGAGGCCGCCGCCATCGACGGCCTCAACACCTACGGCGTCCTGTGGCGGATCGTGCTGCCGCTGTCGAAGGCGGTCATCGCCACGATGGTGCTCTTCTACGCCGTCTCGTTCTGGAACTCGTGGTTCACCGCGTTCCTCTACCTGAGCAAGACCGAGTTGTTCCCGGTGACCATCTATCTGCGCAACCTCATCGCAGGGGCCACCGGAGCGGAGTCCGCCGGGGCCTCGCTCTCGGACGTGTCGCAGGCCGCGTCCAACATCCAGTCGGTGACGATCATGCTCACCGTCCTTCCCATCCTGGCGGTCTACCCCTTCGTGCAGAGGTACTTCGTCTCGGGCGTCATGCTCGGCGCGGTCAAGGGATAACCATTGTCCATCCGAAAGGAACCCCCCATGCAGCACATCTCCCGGCGCCAGGCACTCATCGGGCTGGGTGCGCTCACCTTCGCCGTCGCCGGCTGCGGCGAGGACGAGGCCCCGAAGAAGGCCGCCGACGTGTCGGCGAACAAGGCGGGCGCGATGGCGAACTACGGCGTCAACCAGCAGTTCAAGGCCACCGAGCCGATCTCGTTCGACGTGCTCTACAACAACCACCCGTTCTACCCGGACAAGAGCGACTGGCTGTTCTGGCAGGAGCTGACCAAGCGGACCAACGTGACGCTCAAGCCGATGGAGGTGCCGCTCAGCGACTACGACAAGAAGCGCGGCCTGCTGGTGGGCTCCGGCCAGGCACCGCTCATCATCCCGAAGACCTACCACCCGGCCGAGGAGGCGTTCGTCTCCTCCGGCGCCATCCTGCCGGTCAGCGACTACTTCGACCTGATGCCCAACTTCAAGGACAAGGTCGCCAAGTGGAACATGCAACCGGAGCTGGACACGCTGCGCCAGGCCGACGGCCGTATCTACCTGCTGCCGGGGCTGCACGAGGAGGTCTGGGTCGACTACTCGCTGGCGGTGCGGACCGACATCCTGGAGAAGCACAAGCTGGAGGTCCCGAAGACCTGGGATGATCTCTACACCGTGCTCAAGGCGCTGAAGAGGGAGTACCCGGACCTCTACCCGATGACCGACCGGTTCGGCGTCCCCACGCCCGGCGGCAACCTGTTCAAGCTCGTCGCCCAGGCCTACGGCACCAAGGGCGGCTGGGAGTACCAGCACGCGACCTTCGACACCGCCAGCGGCAAGTTCGTCTACACGGGCGCGATGCCGCAGTACAAGCAGATGCTGGAGTACCTGGCCAAGCTGGTGAAGGAGAAGCTGCTCGACCCGGAGAGCTTCACCCAGCAGGACGAGCAGGCCAAGCAGAAGTTCAACTCCGGCAAGTCGTTCGTGATCAGCGCGAACGCGCAGTCGATCGTCAACGACTACCGGCCGTCGCTGACCAAGCTCGTCCCCGGCGCGAAGGTCGCCAAGATCCCGGTGCCCATGGGCCCGGTCGGCGAGTACAAGATCGGCACCCGGCTCGAGAACGGAGTCATGATCTCCAAGAAGGCGCTGGAGAACAAGAACTTCGTCGCCATGATGCAGTTCATCGACTGGCTCTGGTACTCCGACCAGGGCGAGGAGTTCGCCAAGTGGGGCGTCGAGGGCACGACGTACACCAAGGACGCCTCCGGCAAGTACCAGCTCGCCAAGGACGTCGACTTCGTCGGCCTCAACCCCGGGGCGCCCAAGCACCTGCAGAAGGACTTCGGCTTCTCCAACGGCGTGTTCGCCTACGGCGGCACCACCAAGCTGCTCAACTCCACCTTCTCCGAGGAGGAGGTGGCGTTCCAGGACGTGATGAATGCGCGCAAGCCGTACCCGATCGAGCCGCCGCACCCGTTCGACGACGAGGAGCGCGAGCAGGCCACGCTGTGGGAGACGCCGCTGAAGGACTACGTCACCCAGCAGACGCTCAAGTTCGTCCTCGGCGAGCGCGACCTCAGCGAGTGGGACGCCTACGTCAAGGAGCTGGAGGGCAAGAACATGACCTCCTACATCAACCTCGTCAACACCGCCTACGAGCGGTTCAAGAAGGACCACGGCTGATGCGGGTGCCCTCGGAGGCCTCGGGGCGGCTGTCCGACGCCTGGCGCTTCTGCGTCGGCACCGGCCGCTTCGAGCCGGCGCTGCGCCGCGACGGGGTGGGCGTCCACCAGCCGTACGAGTACGCGGGCGCGCGGCACGTGCGCCACTCGTTCGCGTACGTGGACCAGGTGATCGACGCCTACCTCGAGCTCGGGATCAAGAAGTCAACCCTGCTCGGCCTGTGAGAGGAGACCCGATGAGCGAGGTGACCACTGAGACCGGGCGGCGGTTCGGCGAGGGGCCGCTCTCACGCGCCGCCACGCTGGTCTACAACCTGCTGGTGGTCGAGGGCATGTTCCTGCTCGCGAGCGCGCCCGGCCTGCTCGCGCTCACCCTGCTCGGTGGCGACGCGAGCAACGTGCCGCTGGTGGCCGCCTGCGCGCTGCCGCTCGGCCCCGCGCTGTCCGCCGCTCTCTACGCGCTGCGCCACCGCAGCAGGGACATGACCGACCTCCACCCGGCGGCGGCGTACTGGCGCGGCTACAAGGCCAACGTGCGCGGAGTGCTGAAGGTCTGGGTGCCCTGGCTGGCCGGGCTGGCCGTCATCGGGACGAACCTGGCGAACTTCGCCGTCGCCGGCGTTCCCGGCTGGTGGGCGGCGCTGCTGGTGCTCGTCGCGGTGGCGGCGCTGCTGTGGGTCGCCAACGCCCTCGTGATCACGTCGCTGTTCGAGTTCCGGGCGGTGGACGTGGCGCGGCTGGCCTCGTACTTCCTCATGCGCCATCCGAAGGCGACGCTCGGCAACGCGTCCCTGCTGGTCGTGGCGGGCGGGCTCACGGCGGTCGGCACCGAGCTGGTGCCGGCGCTGCTGGCCTCGGCGTTCGCGGCGGCGCTCCTGTGGAACAGCCGCCCGATGATCGCCGAGGTCCGGGAGCGCTTCACCGCCTAGCCGGGTTCCGGCCTCTTCTGTCCCGGATTTCCCAGGGGCAACAGATGGTTGTACTTTTCGGACGGTGAGCCCTTTACGTGTCCGATCGCTCGCGGCCGTCGCACTGGTCGCCGCGAGCCTCCTCGTAGCGGCTCCGGCCGATGCGGCGTCCACTCCCTCCGCGGAGGTGCTCTTCGACGGAGGCAACGAGGCCTACGTCAACGGCACCTACCGGGTCGACTACCACTCCTTCCGCGCGCCGGCCGTGATCCGTACCAAGGGGAACACGGTCATCGCCTTCGCCGAAGGCCGGGTCGGCGACAACGACGACTACGGCAACATCGACCTCATCTACAAGACCTCCAGAGACTCCGGCAAACCCGGCACCTGGTCCGGGATCAAGGCGGTGGCCACCGGGTGGCCGGACGCCGTCGGCAACCCCACCGCGGTCTTCGACGGACAGACCGTCTACCTGTTCTTCAACCGGATGGCGGCCAGCTGGAAGAGCGTCGGCGACTTCGACAGCTGGGACGACCGCGAGGTGTGGGTGGCCTCGTCAGCCACCGACGCCAACGGCCTGCCCATGGGCGGCTGGACCCTCACCGAGAAGACCGACACGCTCAAACCGCACAAGGACCCGAGCGATCCGCTGAACAGGAGATGGTTCAACGACTCGATCGGCCCCGGCGCCGGCATCAAGATGACCGACGGGACCCTGGTCATCCCGGCCAAGTGGCGCAACATCTACAAGCGGCCAGGGGATACTGACTGGCACTACCAGGAGTTGACGAACACCGACGTCACCAAGACCGACGAGGCCACGATCCTGCAGCGGTTCCGCGGCGACCTCTATCGCAACGATCGTGCCAGGTTCGCCAATGCCGGAGATCCGCCGCTGCTCAAGCGGCTGGTCGCCACCGGCACCCTCGACGGCGGCTTCTCCGGCTACGCCGATCACCTGGAGCCGGGAGGCCGGGTCCTGCCCGATCCCGACTGCCAGGCCTCGACGCTGCGCTTCGCCGGGTCGCCGAACCGGATCCTGTTCCTCGGCCCCCACCCGGGCGGCGACTCCCGAAGCCGGACCCCCATGCGCGTCTGGATGAGCTACGACGACGGCGTGGGCTGGCCGTACACCCGCCTGCTCGGAGACTTTCCCGCTCCCCGGCCGAAGGGACGGGACGGCAGGCCGAACGTGAACGGCGTCGAAGGGGGCTACTCCAGCATGCTGCAGACCGCCGACAATCAGGTCGGCGCGGCCATCGAGTGGGGCGAGCAGAACAGCTCGGGCAGCGACAAGAACATGAGCATCATCTTCCGCCGCTTCCACCCCACCTGGATCGCCAACGGCCGCCCAGAACCTCCGCCGGGATAGCTGTCACCACTAGGGGATGCGCCGGCCGTGGGCGTCGGGCACGCCTGACTTGCGGAAGAAGTAGGCATTGATCTGGTCGCGCCACTCCTCGGCGCAGCGGAGCTGCTCGTCGAGGAGTTCGCGCACCCTGGCGTGCACGTCGGAGTCCACCGCGCCGGTTCCGGCGAGCTTCTCCCAGAGCAGCCGCGTCTCGGCGACCTCCTCGGCCCCCGCGAAGTGGGTGTCGTAGATGTGCTGGATCACCGTCGAGCCGCTCTGCAGCACGTGCCCGTACGGGACGTGGTGGAAGAAGAGCAGCAGCTCGTCGGGGCAGCGCTCGAGCGACTCGTAGATGTCCGACCAGGGCTGCGGGTACTGGCCGGTGAAGCCGGTGCCGGTGGCGCGCGTGCGGTCCACGCCCACGCCGTCGCGGTCGGCGAAGTGGTACGTGCCCCACGGCGTGTACTCGTACCCGTCCACGTCGGGGCCGTAGTGGTGGCCGGGACGCACCATGAACCCGACGCCGAGCGGCGCGGTGTAGCGCTCGTACGTGCGCCACGAGTCGTCCATCACGGCGTGCAGGGTGCGCCGCAGCGGCTCGCCGGGCCGCGCGAACGTGAGGTCGATCCACTCGTCGAGGATGGCGGCCGGGTCGAGGGCCGGGTCCCAGGCGAGGCGGCCGAACGCGTACAGGTTGGCCTGCGCGAGCGGGTGGCCGGTCCAGTAGCGGTCGGCGCCCACGTTGGAGACCGCGACCAGGTCGCCCGCCTCGGCGACGTTCTCGAATCCGAGGACCTCGCTCCACATCGGGGCCAGGTAGCAGACGTGCCGCTGCTGGCCGGTGTACTCCTGCGTCACCTGCAGCTCCACCGCCAGGCGCGTGCCCCGCATCCGCAGGATCACCGGGGAGACCGGCTCGCGCGGCTGGAAGTCCATGGGGCCGTGCTTGACCTGCAGGATCGCGTTGTCCTGGAACCGGCCGTCGAGCGGGGCGAAGTGGTCGTAGGCCGCGCGGGCGCGGTCGGTCGAGCGGTCGCGCCAGTCCTGCCGGTGGTTGTAGACGAAGGCGCGCCAGTGAACGACCCCGCCGAACGGGGCCAGGGCGTCGGCGAGCATGTTGGCGCCGTCGGCATGGGTGCGTCCGTACGCGAAGGGGCCCGGCTGCCCCTCCGAGTCGGCTTTCACGACATATCCCCCGAAGTCGGGAATTGTCGCGTAGACGTGCTCGGTGGCCTCCGCCCACCACCTGCGGACGTCCGCGTCGAGCGGGTCGGCGCTGGACAGAGCGCCGAGCGCGATGGGGGAGGCGAAGTTGACGGACAGGTGCACGCGGATCCCGTACGGGCGGAATGCGGCCGCGAGGGCGGCCACCTCGCCGAGCCGGTCGGTCAGCAGGTGGGCCTCGGTGGCGTGCACGTTCACGTTGTTGATCGCGACCGCGTTGATCCCGCACGCGGCCAGCAGCCGCGCGTAGGCCCGCACCCTGGTCAGGTCCGCGCGCAGGGCGCCGTCCGCCCAGAAGATCGACCCGCCCGCGTAGCCGCGCTCGACCTGGCCCATCACCGGGTGCACGTCGATGTTGTCCCAGTGGTCGAGCATGCGCCGCCGCATCGCGGGCCGGTGGTGCTCGACCGGCCGCTCGCCCTCGAACGCCGCCTCGCCCAGCCGTACGACGTGGAAGAACCCGTAGAGCAGCCCGGCGGGATCGCCACCGGCCACGGTCGTGACGCCGTCCCGCCGCGAGATCGCGTACCCGTCCGCGCCCTCGGCCTCGGACAGGGTCAGCACGAGGTCGGACGGTCCCGCGTCGGTGAGGCCTCCGCCGTACCGGGCGCCGGCCTGCGCGACCTCCTGCCGCAGGGTCTCGGCGAGCGGCCCGTCCGCCCGCACGAGCGTGCGGCGGGAACCGATCGCCCTGAACGCCTCGGGCGGCAGCCACGCGGGATGGACGTCGGCCAGGTGGGGAATGCTCACGGGGCTCCTTCGGTACGGCGGCACCGAGGGATGAATCTATCGAAAAGCCCCACTCTGCGAGTGGTCAGGGGCCCACATCCGCCCCCGGATAAAATGGGTACGTCGGTGAAGAGCGCGAGTCGCCCGTCGGGCTGGGCCCCGGGCGGGCCGATCGATCTGGAGGGGTGCCGCCATGGCCGCGCAGATCGCCTGTCGCCGCATCTACGAGGAGAGCTCACCACGGGACGGCAAGCGGGTGCTCGTCGACCGGGTCTGGCCGCGGGGTATGCGCAAGGAGGACGCTCACCTGGACGAATGGCTGCGTGACGTCGCCCCGTCCACCGAACTGCGCAAGTGGTACGGCCACGAGCCGAGCCGCTTCGCCGAGTTCCGCCGCCGCTACCTCGCCGAGCTGGGGGACGCCGGACATCGTGAGGCGGCCCAACATCTGCGCGACCTCGCCGCCCATGACGATCTCACCCTGCTGACCGCCACCAAGGACGTGGACCACAGCCAGGCGGCCGTGCTCGCCGAGTGGCTGACCGGCCGCGGAAGATAGGCGGCCGCCCGCCCCCGGGGGCGGGCGGGCGGCCGGGCGGCGGGCGGTGTACGGGGGGGCCCCCGGGGCCCCGCCGGGGGCCGGCCAGCCGGCCCCCGCCGCC
>NZ_JBFAHJ010000064.1:0-21059 GCF_040654115.1 Nonomuraea sp. NPDC050786
CCCCTCCACCTTTTTCTCTCTCCCGCCCTCCTGACTTTTTCTGCGGGCCGCCCCCCCTCCCTCGGCGCTGTCGGCGCGGGCCCCCCCCCGGCCCCCCCCGGCCACCGGGGTCTCACGGCCACTTGGGGTCGCCCACCGGCTCGATCGGCCCCTCCAGCACGTCCAGCCGTTCCAGGAGCGTGAGGAACGTCATCGCGTACGGCGAGTCCTGGAGCACGGCCGCCACGCGCGGCCAGTCGACCTGCTCGCGCAGCGCTCGCACCTGGGCCAGCAGCGCCCCGTAGTCGCAGGCGTGCTCCGACAGCGGCAGCAGCCAGGTGATCACCAGATCGGTGGCCTCCAGTACGGGCACGATCACCGCTGAGGCCTTGAGCGGCTCGGCACGGTCGAGCAACTCGTCGGTGATCGCCAGGTCGGACACCCGGAAGATCAGATCCACCAGGCGCCCCTCGTCGTACGCCTTGACGAGCCAGTCCTCCGGCGGCTTGGCCGTCTGGAAACCCAGCTCGCGCAGCGCTTCAAGCGCGGCCGGCACGTCATGCTCCGTGAGCACGAAGTCCACGTCGTGCAACGACGGCGCGGCGCCCCGCGCGTACGCGGCGCACCCACCGGCCAGCGCGAACTTCACTCCGGCATCCTTGAGACCGGAACTGGCACGCTTGAGCGTGTCGAGAATGGCATCGGTAACCGCGTGGCCGTGGCTAGTCATGTTTTCGGGCTACCCAAACGATCGTCAACTAGACGTTGGACGAGGGGCGGTGAGGGTAGCGCGAGGACTTATGACCGAAATCCTCGAGAAGACCGAACAGGACTATGGGGGCAAGCACCATCGCCCGCTCCGCGGCTACGCCGGCATCCTCGGGGCGTACGGCGGCACGGTGGCGGTCGCCGCGGCCGCGACGATGCTGGCCGGACGGCGGGTGCCCGATCACGTCGGCGTGATGGACCTCCTGCTCATGGCGGCGTGCACGCACAAGGTGTCGCGGCGGCTGTCGAAGGACCCCGTCACCAGCCCGCTCCGCGCGCCGTTCACCCGGTACGAGGGGGAGGGCGGGCCCGCCGAGGTGAACGAGGAGCCGCGGGGCGCGGTGGGCGAGCTGCTGGCCTGCCCGTTCTGCCTGGCCCAGTGGGTGGCCACCGCGTACGCCGCCGGCCTCGTGCTCTCTCCCAAGGTGACCCGGCTCGTCGGCGCGACGATGACCGCGGTGGCGCTCTCGGACTGGCTGCAGCTCGCCTACGCCAAGCTCATGAAGTCCGCGGAGTGACAGACCCCCCTCTGACGGGCCCCTCTGACGGGCCCCGCTAACGGACCCGCGGCAGGACCTCGCGCTCGTAGAACTCGAAGAACGCGTCCTGCTCGTGCCCGATCTGGCTGACGTAGACCTCGTCGAAACCGGCGTCCACGTACTGCCTGATGGCCTGCGCGTGGACGTCGGGGTCGGGGCCGACCGGGCTGCCGTTCACGGCCTCCTCCTCGGTCACCGACTCCGCGAGCTGCTCGAAGTGCCGCGGCAGCGGCAGCAGCTGCGAGGCCTCGCCCTTGATCCCCTGCGTGGGCCACAGGCGGTGCACGGTCTTGCGGGCGGCCGACTCGTCGCTGGCGTAGCAGACCTTGAGCCCGCCGAGCGACGGCTTGCCCTCGCCGCCCGCCGAGCGGAACGCCCGCACGGCGTCGGCGTCCGGCGCGGTCGAGATGTACCCGTCAGCGATGCGCCCGGCGACCTCGATGGACTTCTCCCCGAACCCCGACATGTAGATGGGCGCGGGCTCGTCGGGCAGCGTGTAGAGCCGGGCGTTGTCGACGCTGTAGTGGCGGCCCCTGTGCGTGACCAGCTTGCCGGTGAACAGCTCGCGGATCAGCCCGACGGCCTCCTCCAGCATCTCCAGCCGCTCGCTCGCCGGGGGCCAGCGCGAGTCCAGGATGTGCTCGTTGAGCGCCTCCCCGGTGCCCACGCCGAGCCGGAACCGGCCGCCGGTCAGCGCCGCCGTGGTGGCCGTGGCCTGGGCGATGATCGCGGGGTGGGTGCGTACGAGCGGGCACGTGACGGCCGTGGTGATCGGCAGGGACGTGGCCTCCGCCACGGCGCCGATGACGGTCCAGACGAACGGGGCCTGCCCCTGCTCGTCGAGCCACGGGTGGAAGTGATCGGAGATCCACAGCGCCTCGAAGCCGGCGCGCTCGGCGGCCTTGGCCTGCCTCACCAGCTCTTGCGGACCATGTTCTTCGCAGGACAGGAAATAGCCGAAGGTCGTCATGTGAATTCCCTGCCCTTTGGGTCGGGGAAAAACATGTTATGTAACTCTTCCTGAGGGCAGCAGCAGTGCCATGGCTACTTTGCTCTGGATCATCGCGGTAATACTCGTCATCTCCGGGATCTACGTGATCCTGGCCCGGCGCGACCTCCTGTGGGGCATCGTGCTGATCGTCCTCGGATTCCTCGTCGGCCCTGGTGGGGTGAGTATCTTCAATGTGTAAGCTCCGCGCTCCCCAGGGCATGGGGAGCGTGTGAGCAAATATCCGCCGTTCAGCCGCTTCGAAACTGGCGCGGCCTCGGCGAGAGTACGTGAACAGCTCGCGCGGCTGCGGCATCGCATGCGTAACGAGGCCATACTCGACGAGGCGACCGCCCGGCTCGCGACGCAGCTGAACATCCGCCCCGGTGAGGCCGCCGCACAGCTCGCCCGTATGGCGCAGCACAGCGGGCTCGACCTCATCGAGGTCGCCAAGGGCATCGAGCGCCCGCAGGAGGAGGAGACAC
Organism: Nonomuraea sp. NPDC050786; assembly: GCF_040654115.1. NCBI lineage: Bacteria > Bacillati > Actinomycetota > Actinomycetes > Streptosporangiales > Streptosporangiaceae > Nonomuraea > Nonomuraea sp. NPDC050786. The sequence continues at coordinate 2,760 of NZ_JBFAHJ010000064.1, forward strand.
TCGCGCTCGCCGTGCCCGCCTCGGTACGCGGGATGCTGGAAGCCGTCCACGCCTCGGCCCTCTACCTCACGCCCATCAAAGACTCTCTGGGCCGCGTGGTGGACTTCCGCATCCTGGCGGCCAATCGCCACGCCATGACCGTGCCGGGACGGTCCGCCGGTGAGCTGGCCGGACGCCGGCTCATGGCGGCCACCCCGGGAGTGGCCAGCTGCGGGCTGCTCGACGACTACATCGCCGTCTACGAGACCGGCGAGTCGGTGCTCCGGGAGCCCCTGGAGTACGTGGAGGTGGTGGACTTCCTGCTCTGGCCGGCCACGCTGAGCGTGCGCGCCTCGCGCGTCAACGACGGGCTGCTGGTGACCTGGCGCGCCCTCGACGACGAGGAGCTCCTGGTCTCCGGCTGGGAACGCGCTCAGCGCCTGGCCGAGCTGGGCTGGGGCGAGTGGAACCTGGCCACGGAGCGCACGCTCTGGACGCCCCAGATGTACGAGATGTTCGGCCGCGACCGCGCCGACGGCCCGATGTCGCTGGAGGAGCTGCCGGGCGCCGTCGTGCCCGAGGACCTGCCGGTCATCGAGGACATGATGCACTGCCTGCTGGAGTTCAGGGAGGCCGTCGAGACCGGCTTCCGGATCCAGCACCGGCACGGGGTGCGCCATCTCAGCGTGTACGGCGAGCCGATCCTCGACGCCGACGGCCTGCCGGTGAAGGTGCGCTGCCTGGCACAGGACGTGACCAAGAACCGCCGCAAGGAGCGGGCCCTGGCGGTGGCGCACGAGCAGGCCCACTGGCAGCGCCAGCGGGCCGAGGAGGAGCACCGGGTCACCGTCCAGCTGCAGAACACGATCATGCCGATCCGCCGCGGGCGCATCCACCTGCCCCGGCTGACCGTCGGCGTGCGCTACCTGCCGGGCGAGGAGCTCGCCCGGCTCGGCGGCGACTGGTTCAAGGCCCGCCTGCTGCCCGACGGCCGCGTGCTCCTCGCGATCGGCGACGCCATGGGACACGGGCTGACCGCGGCGAGCATCATGCTCCAGATGCGCTCCGGCCTCGGCGGGCTGGCCTACACGGGGGCCGACGCGGGCCGGCTCACCACCTGGCTGAACGACCTCATCGTGCACTCCAGCGAGGGCGTCACCGTGACCGGCACCGCGATCATCGGCCACTTCGACCCTGACGCGCGCACCTATGCCTGGACCAACGCGGGGCACCCCCCGCCCGTGCTGATCAGGAGCGACCACGCCGCGCTGATCCAGGGGGCCGCGGGGACGATGCTGGGGGCGTTCGACGCGACCGAGTACGGCCTGACCACCACCAGGCTCGAGCCCGGCGACGTGCTGCTGCTCTACACCGACGGGATCGTCGAGCGGCGGGAGCAGGACCTGGAGACCGGCCTGGCGGCCCTGATCCAGGCCGCTCACCACTGCGCCGGGGAGGACCCCGAGGAGATCATCGGATGCCTGCTCAAGCGGCTGGGCGGGGAGAACGCCGAGGACGACATATGCCTGCTGGCGGCGAAGGTCCTCTAGAAGCCGCTCTCGCAGTCGAGGCAGTAGACCGCGTACGCCCGCCCGAGCACCGGCAGCGCGACATTACGCACCCTGATGCCGCCCGGCGTCATGCCCTTCTCACTGCCCTTGTGGGCGTGCCCGTGCAGGATCAGGTCGGCGCCCGCCGTGTCGACCGCCTCCGCCAGCAGGTAGCTGCCGAGGAACGGGTAGATCTCGTGCGGCTCGCCTTCCAGCGTCTCCTTGATGGGGGAATAGTGCGACAGCACCACGCGCTTCTCGGCCACGATCTCCTTCAGCGCGACCTTCCACGACTCGGCGATGTAGCGGGTGTGGGCGACGAAGTTCTTGATCTCGCGCTCGCCGAACTCGCTGGCGCACTTGCCCGCGAACCCTCCGCCGAATCCTTTTCCGCCGACCACGCCCAGCTTCCTGTCGCCGCACTGGATGACGGCGCCGTCATCGTCCAGCACCACGACGCCGGCGTCGCGTAGCTCGGCGGCGATCTCGTACTGCAGGTCGGAGTGGTAGTCGTGGTTGCCGAGCACCGCGACCACGGGGATCGGCAGGCCGCGCAGCTCGTCGGCGACGACGCGCCCCTCTTCGAGCGTGCCGTGCCTGGTCAGGTCTCCCGCCACCATCAACACGTCCGCGCGTTCCTCGATGCCGCCCATCTTCTTGCGGAACTGTCCTCTGTCGTCCTCCCCCAGGTGGATGTCTCCGACGGCTGCTATGCGCAGGTCAGTCAAGACGCTCATCCTCCCCCGGTTCAGTGGCCTCCACGACCTTGATCTCATTGTGCAGATGGAGCTCGGGCGCGGCTTCGTGCGCCACCTGGGCGAGCCGCTCGCGCTGTCCCGTGCCGCTCACCTGGCCGCGCAGGAACAGTTGATCACCTCGTATGTCGACGCGGATTCCGAGCTCGTGCGTGCGTCCGTCCTCGGCCAGCGCCTGCTGGACGCGGGCCGCGACGTACTGCGGAGCTTCCATCACTCGCCTCCTTCTTCTGTCGCCGCATGCCCGTGGACAAACAGCTCAAACGGCACGGATGAGGTCGATGACCGCCCGCTCCACCGTGCCTGCCGTGGCCAGCTGCCCGAAGTCGGCGTCCGCGCCGAGCTCGGTCAGCACGGCCGCGATGGTCCTGTCCTGGTCGTACGCCTCGACCACGCGGGGATCGACGTAGGAGGCCCTCGCCACGGTGGGGGTGTTGCCGAGGTATTCGGAGACCTCCCGCATGACCCGGGCGACCGCCCGCTTCTTCTGGCCGGCCGGCTTGGACACCGCCAGGCCCACGGCGGCCAGGACGGTGGCGTGCCAGGTGCGGAAGTCCTTGGCGGTCACCTCGTACCCGATGGTGTCCTTCAGGTAGTCGTTGATGTCCTCGCTCCTGATGTCGGCCCAGCCGCCCGCGTGCCGGTAGCGCAGCAGCTCTCCCTCGGCGCCGAGCGCCTTGAGCGCCCTGAGCACCTTGCACGCCCCCGGGTCGGCCACCTCGACCTCCCGCAGGATGTCGCCCTTGGCCGGATATCTGCATGTGACGATGCCGTTGGCGCAGGTGACGTGCTCCATCTTGAGCGTGGCGAGGCCGTAGGTGTCGTAACTCTCGCCGCCGATGCGGAAGAAGCCGATGTCGAGCAGGCGGGCGGCGGCGGCCAGCACCCGCTCCCTCGTCAGGCCGCGTCCCTTGAGCTGGTCGTCCACGGCCTTCCTGAACGCCGGCAGCCGCTCGGCCACCTCGAGCACCCGGTCGAACTTGGCCTGGTCCTGCTGCTCGCGCCAGAGGTCGTGGTAGCGGTACTGCCTGCGCCCGGCCGCGTCCGTCCCCACGGCCTGCAGATGGCCGTGCGGTGACCGGCAGATCCACACGTCGGTCCAGGCCGGCGGGACGGCGAGCGCCTTGATCCGGTCCAGTGTGGCGCGGTCGCGCACCGGACGCCCGTCAGGACCCAGATAGCTGAAGCCGCGCCCGCGGCGCTTCCGCGCGATCCCCGGCTCACTCTGGTCACTGGGATGCAGCTCGGGCACGGATGGCCGCTACCCCCGACGTTAGGCGGCAAACAGGACGGGCAGGTGAGCCGCATGTCTGACTTGCCTGATAACGGAAAGTGGCACGAGGAAGGGGACGCGAAGGGTCATCCCATGGTGCCGGCCACACCGCGTGACGTGGTGCACATCAGGGTCGGCTCGTTCATGCTGGTGTTCCTTTTCGCGTTCGCGGTGCTCGGCCTCATCGCGCGCGCCCCCGTCATGACCGGGGTCGCGATCGTGCTGGGCATCGCCACAGTGGTCGACATCGTTCTGGCCGTACGGCGCCAGAAACTGCGTCAGAACGGAGAGGCGGGCTGATCTGGACATGGCACCACTTCAAGGGCGGGTCGTAGTGGTGACAGGCGCGAGCGGCGGGGTCGGACGCGCGGTCGTCCGCCTGCTGGGGCAGCGCGGAGCCAAGGTGGCGCTCATCGCCCGGGGCACGACCGGGCTGGGCGCCGCCGCCGTGGACGTGGGCGCGGAAGGAGGGACGGGGAAGGTATACGAGGCCGACATGGCGGACTACGACCAGGTGAGGCTGGCCGGGGAGCGCATCGAGGCCGAGATGGGACCCATCTCCGTCTGGATCAACACCGCCTTCTCCTCCGTCTTCGCCAAATTCAGTGACATCACCCCCGACGAGTACGCCCGCACCACCGCCGTGACGTACCTGGGCTATGTCTGGGGCACGAAGGTGGCCCTGGACCTCATGCGCCCGCGCGGCACGGGCGCGATCATCCAGACCGGCTCGGCGCTGTCCTACCGCGGCATCCCGCTGCAGTCGGCGTACTGCGGCGCGAAGCACGCGATCAAGGGCTTCACGGAGTCGCTCCGCACCGAGCTGCTGGCCGACGGCAGCGACATCCACGTCAGCCTGGTGCAGCTGCCCGCGGTCAACACGCCGCAGTTCGACTGGGTGCTGTCCAAGCTCCGCCGCCATCCCCAACCGGTGCCCCCGATCTACCAGCCGGAGGTGGCGGCCAGGGCCATCGTGTACGCGGCCGAGCACCCGGAGCGCAAGGAGTACTGGGTGGGCGCCAGCACGGCCGCCACCCTCCTGGCGCAGCGCGTGGCCCCGGCGCTGGTGGACCGGTACGTGGCCAGGACCGGCGCGCGCTCCCAGCAGACGGACGAGAAGCCGCCGAGCGGCGTGTCCAACCTCTGGGAGCCGGCGGACGAGACCGAGGACTACGGCGCCCACGGCTCGTTCGACAGGCGCTCCCATGCCCGCAGCCCCCAGCTCTGGCTGTCACAACATCGTGGCCCGGTCCTCCTGGCCCTGGCTGGAGGCGCCGCCGTCACTCTCGCCGCACTCCGCCGCCGTAGTCCATGATCTGGGCGCTCCCGGTTCGCCGGCACCGAGCGCCTTCATTCGCCGGCGAACGGGGGCAACCGATCCTGCCGTTGCGGGGTTAAGGGGGCTTGGTGGGGTAGGCGGCGGGAAACCGTTTCCGAGGAGGTCATGATGCCCGAGCGCGATCTTCAATACCTGTCCGAGTTGGCCGCGCAACTCCGCGTCGACTCCGTACGGGCGGCCGCCGAGGCCGGGTCCGGCCATCCGACCTCGTCCATGTCGGCGGCCGATCTGATGGCCGTGCTGTTCGCCTGCCACCTGCGCTACGACTTCGACCACCCGGACAATCCGGCCAACGATCACTTGATCTTCTCGAAGGGGCACGCGTCGCCCCTTCTTTATTCGCTCTACAAGGCGGCCGGAGCCATCGACGACCAGGAGCTGGTGACGTTCAGGAAGCGCTCCAGCCGGTTGGAAGGTCATCCCACGCCCCGCCTGCCCTGGGTGGACGTCGCGACGGGCTCGCTGGGGCAGGGCCTGGCGGTGGGTGTCGGGGTGGCCATGGCCGGGCGGCTGGAACGGTTGCCGTACCGGGTGTGGGTGCTCTGCGGGGACAGCGAGCTGGCCGAGGGGTCGATCTGGGAGGCGGCCGAGCACGCGGGCTGCGAGGGGCTGGCCAACCTGACCGTGATCGTGGACGTGAACCGGCTCGGGCAGCGGGGGCCCACCCGGCACGGGTGGGACACCGGGGCGTACGCGCGCAGGTTCGGGGCGTTCGGCTGGCACACGATCGAGATCGACGGGCACGATCCCGGGCAGATCGACTTCGCCCTGAGCGACGCCCGCAACACGCGCAGGCGGCCGACCGTGATCCTGGCCAAGACGCGCAAGGGCGAAGGGGTCCTGGAGGTCGAGAACCGCGAAGGGGCGCACGGCAAGCCGCTCAAGGACCCGGACAAGGCCATCGAGGAGCTGGGCGGTCCCAGGAACGTGCGGGTGGAGGTGCACAAGCCCGACGACGCCCCGGCGCCGTACCGGTTCGAGACCCGGCCGATGAGCCTGCCCACGTACGAGATGGGCGACAAGGTGGCCACGCGGACGGCGTTCGGGGAGGCGCTCGCGGCGCTCGGCGCGGCGCGGGAGGACGTCGTCGTGCTGGACGGCGAGGTGGCGGACTCGACCAAGACGGAGGCGTTCGGCAAGGAGTTCCCCGAGCGGTTCTTCGAGATGTACATCGCCGAGCAGGAGCTCGTGGCCGCCGCCGTGGGTCTGCAGGTGCGCGGGTGGCGGCCGTACGCGGCCACGTTCGCGGCCTTCCTGACCAGGGCGTACGACTTCATCAGGATGGCCGGCGTGAGCAGGGCCTCGATCCGGCTGGTCGGCTCGCACGCGGGTGTGTCGATCGGCGAGGACGGGCCCTCCCAGATGGGCCTCGAGGACCTGGCGATGATGCGGGCCGTCTATGGCAGCACCGTGCTGTATCCGTGCGACGCCAACCAGGCGGCGGCGCTGACCGTCGAGATGGCCGACCTCGAAGGCGTGTCCTACCTGCGCACGACACGCGGGAACACGCCGGTGATCTACCCGCCCGGCGAGCGCTTCCCCGTGGGCGGGTCACGGCCCCTGCGCCACTCGCACAACGACCGGGCCACGATCGTGGCCGCGGGCGTGACCGTGCACGAGGCGCTGGCGGCGGCCGACGAGCTGCGCGAGGCCGGGATCCCCGTGGGGGTGATCGACCTGTACTCGGTCAAGCCGGTCGACACGTCGGCGCTGGTCGAGGCGGCCACCACCACGGGCACCCTGATCACGGTGGAGGACCACCGGCTGGAGGGCGGCCTCGGCGACGCGGTGATGGACGCGGTGAGCGAGCTGGGACCGCGGGTGGTGAAGCTGGCCGTGACCGGCCTGCCCGGGTCCGCGACCCCCGAGGAGCAGCTCGCCCTCGCGCGCATCGACCGCCACGCGATCGTCGAGGCGGTCAAGCGGCTGCTGTGACTGTGACCTGTCAGGAGAGCTTCGGGGACATGGAAGAGGGCCGACGGCGTCCGCGCCATCGGCCCTCCGAGTGTGCGAGGCCCCCGGTCAGCGGGCCTTCGCCGTGGCCCTCCGGTTGGCCTTCTTGATGGCGTTCACCAGCTCCTGCTTGGTCATCTTCGACCGGCCGGGGACATCGAGCTGGGCAGCCACCTTCTGCAGGTGCTCCTTGCTGGCGTTGGCGTTGACGCCCTCGTCCGTCCGGCCTGACCGGTCGGTCGCGCCCTTGTCGGAGGGGCCCTTCTTCTCCTTCGGCTCCCAGTGGTCGCCGACCTTCTCGAACGAGTGCTTCAGCGCGGCGAACGCGGTCATGTGGGCGCGACGACCCTCGCCGTACTCCTTCACGGCGTTGTCGTGCGCCTTGATCCACGTGCTCTGGGCCTTCTTCGGCGAACGTTTGATGGTCGACGGCAGCTCTTCGACGGCTGGCATGTCGATTCACCTCCTACAGCGGCGGTTCGTTGTAGTGGCGGCGTTCCTCGTACACGGTGGTCCTGCGGGCTTCAGGCTCCTCGTAGACGTCGTGGCGGTGCACGGGCTCGTCGATCGCCCCGACCGCCCTACGGGTCACGCTGATCCTGTAGATGCCGAACAGGAGTCCCGCGAGACCGCCGAGCATGAGGATGACCCCCACGACGTTGATGTCGAGACCGGCGAGGTCGAACTCGACGGCCCAGGTGAGGATCGCACCGAGCATGATGAGGATGATGCTTCCGGCGATGGTCATCAGATTTACCTCCTTGACACGAAGGAACCTCTATCCACATGTCGAAAAACAAACCAGTCGTGGTGGTCGGGCTGATGGGCTCGGGCAAGTCGACAGCCGGCCGCCTGATCGCGGAGGCTCTGGGATTGCCGTTCAGTGACAGCGATCCGTGGCTCAAGGCGCGGTACGGCGGCACCGCCGCGCAGATCGCCGCCCGCGACGGCGCGGAGACTCTGCACCGGTACGAGGCCGACCACCTGCTGCACGAGCTGGCCGGGGAGCCCGCGGTCATCGCGGCGGCCGCCAGCACAGTCGAGGACCCGCGGGTGCGCGAGGCGATGAAGCAGGCTTTCGTGCTCTGGGTGGACGCCGACGACGAGGTGCTGGCCCAGCGGATGAAGTCGAGCGACCACCGCCCCGCCTTCGGCCCGGCCGCCATGCGGGCCCGCCGCGGACCGTACTTCCGCGAGGTGGCGGACCTGAGGTGCGACGTCGGCGCCATGCGCCCCGAGGAGGTGCGCGACGCGGCACTGCGGGAAATGGGCCTGCCGGTCCCCGGCTCCGGCTGAGTTTGGCATAATGATCATGACGCATGGGTCCCCCGAGGCGCGCGGGGGACCTGTGGCGTCCGGTGAACTGCGATGTTTCGGGGACAACCAAAGTGCGGCGTCGTGCATCTAAGCATCAGTGACGATGCGCTTGGTGCCCGGTGACCCCGAGAGGCTCGGCGGCTTCTGGCTGGCGGCCCGGCTCGGCGCGGGCGGTCGCGGCGTGGTCTACGACGCTTACGACGACGAGGGGCGGCGCTTCGCGGTCACGGTGCCGCGCGGCTCGCGGGAAGGCCAGATCGGGCGCCGGTTCGAGCGGGTGAGCTGCCCCTGTCTGGCCGAGGTGGTCGCCGTCGGCGCCGACGAGGGCGTGCCGTACGTGGTGAGCGAGTACGTGGACGGACCCGACCTGCGGCGGGCGGTGGAGCTGCACGGGCCCTACGCGGGCGACGAGCTGGTCGCGCTGGCCGGGGCGCTGGCGTCGGCGCTGGAGGCGCTGCACGAGGCGGGGCTGACGCATCGGGGGCTCAATCCGGAGAGCGTGCTGCTCGCCGCCGGCGGTCCCAAGGTGATCGAGCTGGGCGTGCCCGCCGGCGGGACGTACACGTACACGGCGCCCGAGGTCCTGACCGGGAAGGAGGCCGGGGCGGCGGCCGACGTGTTCGCGTGGGGGGCGGTGGTGGTGTTCGCGGCCACCGGGCGCGACCCGTTCAGCGGGGAGAGCCTGGGCGGGGTCATGCACCGGCTGCTGACCGCCGATCCGGACCTGGACGTGCTGCCCGAGCCGCTGCGCGAGCCGGTCGGGCGCGCCCTGGCCAAGGATCCCGCCGACCGGCCGGCGGCGCGGGAGCTGCGTGTCGGGGGTGCGGCGGAGGTGCGGCCGCCGGAGGGGCATGCGGGGCCGCCCTCGCTGGGCGAGGTGGCCGAGGCGGCCTACCAGGCGCTCACGCCGCGGCAGCAGGCGGAGGTGCCGGGGCTGCTGCTGCGTCTGTTCGACGGCGACACCCCGCACGACGAGGGCGACGTGCTCGGCCCGCTCATGGAGGCGGGCCTCCTGGTACGCCGCAGCGTACGCGTGCCGCCGACCGAGACCGCCGTGGGCAAGCTGGTGGCCGTCAGCGACAGCCGGGTGGCCCCCGCCAGCGCCGCGCTCTACCGGGCCTGGCCCCGGCTGCGCGACTGGGTCGCGGACGAGCGCGAGAGCCTGCAGGCCCACCGGCTGATCCGGGAGGCCGCCAGAAGCTGGTCCGAGCACCGGCGCGGCAGGAGCCGCCTGCTCCGCGGCGAGTCGCTCGACACCGCCCTCGCCTGGGCCGCGACCAAGCGCCGCCATCTCCGCCTCAACCAGCTCGAACGCGACTTCGTCAACGACAGCGTGGCCCTGTCCAAGCAGCGCAGGAAGCTCCTCGCGCCCGCGCTGGCGACGCTCGCCGCGGTGCTCGCCGTCGCGGTGACGCTGGCGGCGGTGTCCGTACACGGGCAGAACCAGCTGCGCGCGCAGCTCGTCGAGGCCAACGCGCGGGCCGTGGCCGCCAGGGCGGAGGCGCTGCGGTCGTCCGACCCGCGCACGGCGATGCGGCTGAGCGTGGCCGCCTGGAGGCTGTCACCGGTGTTCGAGGCGCGGGCCGCCCTGCAGGCCTCTCTCATGCAGCCGGAGTTGGGGACGTTCACCGACCCGGCCGCCGACGTGCGGGCACGTTACCTGCTGCGCGGGGACGAGCTGGTCAAGTGGGGCACGGGAGCGGTCACCGTCTGGGACGTGACCGGGGGGCGGCGGCTCGCGTCGTACCCGCTGCCCGCGGGGAGCATGCTGAGCGACGACGGGAAGTACGCGGTCGGGACCGACGGCAGGCCCTTCGAGGCGGCCACCGGCCGCCCGCCCGCCGCGACGGCCGCATATGCGATCACCCAGGGCAACCGGACCAGGGTCTACCGGGGCGGGCGACTGCTGTTCGACGTCACCGACCGCCAGGTGGCGCTCTCCCCGGACGGGAGCGAGGCGGCCTTCTCCGGCCTGACCGGGCGGGTCGAGCTGTGGGAGCTCGGCGGGCGGACCCGGACGGGCGCGGTCGAGGTCCAGCCGCTCACCGGCGCGGACGCGGCGGCGCCCGCCCTGGCGTTCAGCCCGGACGGCGCCACGCTGGCGGTGGCCGGGCGCGACGGGGTGACGCTCGTGACGGCGAGGCAGAAGGGGACCGCCCGCGGGGAGACGCTCGCCACCGACCGTCCCGGGCCGGCGGACACGGCGCCGCCGGGACGCGTGCCGACGGGCGCGGCGTCATCGAACCCACCGGCGTCACCGAACCCCTCGACGTCACCGAACCCCTCGACGTCACCGAACCCCTCGACGTCACCGAACCCCTCGACGTCACCGAACCCCTCAGCGTCACCGAGCCCATCGGCGTCACCGAGCTCATCGGCGTCACCGGGCCCATCGGCCTTCGCCGGGCGTGAGCCTGCCGTCACGCCGACACCCACCGGCCGCCCCCAGGTGCTGAACTCGGACAGGCAGGACGCCGGTTACGCGGGCCACGACAGCACCACGGCCCGCGTCCTGCGCGGCGTGGAGGTGGTCGGCACCGACGCCCTGGGCCGCACCTCCGCCGACCCGCCCGCCTTCAGCCCCGACGGCCGCCTGCTGGCCCTGCCGGGCGAAGGAGAGGTACGGGTCTGGAACGTGGCCGAGCGCCGCCTCGCGGGCATCTACCCGCTCCGCAACCCCGAGCGCGGCCTGGCCTTCTCCGGCGACGGGCGCTCGCTGCGCTACCTGAGCGGCACCGGATCCGTCGTCTCCCTCGACGTCTCGGGGCTGCCGATCCCCTCGGAGGACGGCCGCACCGCCGCCTTCTCCGGCAACGGGCGGGTCGCCGCCAAGGAGGTCGGCGACTCCATCGAGCTCACCGACGCCGTCGAGCGCAGGACGCTCGGGCGGATCGCCGCCGCCGGAGACCTGGCCTTCGACGCGGACGGCCGGCTGCTCGCCGTCGCGGGCGACCCGGTGACCGTGTGGGAGGTGACCGGCGGCAGGCAGGTGGCCGCCATCGACGTGGGCGGCGACGTGACCGCCGTCGCGCTCTCCCCCACCGGCGACACGCTGGCCACCGCGCGTGGCAAGACCCTGGAGACGTGGGACGTGCGCGCGGGGCGGCGTATCAAGGCGTATGAGGGCGCGGGCGACTTGGCGCTGGCCTTCAGTCCCGACGGCTCGACGCTGGCCGCTGGGGCCAAGCTCCTCGACCTGCGCACCGGCGAGGTGGCCCCGCTCGACCTCACCGGGTCCCGCGGGGCCGTCCAGGCTCTTGACGCCGATGACGCCGATGACGCCCCGGCCGCCCCGACCGCGCTCGCCTTCTCCCCCGACGGGCGGACGCTGGCGTTCGGGCTGGAGGGCGGCCGGGTGCTGCTCTGGGACGTACGCGACCAGGAGGCGCGGGGCACGATCGAGACAGGCACGGCGCCGGTGGACGAGCTCCGCTTCTCCCCCGACGGCGACCTGCTGGCCGTCGACGCCGCCCGTACCTCGCTCTGGGACATGGGCACGATGCGCGAGGTCGGCCAGGCGGGCTCGTGGGCCGCGATCCCGGCCTTCACGCAGGACGGCAAGCGGCTGCGCGGCGTGGCGCTCGACGGCACCGTACGCGAGAGCCCGGTCGATCCCGCGCTGGCGGCGGTGGAGGTGTGCGCCAAGGCAGGCGGGGCGCTGAGCCGGGCGGAGTGGACCCGGCTCATCCCGGAGAGCGGCTACCAGGACAGCTGCTGACGGCCGGCTTCAGCGTTCTGGGCAGGCAGTGCCCTTCCAGACCGGTCAGGGTGAGCCGGGGACGACGAATCCTGTCTCGTAGGCGGCGATCACGGCCTGGGTGCGGTCGCGGACGCCGAGCTTCATGAGGACCGCGGCCACGTGGGATTTGACGGTCTCGATGGTCACGGAGAGCTCACCGGCGATCTCGGAGTTGGACATGCCGCGCGCGAGGAGGCGAAGAACGTCCTGCTCCCGCTGGGAGAGCTCGGGGAGCGGCCGGCTGGACCGTGCGGCGAATCGTTCGATCAGCCTGCGCGTGGAGGCGGGGAAGAGCAGCGACTCACCGGACGCCACGACGCGCACGGCCTCGATGAGCTCCTTGGGCGGGATCCGCTTGAGCACGAACCCGCCGGCGCCGGCGCGCATGGCCTCGAAGACGTATTCGTCCACCTCGAACGTGGTGAGCACCAGGACTCGGGGGGCGCCGTCGCGGGCCGTGATGCGCCGGGTCGCCTCCAGGCCGTCCATGCCCGGCATGCGGATGTCCATCAGGATCAGGTCCGGCGGGTCCGATCCGCGCGCCAGTCCGACCGCAGCGTGGCCGTCGTCGGCCTCGGCGATGACCTCCCAGTCGTTCTCCGAGGAGAGGATCGCGCGCAGCCCCACCCGGACGAGGGGGTCGTCGTCGACGATGGCGATCCTCATCCGAACGCCCCGCGACGGATCGTGCATCCCAGGCACGCGCACCCCCGGCTCAGGGCACACCGGGTGGTCGTGCCCTCGGGAAGCCGGATGGACAGGGGGAGCACAGCGCGCACCGCGAATTCGTCCTCTTCCATGCTGCCCACGGTGGCCTCACCGCCCAGGAGTGTCGCCCGGTCCTTGATGGATGCCAGCCCGCGGCCGGTGCCCCTGCCCGGCGCCGGCCCGGTGCGGGGCAACGCGTTCGTGACGGATACGGCCACGGCCTCGCCCTCCCCGGCGATGTCGACGTTGACGGCACATCCCGGGGCGTGCTTGGCGGCGTTCGTCAGCGACTCCTGCACGATGCGGTAGACGCCCCGGCCGAGCGCGGCGGGCAGCTCGCCGGCCGCGATCCGCACCTCGATCTCCATGCCCGCTTCCCGGGCGTCGGCGATGAGGGTCAGCACGCTCTCGCCGTCGGGCGGTGGCGCGTATCCCCGCGCGCCGCCCCGGTCGATCGGATGGTCGCCTCGCAGGTCGGTGATGATGCGGTCGAGTTCGCCGAGGGCGGCGCGTCCGCGCTGCTCGATGATGCCGAGCGCGCGGCGGGCGAAGTCGGGGTCCTTGTCGAACACGTGCGTGCCGGCGCCCGCCTGCACGACGATCATGGACAGCATGTGGCCGATGCTGTCATGCAGCTCCTGATCGATGCGAACCTGCTCTTCCGCCTGGGCGGCACGGGCGAGCGCCGCCGCCATGATCTCGTCGCGGCCGGGGCCGAGCGCCCACACCGCGAGCCTCCCGTGCCAGGCGGCCAGGGCCCAGGTCGCCCTGCGGAGCGCGGGGAGCAGGACCAGACCGGCCGGGCACAGCAGCAGCCAGTGCTCGCCGGCGAAGTCGATCGGCACTCCGACGACCATCACGGCCAACGGCGCCAGCAGGAGCAGAACGGGAAGCGCCACGAGAAGGAGACCGAGCGGCCCGGTGACCGAGCGGACCAGGATCCAGGCCAGCACCCGCCAGCTGGGTCCGTCATGGAAGACCGCGAAGGCGCGGCGTACCGCGTTGACCACGCCCGACCACCGGGATGCCGCCGAGCGCCTGTACCGGACCGGCGCCGGCGCCGTCACCTCCTGGCCCAGGAGCGAGGCCAGCAGGAACCGCTCCCAGCGCCCGATCGGCCGCAGCAGGAGCTGAGCCCACAGCACGTTGGGAACGCTGATCAGCACCATCTGCCCGGCCAGTCCGGCCACGTACATCCCGCCGACGACCGTGAACCACAGGGCGCCGAAAACGGACCCGAGCAGGAGGTAGGTGGCCGGGTACGCCTGCCGCGGAGCGGCGCGACGGGAGGTCGGATCCTGGAGGAGAGCCACGCCTCGCATTGTCTCCCGGCGGCGACGACGGCGTCATCGTCCGGCCGCCCGATCGGCGATCCCTCCGGCGAGGGATCGGGCCGCTGCCGCTCCCCCGGAGGAGCGACGGACGGATCGCTCGCCCGCGAAGCCTGATTCGCTCCACGGCGGGTGCCCTTCGCCCCACCTCCACGCCTACCGTCGAGCAGAGCCGACGATCGCAGGAGGAATCATGGGGGCAAGGCTCTCGACGTTATGGATTTTCGCGCTCTGCAACTATCTGTACTGCGACATCGTGGGGTTGATGGACTCCGGATTGCTGAAGCAGTATCTGACCGGACACGTCGGGGGGCTGGACATCAGTTCGGGGTTCCTGCTGGGCTCGGCCGTCCTCATGGAGATCCCCATTGCCATGGTCGTCGTGTCCAGGCTGGCCAGGCAGCGCACCGGCCGGCTGCTCAACCTGGCCGCCGGAACGCTCATGACCGTCGTGCAGTCGGCGACCCTCGTGGTGGGGACCCCGACGACGTACTACGCGTTCTTCAGCGTGATCGAGATCGCCTGCACGTCGTACATCACCTGGTGCGCATGGAGATGGCGCGTCGCCGAGGAGCAGGCCGCCCCGTCGGGGGCGCGCTAGTCGCTCGGATACGTCCTGACGACCCTGCCCTTGAGGTCGGCGACCAGGTAGCCCGTGCGGTAGCCGTCGGACACGTAGACGAGCAGCACCTGGTGCGGGCTGGCGAACGCGTAGTCGGGGTCCGCGATCACGTACCGCAGGGTCGGCCTGGGGACGCCGAGGTCCTTCTCGGCCTTCTTGAGCAGCGCGGGGAGGGCGTCCCAGTTGTACTGGTCCAGGTCCACGACCGGCGTGTCCACCTTGCCGCCGATGCCGGAGCGGATGACCCGGCCGTCGCGGTAGTCGTACCTGTCGTAGATCGCCTTGTCCCGCTTGACCGGCGCCTCGATGGAGGCGTAGGTCGGGTACACCGTCAGCTTGACGACCTTGGTGTCGCCGATGGCGGGCTTGATCTTGGCGATCATGGCGCGCATTCCCGCCGGGGTGTGCAGGTTGCCCGGCGTGGCGCGCGTGGTGGCGCTCGGCGACTCGGGTTCCGTGGTCATCGCCGGGGTGAAGCCCGCCGAGGGGATGTCCTCGGCGACCTCCCTGGTCTGGGTGGGGAGCAGCCGCCATACGAGCACGCCGGTCACCGTGACGGCCACCGCCGCCGACACCACGATCGCCGCGGTACGGGCCACGGGTGCGCGGCGCCGCTGCCCGGTGCGCGCTCCCTCCTTGATCGGGGCCGCGCTCCAGGGGGACGGCTGCGGAGCCCCGGGCCGGTACCCGGGCGGCATGGTGGACCCGGGCACCGGCGGCACGGTGTGCCCGGCCATGGGCGGCGGTGTATGGCCGGCGCCCAGCGGCGCGGGTCCCAGCGGCGCGGGCCCCAGCGCGGCGGGCATCGAGGGCGACCCTGGAACGGAGGCCGGCCCTGGGACGGAGGCCGACCCCGAGATCGGCGACGCGGCCCCGGCCTGGAACGGAGCCGAGCCCGACGACGGAGCCGAGCCCGGCGACGGAGCCGGGAACGGGGAGGAACCCGCGCCCGACGACGGAGCCCAGACCGGGGAAGGACCTGCACCCGGATCGGCGGCCGGGAACGAGGAAGGGCCCGAGCCTGGGTCGGCGGCCGAGGCCAGCATGCGGTCTAGGGTCTCGACGTCGGGGCGGGCCGCCGGGTCGCGTCTGAGCAGGGCGCTCAGCACGGGGGCGAGCGCTCCGGCGTGCTCCGGCGGCGGCACGTCCTGGTTGAGCACGGCGGCGAGCGTGGCCAGCGCGGTGCTCCTGCGCAACGGGTGCCGGCCCTCCACCGCCACGTACAGCATCATGCCGAGCGACCAGAGGTCGGAGGCCGGGTCCCCCTCGATGCCGTTGATGCGCTCGGGCGCCATGTACTCGGGCGAGCCGATGAACGCCCCCGTGGCCGTCAGGCTCGTGGACTCGCGCACGGCCGCGATACCGAAGTCGGTGAGCACCGAGCGGCCGTCCTCGTGTAACAGGACGTTGGCGGGTTTGACGTCACGGTGCTGGATGCCGACGGCGTGCGCGGCCCGCAGCGCGGACAGGACCTCACGGCCGAGGCGCGCCACCTCGTGCGGCGGCATGGGACCGCGCTGGATGCGGTCCTGGAGCGAGCCACCCGAGACCAGCTCCATGACGATCCACGGGTAGCCCTGTTCGCCCGGGTCGACGATGTGGTGGATGGTGGCGACGTGCGGATGGTTCAGCCGGGCCAGAGCGCGGGCCTCCCGGAGCACCCTGGCGCGGAGTTCGCGGGCACCGGCCGGGTCGTGCTCGTCCATGGACGGGTCCGGAGGGCGTACCTCCTTGAGCGCGACCTCACGGTGCAGGGCCACGTCCCAGGCCCGCCACACCAGGCCCATGCCCCCGCCGCCGAGCCGCTCCATCAACTCGAAGCGGCCGTCGATCACCCGTCTGTCCATGCGAGCAGCGTAGGGCCGCCCCGTCCCCCGCGTCATCACGCTCCCAGGCCCGCCGTGACCTCAGGTGCCTCGTCGGTGGTCGCCGGAGCCTTGGGGCGGTGACGCCGGCCCCGGCGACCAGATCGGGGTCCACGTCGGCGACGCCGAGCAGGCGGTCGCGCACCTCTTCTGTGACGATCCGCCCCGCCACCGGCCGCCCCATGGCGCGCAGCATGCCCGCCGGTTCATCGGGGTCGTCTCAGGTCAGCACCTCGACCGTGCCCCGCTCCCCATCCACCCGCACGCGGTCGCCGTCATGCAGGCGCATGGTGGCGTTGCCGGTGCCGACCACGGCGGGGATGCCCAGCTCACGGGCCACGATCGAGGCGTGTGACAGTGGGGCGCCCATGTCGGTCACGACGGCGGCGGCGCGCGGGAACATCGGGGTCCAGCCCACGTTCGTCAACGTCGTGACGAGGATCTCGCCCGGCTGGAGCCGGTCGCCGTCCTCCGGACCGGCGATCACGCGTACGGTGGCCTCCACCACGCCGGGGGCGCCGGGGAAGCCGGTTACGGTGTCGCTCACCGGAGGCGTGTCGCCGCGGGCGTCGTACAGGTCGGCCCGGCGGTCGGGGTCGGCGGCCCAGCGCACCGGGTCGAACCGGCCGACGATCAGGGCCGGGTACGGCGGCAGCGCGGCGTACTGCTCGTAGGTCGCCCGCCGCACCGGCACCCGGTCCAGCCCGGCCGCGTCACCGCGCAGCAGGGCCAGCAGCTCGTCCAGGTGGAGGAAGAACACGTCGTCCCCCTGGCCGGTCAGCTCCCCCGCACGCACGGCGAACGCCCGCAGCACCCAGAACGCCCGTATGGTCTCCGAGCGCGTCGCCTCGCGGTCGCGCACGGCGTCGTTCCAGCGCCGCACCCGCTCGCGCATGGCGACCTCCTTGCCCGGGTAGCGTTCGGCGAAGCGCGCCCAAGCCGCGTCGCGCGCCTCCTCCTGCCGGGCGAGCAGCGCCTCCGCGCCCGCCGTCAGGTCACGCAGGCCGGCGAGCTGGGCGTCGATCCAGCCATGGTCCTCGCCGGGCCGCGGGATCGACACCTCGAACTCGTGGGGACCGCGATGCCCGTACGTGCGGGCGAACTCCTCCCTGGTGATCTCCCCGCGGGCCAGCCTGGTCAGGCCCATCACCGGGCCCAGGCTGGCCAGCTCGCCGCCGGAGTTCACGCCGGTGAGCATGGCCTCGGCATCGACCTCGCCCATCATCTTGCGGAGCCGGTCGCGGGTCCAGAGGAGAGTGGCGCCGCCCTGGCGGCCGGCGGCCTCCAGCATGCGGGAAGCGGTGATCAGGTGCGGCTCGATCTCGCGTTCGTACAGGTCGGCCAGCTCCGCGGCCGAGCCCGTGGCGGCGACGCGCGTACGTAGTTCCTCGCACCGCCCCCGGGAGGCGGCCAGGAACGCGCGCATGCCCTTCAGGTTCGTACGGGCCCGGCGACGGACGCGGATCGCCGTGGGCACGGCATGCTTGATGATCTCCCAGCGGAAGACCTTCACCTTCGGCACATCGAGACCGGGCGGGACCTTGCCGAAGACCATCTCGAGCGCGCCGAGCACGCTCTTCACGCCGAGGGCCGAGGCTACGGAGTACATGGGGCTGAGGTTCATGTAGAAGCGGCCGCCGATGTTGCCCACCATGTCGAAGCCGGGCATGGCGGAGGCGGACATGGCCTCGTGGATGAACAGGCGCACGAACGACCAGGTGATGGGGGTCATGACGTCGGGAATGGCCTCCCCGAAGTTGCCCGCGGTCCATAAGTAGTCGCCTTTGAGGCTGTCGTTCCACTCCTCGACCTGCGGCTTGAGACCCGTGATCGGGCGCGCCTGGACGATCGCGAACCCGCCGCCGCCCC
>NZ_JBFAHJ010000065.1:0-18397 GCF_040654115.1 Nonomuraea sp. NPDC050786
GAGAACCTGCTGGTGCTGGCGGGCCAGGATCCGCCGCGCCGCTGGAGCCAGCCGGTCAAGCTGGTGGACGTGGCCCGCGCCTCCCTGTCGGAGGTGGAGAACTACGAGCGGGTCGTCCTGGAGGTCCCCGAGGGCGTCTCCATCGCCGGCCAGGCCGTCAACGACGTCATCCACCTGCTCGCCGAGCTGATCGAGAACGCCTTGTCGTTCTCGCCCCGCGAGACCCGCGTGCCGGTCTCCGGCAGCAGGATCGACGGCGGCGGCATCATGCTCTCCATCAGCGACTCCGGCATCGGCATGACGCAGGAGGAGCTTGCCGAGGCCAACCAGCGGCTGATGGACGCCCCCACCGTGGACGTGTCCGTCTCCCGCCGCATGGGCCTGTTCGTGGTCGCCAGGCTGGCGCACCGGCACGGCATCAGGGTGCAGCTGCGCCCGCACGGCACGGGCGGCCTGACCGCGATGGTGCTCATCCCCGAGTCGCTGCTGGGGGCGGCGCCGTCGTACGCCGGCTCCACGCCCGCCAACCAGCCGGCCCAGGAGGCGTTCCCCACGCCGCAGCCGGCCTCGGCCAGTCCATGGCCGTCCGGGGGCTACCAGATGGGTCCGGGGCACCCCTCCTACCCCAGCAACGCGCACCCCTCATATCCGTCGTACCCGTCGGAGCCGGTGCCGAGCGGCGTCTGGCCGTCGGCCCCGCAGTGGCCGGCCGAGCAGCCGAACTGGATGGCCTCGAATGAGGCCGCCTCGGACGTCTGGGTCTCCTCGCGCGCGCCGATGACCGGAGAGACCGCGCTGCCCAAGCGCGGCGCCCTGCCCGACGACCCGCGGCCCTGGTCGCGCGCCGCCGAGAAGGGTCTGCCCCCGCAGCAGCGCTACGACTTCCCCGAGACCGAATCGGCCGCGACGGGCCCGATCCCCGCGGTGAAGCCGGCCTCGGCGGGGGACGAGTACCTGCCGATCTTCGCCTCGGTCGAATCGGCCTGGTTCGACCACGGTGTCGAGAGCGGCGCGACCTGGGGCTCCGCCAAGGCCGACGCCGGCTGGAGCGCCGCCCAGGCCGTGGTCGAGCCGGTTCGTGACGGCTCGACGGCAGCCGGTCTGCCCAAGCGGGTGCCTAAGGCGAACCTGGTGCCCGGCTCCGCCGACACCGTGTCGGCCCCGAAGGGGGTCGCGCCCACGCCGTCGGTCTCGCCGGAACGGGTACGCAGCCGGCTCTCCAGCTTCCAGCAGGGCTTCCGCGCCGCGCGCGATGACATCAGCGAGGGCAGGACGTACGGGTCCGGCTCCAGGAGTGACGGTACGGAGGGCGCATGAGCGAGCAACGCGAGCGGCCGATCAAAGAGAGCCGACTGTCGTTCATGCGGAAGGAGGGCGTATGAACGATCTGAGCCATGCGGCACGCGGGGTGGACTGGCTGATCACCGACTTCGTCAGCACCGTTCCGGGGGTCGCGCACGCGGTGGTCGTCTCGTCCGACGGGTTGCCGCTGGCGGCTTCGTCGGGTTTCCCGGCCGACCGGGCCGATCAGCTGGCTGCGATCGCGTCGGGCCTGGTGAGCCTGACGCAGGGGGCTGCCAGGGTGTTCGAGGGCGGTGCGGTCAACCAGACGATCGTGGAGATGCAGCACGGGCTGATGCTCACCATGTCGATCAGCGACGGCTCGTGCCTCGCGGTGCTGGCGGCCCCGGACTGTGACATGGGGCTGGTGGCGTACCAGATGACGCTGATGGTTGATCGCGCCGGTCAGGTGCTGACTCCGGCTGTGCGGGCCGAACTGCGCGCCAGCCAGACCAGGTGATGTAAGTGACAGACCCCAGATGGAACAGCGGCGGCTGGGACTCCCATAACAGCGGTGCTTGGGACTCCCAGAACAGCGGGAGCTGGCAGCCACCACCGCCGAGCTGGCAGCCTCCTCCCACACCGCCTCCCACCAGCGCCGACCCCGCCTCGCCGGTACGGCCCTACGCCGTCACGGGCGGGCGTACCGCGCCCAAGGTCAAGCTGGCCATGGAGGCACTGGTGTCCTCGGCGACCGCCGAGCACCGGGAGTTCTCGCACATCACCCCCGAGTACAAAGCGATCAGCCAGCTGTGCCTGCAGGTCAGGTCGGTGGCCGAGGTCTCGGCGCTGTTGCGGATCCCGCTCGGTGTGGTGCGTGTTCTGATCGCGGATATGGCGGCGGAAGGCCTCGTTCGGGTGCATCAGCCGCAGCTGGATGCGGGTAGGCCGGACGTCAACCTGCTGGAAAGGGTGCTCAGTGGACTTCGCAGGCTCTAGCCCCGGTTTGACCTCGACGAAGATCGTGGTCGCCGGCGGATTCGGGGTGGGCAAGACGACGTTCGTCGGCGCGGTGTCGGAGATCATGCCGTTGACGACGGAGGCCGTCATGACCGACGCCTCCAAGGGCATCGACGACCTGGGCATGACGCCGCTGAAGTCGACCACGACCGTTGCCATGGACTTCGGTCGCGTCTCGCTCGACCGCGACCTGATCCTTTACCTGTTCGGCACGCCCGGACAGCACCGGTTCTGGTTCATGTGGGACGACCTGGTACGCGGCGCGATCGGCGCGGTCGTGCTCGTGGACACGCGCCGTCTCGCCGACAGCTTCCCGGCGATCGACTACTTCGAGGAGGCCCAGCTGCCGTTCATCGTGGGGGTGAACGGATGGGACGGCGTCTACGCGCACAGCGACGCCGAGGTGCGCGACGCGCTCACCCTGGCGCCGCACATCCCGATGGTGCGCCTCGACGCCCGCTCCAAGGACTCGGTCAAGAGCGCGCTGATCAACCTGGTCGAGCACGCTCTCACGGTCCGCATGGCCGTGCCAGGCTGGAGCGGCTAGCGGAGCGGATAGGCTGGAGTCTTAGACGTTCATTCGCTTCGAGGACTGGCCAACCACGTGTTCGAGACGCTTTCCGACCGGTTGACATCGGTCTTCTCCTCCCTCAGGTCCAAAGGCCGGCTGTCCGATGCCGACATCGACGCCACCACCCGCGAGATCCGCATCGCCCTGCTGGAGGCCGATGTCGCGCTCCCGGTGGTCAAGGCCTTCGTCGCCCAGGTCAAGGAGCGTGCCCGCGGCGCCGAGGTCTCCCAGGCGCTCAACCCGGCGCAGCAGGTCGTCAAGATCGTCAATGACGAGCTGATCGCGATCCTCGGCGGCGAGACCCGCAGGCTCCGCTTCGCCAAGACGCCGCCGACCGTCATCATGCTCGCGGGTCTGCAGGGCTCGGGTAAGACGACCCTGGCGGGCAAGCTCGCCAAGTGGCTGCGCGAGCAGGGCCACACGCCCCTGCTCGTCGCCGCCGACCTGCAGCGGCCCAACGCCGTCCAGCAGCTCCAGGTCGTGGGTGAGCGCGCCCAGGTCGCGGTCTACGCACCCGAGCCGGGCAACGGCGTGGGCGACCCGATCGAGGTCGCCCGCAGGTCGGTCGACGAGGCCAAGCGCCTGCAGCACGACATCGTCATCATCGACACCGCCGGCCGCCTGGGCATCGACCAGGAGATGATGAAGCAGGCCGCCGACATCCGCGACGCGGTCTCGCCCGACGAGGTCCTGTTCGTGGTCGACGCCATGATCGGTCAGGACGCCGTCACGACGGCGCAGGCCTTCATGGACGGCGTCGGCTTCGACGGGGTCGTGCTGACCAAGCTCGACGGCGACGCCCGGGGTGGCGCGGCCCTCTCGGTCCGGCACATCACGGGCCGGCCGATCATGTTCGCCTCCATGGGCGAGAAGCTGGAAGACTTCGACGCCTTCCACCCCGACCGGATGGCCTCCCGCATCCTCGACATGGGTGACATCCTCACCCTGATCGAGCAGGCCCAGAAGACGTTCGACGAGGAGCAGGCCGCCAAGATGGCGGGCAAGCTCACCTCGGGCGAGAACTTCACGCTCGAGGACTTCCTCGAGCAGATGATGATGGTCCAGAAGATGGGGCCCATCAAAAACCTGCTGGGCATGATGCCCGGCATGGGGCAGATGCGCGACCAGATCAACTCCATCGACGACCGCGACCTCGACCGCATCGCCGCCATCATCCGCTCGATGACGCCCGGCGAGCGGCAGGACCCCAAGATCATCAACGGCTCGCGCCGGGCCCGCATCGCGGCCGGCTCCGGCGTCTCGGTCACCGCCGTGAGCAACCTCGTCACCCGCTTCTTCGAGGCGCAGAAGATGATGAAGCGGGTGGCGGGCGGCATGGGCATCCCCGGCATGCCGGGCGGTCGTGGCAAGGCGGCCAAGGCGCAGAAGAAGGCCAAGAAGGGGCGGCGCGTCAGCGGCGACCCGCGCAAGGCCGCGCTCGGCAAGGCCCCCGCCGACGCCTCCGCCGCCGAGCCCAAGAAGGGTGGCGTGCTCGGCAACCTCGGTGGCAAGCTGCCGCCGGGCGTGGAGCTGCCGCCGGGCTTCGACCCCTCCAAGCTCCGGCTGCCCGGCCAGAAGTAGAGCGCCGCCGGGACCTCCATCTCCCGGCGGCCCCGCCCTTCCGGCTGTTTCGCCTCCCGGGGGCTCCATCTTCCGGGGCGTGCCGCTGTTCCCCCGGGCCTGTCTTGTGGCCGTTTGAACGGCCGCTGCGCGAGCGATGGCACCTCGGCGCCACGCCCTCGCACGGGCCGCCGCGCGTGGTCGGTCGCCCGCGTCCGTGATGAGGTGTGTCCGGCGGCGTCCACGTTCGTGACGTCGGGTACGAGGTGTTCGGGCGGGAGGCGTTCGGGCGGGAGGCGTTCGGGCGCGAGGCGTTCGGGCACGGACCGCGCGGCGCGCCGTACAGGACGTCAATGGCAGTGCCGTGGATCTGGCACAATGGCATGTTGGAACACCGTGACCAGGCGGGTGCCCTCTCACCTCCCGCCGGACGCGCCTGTCCCTGGAGCGTCGTCCCGTCGTGCCCCACTCGGCGAGATGCCGTTCACCCACGCCCGAATGCAGGAGAGACCACACCAGTGGCAGTCAAGATCAAGCTCAAGCGGCTCGGAATGATCCGCAACGCTCAATACCGCATCGTCGTCGCCGACAGCCGCACCAAGCGTGACGGCCGGGCGATCGAGGAGATCGGCCTGTACCACCCGAAGGAGAACCCTTCGCGCATCGAGGTCAACGCTGAGCGTGCGGCCTACTGGCTGGGTGTCGGCGCGCAGCCGACCGAGCCCGTGCTCAAGCTGCTCAAGCTCACCGGTGACTGGCAGAAGTTCAAGGGCGAGGCAGCTCCGGCGCCCCTGAAGGTCGCCGAGCCCGCGCCCGACCGTCACGCCCTCTACGAGGCCGCGGCCAAGGAGGCGCTGTCCGGTGGCGACACCGGCACGGCCGCCACCACGCCGAAGAAGGCCAAGAAGAAGGAAGAGGCCGAGGCCCCCGCCGAGACCCAGGCCGAGGGCGAGGCCTGACGTGCTCGAGGAGGCTCTCGAGCACCTCGTGAAGGGCATCGTCGAACATCCAGACGATGTCCGGGTCCGCGCACGCCGCATTCGCAGCGGGCGCGTCCTGGAGGTCCGGGTGCACCCCGAGGACCTGGGCAAGGTCATCGGACGCGGCGGGCGCACCGCCAAGGCGCTGCGCACCGTTGTGAACGCCCTGGCCGACGGGAAGTACGTGCGGGTCGATCTGCTCGATCTGCACGAAACAGTCCGTTAGCGTCAGGTTTCCGCGCCCTCATCGGCTCTGACGGCCGATGGGGGCGCTTGCGTTAGGAGTTCACGTTGCAGCTGGTTGTCGGCCGGATCGGCCGTCCACATGGGGTACGCGGTGAGGTGACCGTCGAGGTGCTCACCGACGATCCCGAGCTGCGCTTCGCCGTGGGCGCGTCGATCACGACGGACCCCGGCGACAGGGGGCCGCTCGTCGTCGAGGGCCGCCGCCGGCACAAGGACATCCTGCTGCTGGCGTTCGAGGGCGTCCACGACCGCGACGCGGCGGAGGAGCTGCGGGGCACCATGCTGGTCATCGACTCGGCCGAGGTGGCGCCGTCCGACGACCCCGACGAGTTCCACGATCACGAGCTCATCGGCCTGGCGGTGGAGACCACATCGGGCGAGCCGGTGGGCGAGGTCACCGACGTCCTCCACCACGGCCAGGATCTCCTGGTGGTGCGGCGGAGCGGGGCGGACGAGGCGCTCATCCCGTTCGTCAAGGCCCTGGTGCCCGAGGTCGACCTGGCGGCGGGCCGGTTGGTCGTCGATCCGCCAGAGGGCCTGCTGTGATGCGGCTCGACATCATCACGATCTTCCCCGAGTACTTCGCGCCGCTCGACGTGTCGCTGATCGGCAAGGCCCGCGAGCGCGGCACGCTCGACGTACGCGTGCACCAGCTCCGCGACTGGGCCCACGACGTGCACAAGACCGTGGACGACACCCCCTACGGCGGGGGTCCCGGCATGGTCATGAAGCCCGAGGTGTGGGGCGAGGCCGTCGACGACGTGATCGGCGACGGCGCGCCGCGGCTGATCGTGCCGACGCCGAGCGGGCGGCCGTTCACGCAGGAGCTGGCGCAGGAGCTGGCGGGGGAGCCGTGGCTGCTGTTCGCGTGCGGGCGGTACGAGGGCATCGACTCGCGGGTCATGGCCGAGTACGGCTCGCGGCTGCGCGTGGACGAGGTCAGCATCGGCGACTACGTGCTGGCCGGGGGCGAGGTGGCGGTGCTGGTCATGGTCGAGGCCGTCGGCAGGCTGCTGCCCGGCGTGCTCGGCAACGCCCAGTCGGTCGTGGACGACTCCTTCGCGCCCGGTTCCATGAGGAATCTGGTCGAAGGTCCTGTCTACACCAAGCCGCCCGTCTGGCGGGGGCATGAGGTGCCCGACGTGCTGCTGTCCGGACATCACGGAAAAATCGCCAGATGGCGGCGGGATCAGGCGCTGCGCCGTACCGTGCTGAACAGGCCGGAGCTTGCGGCGGCGCTCGACCCCGAGACGCTCGACAAGCACGACAGAAAGCTCCTGGAGGAGCTCTCGTTTCGCGTCGGGCGCGAAGATATGGCAAACTGAATCGCTGCCAACCTCATGTGGTTGGTTCGTCATGCCCGGGAAACGGTCCCGGGCACACCAGATCAGCAAGCGCGTCCGCCGCGAGCCACGGCCGGGTGGACCTCCGCGTGCTCACGAGGACTTGAGGACAGCTCTCATGCACACGAAGATCCAGGAGCTCGAGAAGGCGACCCTGCGCAGCGACGTGCCGGATTTCCGCCCCGGTGACACGCTCGAGGTCCACGTACGAGTCGTCGAAGGAAACCGCTCCCGTATCCAGGTCTTCAAGGGCTTCGTGCTGCGCAGGCAGGGCAGCGGCGCCCGCGAGACCTTCACGGTCCGCAAGGTCAGCTACGGCGTCGGCGTCGAGCGCACCTTCCCCGTGCACAGCCCGGTCATCGAGAAGATCGCGCTCGTGACCCGCGGCGACGTGCGTCGCGCCAAGCTCTACTACATGCGTGACCTGCGCGGCAAGGCCGCCCGCATCCGCGAGAAGCGCGACACCACGGCCGCGAAGTAACCTGGTCTTTTCCCGATGGCCCGCGCCTTGGCGCGGGCCATTCGGCTTTGCGGGCCGTTTCCTTTATGCGGAGCGACTCGTGCATGGGTGTAACGTCGGTCCGGGCTTGTCGAGCCGACGCATCATCTAGGCTCGTCAGCGATGACTAGCGAGAGCCAGGAGCACGGCGCTGCGCGCCGCCCTGTCGAGGACGAGGTGGACGTGGTCGCCGAAGAGACTCAGAAGCCAGCAAAAGATGGGAAAAAGGAGAAGAAGGGGTCGTTCTGGAAAGAACTTCCCGTTCTTGTCGTCGTCGCACTGGTGCTGGCCCTGATCATCAAGACGTTTGTGGTCCAGGCCTTCTACATTCCGTCGGAGTCGATGGAGAACACCCTGCTGAAAAACGACAGGGTCCTGGTCAACAAGCTCGTCTACCACACCCGTGACATCGAGCGCGGCGACGTGGTGGTGTTCTCGGGCGTCGACTCCTGGGACGGCGAGTTCCAGATGGAGGAGCCGTCCAACCCGGTCTCGGGATTCTTCCGGTGGGTCGGCACGGCGTTCGGCCTCGTGCCCGGCGAGAAGGACTACATCAAGCGGGTCATCGGCGTCGGGGGCGACCACGTCAAGTGCTGCGACTCCAAGGGGCGCATCACGGTCAACGGCACGCCCATCGACGAGGAGAGCTATCTCTATCCGGGCAACGTGCCGTCCGACAGGTTCTTCGACATCACGGTGCCGGACGGGCGGCTGTGGGTGATGGGCGACCACCGGTCGGTCTCGCTCGACTCCCGCTCCCACACCGGTGACGCCGGTGGGGGCTCCATCCCGGTGAGTCAGGTCGTCGGGCGCGCCTTCGTGATCGTCTGGCCCTTCAATCGGGCGACCTCGATCGACATTCCCGACACGTTCGCGCAACCGGCGCTTCAGGCGCTCGGAGATTCCGTGCCGATGCTCGCCGGGTTCGCGTTCGCCGTACCCTTGATCCTGGTGCGTCGCCGCTGGCTCGGCAGGAGGCGTTGATGGCCGTCACCAAGAAGGCGGAGGGCGTGGGGAAAGAGAAGAAGAAGGGC
This sequence comes from Nonomuraea sp. NPDC050786, assembly GCF_040654115.1. Lineage (NCBI taxonomy): Bacteria > Bacillati > Actinomycetota > Actinomycetes > Streptosporangiales > Streptosporangiaceae > Nonomuraea > Nonomuraea sp. NPDC050786. The sequence goes on from NZ_JBFAHJ010000065.1 coordinate 8,535, forward strand.
GGTTTCCGCGAGACCGTCCTGCTGCTGGTGCTGGGCGTGGGCATCGCGCTGCTGCTGCAGGCGTTCGTGATCGGCTCTTTCTACATTCCGTCGGAGTCGATGGAGAACACTCTGCTGATCAACGACCGGGTCTTCGTCAACAAGCTCGCGGGCAAGCCCGAGCGCGGCGACATCGTGGTGTTCAAGGGCTGGACCACCGGCGAGGACACCATCAAGCGGGTCATCGGCGTCGGCGGCGACAAGGTGGTGTGCTGCGACTCCAAGAAGCGCATCACCGTCAACGGCACCCCGCTGGACGAGCAGTCCTACCTCTTCCCCAATGATTACGCTTCCGGCGATAAGTTCAACGTCACGGTGCCCGCGGGCAAGCTCTGGCTCATGGGCGACCACCGCAGCGCCTCGGCCGACTCGCGGGCACACATGGACGAGCCCGGGGGCGGGTTCATCTCGGAGAACGACGTGATCGGCAAGGCCGTGGTGCGCTACTGGCCGCTGTCGCGGGGCTATCTCTTCTCCCGTCCTGACACCTTCGACAAGGTCAAGTAGCGGTCGCTTCCGGTCGCGGTTCGCGGCGTATGGGGCGTACGCTGCCTCTGTCATGACAGTTGCGTTCCGCCCCCGACCGAGTGTCGTCCGGCGCGATTCCGGGCTCTACGCCTATGAGCGGGCGCTCGCCCGCCGCGGCCTCACCCCCATCGCGGGCGTCGACGAGGCCGGCCGCGGCGCCTGCGCGGGGCCGCTCGTCGTCGCGGCCGTGATCCTGCGCAGGCAGATCGACGGCCTCGGCGACTCGAAGCTGCTGAGCCCGGCGGTGCGCGAGCGCCTCTACGACCAGATCGTGCGCGTCTCCCACGTCGGACTCGTGATCATCCCGCCGGGGGAGATCGACGCTAAAGGTCTGCACAAATGCAACGTTTCAGGAATGCGGCGCGCTGTCGCACAGTTGCCCTGTGATCCGGAGTACATCTTGACGGACGGCTTCCCGGTGCCCGGGCTGCCGGCGCCGTCGCTGGCCGTGTGGAAGGGGGACCAGGTGGCCGCGTGCGTGGCGGCCGCGTCGATCGTGGCCAAGGTGACCCGAGACCGCCTCATGGTCACGCTCGACGAGCGCTACCCGCAGTACGGCTTCGCGGAGCACAAGGGGTATGTCACACCAGGACATCGGCTGGCGCTGGAAACGCACGGTCCGTGTCCTGATCACCGTTACTCCTTCGTCACGGTGGCGAGGGAGATGGGTGAAAATGAAATGGGGGCCGGGGTTGCCTGACCAGGCAAACCGGGGGACCGGTACGACAGGAGGACCGCGATGAGCGCAGAGGATCTCGAAAAGTACGAAACCGAGATGGAGCTGCAGCTTTACCGCGAATACCGGGATGTCGTCGGTTTGTTCACATACGTGGTGGAGACTGAGCGGCGGTTCTACCTGACCAACTCGGTCGATCTGGACGTCCGTACCGCGGAGAACGGCGATGTCTTCTTCGACGTGAAGATGCAGGACGCCTGGGTGTGGGACATGTATCGACCGGCGCGATTCGTCAAGAACGTGCGGGTGGTCACGTTCAAGGACGTGAACGTGGAGGAGTTGGCCAAGGCCGACCTGGAGATGCCCAAGGAGGGCTTCTCGGGGTAAGCGCCCCGGCTGCTCGAACTTCCGCCCTGGGGGACGCCTCCACGCTCTCCCGGCGGCCTTTCACCTGCCTCGCGAGGCTTCTCTAACATGCTGTGCTGCCGTCGCTCTCCGTGTAGATCATGTCACTGAGCGGCGTGGTGCTAGACTTGAATCATTCAATCTCTTGTATCATTCGTGTTCATGAAGTCAGGTACGGCGTCATGACGGCGCCCACCTCTCCGAACACTGCCGAGGAGCTGCGCGAGGCGGGCCTGCGGGTGACGGCCGCCCGTGTCGCGCTGCTCGAGACCGTCCGGGACGGTGACCACCTCGATGTCGAGGCGATCGCCTCCGGGGTGCGCGAACGCGTAGGTCATGTCTCACTTCAAGCCGTGTACGAGGCGCTCCACGCGCTCACCGCGGCGGGGCTCGTACGCCGCATCGAACCGTCCGGCAGCCCGGCCCGGTTCGAGGGACGCGTCGGGGACAACCACCATCATGTCGTGTGCCGGTCGTGCGGCGTCGTCGCCGACGTCGACTGCGCGGTCGGCCATGCGCCCTGCCTGACCGCGTCCGACGACCACGGCTTCACGATCGACGAGGCCGAGGTCATCTACTGGGGCCTGTGCCCCGACTGTTCCGCCGCACTCACTTCCTGAGCACCCCGTGATCCGCATAGCCCGGAGGGATTCCCATGTCCGAAAACCATGACGCAATCGTCACAGACGCGAAGACGGAGGGCGGAGACGGTTGCCCGGTCGCGCACGCGCGCGCCCCGCACCCGACTCAGGGCGGTGGGAACCGCCAGTGGTGGCCGGAGCGGCTCAATCTGAAGATCCTCGCCAAGAACCCCGCCGTGGCCAATCCCCTCGGTGAGGAGTTCGACTACGCGGAGGCGTTCAAGAGCCTCGACCTGCCGGCCGTGAAGCGGGACATCGCGGAGGTGCTGACGACCTCGCAGGACTGGTGGCCGGCCGACTTCGGACACTACGGCCCGTTCATCATCCGGATGGCGTGGCACAGCGCGGGGACGTACCGGATCAGCGACGGCCGCGGCGGCGCCGGGGCGGGCCAGCAGCGCTTCGCGCCCCTCAACAGCTGGCCGGACAACGGCAACCTCGACAAGGCCCGCCGGCTGCTGTGGCCGGTCAAGAAGAAGTACGGCCAGAAGCTCTCCTGGGCCGACCTCATGATCCTGGCCGGCAACGTCGCCCTGGAGTCGATGGGCTTCAGGACCTTCGGCTTCGCCGGCGGCCGTGCGGACGTCTGGGAGCCCGACGAGGACGTTTACTGGGGCCCCGAGACCACCTGGCTCGGTGACGAGCGCTACACCGGTGACAGGGAGCTGGAGAACCCGCTGGGCGCGGTCCAGATGGGCCTCATCTACGTCAACCCGGAGGGCCCGAACGGCAACCCGGACCCGCTCGCCGCGGCCCGTGACATCCGTGAGACGTTCCGCCGGATGGCGATGAACGACGAGGAGACGGTCGCCCTGATCGCGGGCGGCCACACGTTCGGCAAGACCCACGGTGCGGGCCCGGCCGACCACGTCGGCCCCGACCCCGAGGCTGCCCCGATCGAGGAGCAGGGCCTCGGCTGGCGCAACTCCTTCGGCACCGGCAAGGGCGGAGACACGATCACCAGCGGTCTCGAGGGCATCTGGACGAACACCCCGACCACCTGGGACAACAGCTTCTTCGAGATCCTGTTCGGCTACGAGTGGGAGCTCTTCAAGAGCCCCGCGGGCGCGCACCAGTGGCGGCCGAAGGACGGCGCCGGAGCCGGCACCGTCCCCGACGCGCACGACCCGTCGAAGAGCCACGCCCCGACGATGCTGACGACCGACCTCTCGCTCCGGTTCGACCCGATCTACGAGCAGATCTCGCGGCGCTTCCTCGAGAACCCCGACGAGTTCGCGGACGCCTTCGCCCGCGCGTGGTTCAAGCTGACCCACCGCGACATGGGCCCGGTCGCCCGCTACCTCGGCCCCGAGGTCCCGGCGGAGACGCTGCTGTGGCAGGACCCGCTCCCCGCGGTGACGCACGAGCTCGTCGACGCTGAGGACATCGCCTCGCTCAAGAGCCAGATCCTCGCCTCGGGCCTGTCGGTGTCCGAGCTGGTGTCCACCGCGTGGGCCTCGGCCTCGTCCTTCCGCGGCAGCGACAAGCGCGGCGGCGCCAACGGTGCCCGCATCCGCCTCCAGCCGCAGAGCGGGTGGGAGGTCAACGACCCCGACCGGCTGGCGACGGTGCTGGGCGCCCTGGAGGGGATCCAGAAGGCGTTCAACGGCGCCCAGGTGGGCGGCAAGCAGGTCTCGCTCGCCGACGTGATCGTCCTCGCCGGCGGCGCGGCCGTCGAGAAGGCCGCCAAGGACGCCGGCTTCGACGTCCAGGTGCCCTTCACGCCGGGTCGCGTGGACGCCTCGCAGGAGGAGACCGACGTGGAGTCGTTCGCCGCGCTCGAGCCGGTCGCCGACGGGTTCCGCAACTACCTCGGCAAGGGCAACCGCCTGCCTGCCGAGTACCTGCTGCTCGACCGGGCGAACCTGCTGACCCTGAGCGCCCCCGAGATGACGGTCCTCGTCGGTGGACTTCGCGTCCTGGGCGCGAACCACCGGCAGTCGCCGGTCGGCGTCTTCACCACGACGCCCGGGGCCCTGACCAACGACTTCTTCGTCAACCTGCTCGACCTGGGCACGACGTGGAAGTCGACGTCCGAGGACGCCAACACGTTCGAGGGCCGCGACGCCGCCACGGGCGAGGTCAAGTGGACCGGCAGCCGGGTCGACCTGGTCTTCGGGTCGAACTCCGAGCTGCGCGCGCTCGCTGAGGTCTACGCGAGCGACGATGCGAAGGAGAAGTTCGTGAACGACTTCGTCGCGGCGTGGGTCAAGGTCATGAACCTGGACCGGTTCGACCTCGTGTGATCATGACGTCCAGGCCGGCCCGCGCCGGCCGGCCTGGGTTGTCCACAACCGAGGGGCAAGCCCGACCCGCTCATCCCCAGAACGTCGTTCGGCCCCTTCTCCGCCACCCCTCATCCGCGAAGGTCAGTGCCTGACCAGGAGCGGACCCGATGGAGGGGGCACATGGCCGCGAAGCAGGACCTCGGCAAACAGGGCGAACAGGTGGCCGTGACCTACCTGGAGGCCGAGGGGATGAAGATAATCGGCCGTAACTGGCGCTGCCGCCACGGTGAGATCGACATCATCGCCGAAGACGGCCCCGACCTCGTCGTCGTCGAGGTCAAGACCCGATCGGGCAGATCCCACGGCACCGCCCTGGAGTCCGTGAGCCGGGCCAAGCTGGCCCGGCTGCGGATGCTCGCCGCCAGATGGCTGGCCACGCAGCCGCGCACGTTCGACGCCGTACGGGTGGATGTGATCGCCCTCGAGCGCTTCGCCGGTGACTTCGCCCTCAAGCACGTACGGGGGGCGAGCTAGATGGCCGTGGCCCGCACCCGCAGCGTAGCCGTCGTCGGAGTCACGGGCCGCGTCGTCGAGGTCGAGGCCGACGTGGGCAACGGCCTGGCGGGCATCCACCTCATCGGCCTGCCCGACACGGCGCTCAGCGAGGCCCGCGACCGGGTCAGATCCGCCACGGTCAACAGCGGCTACCCCTGGCCGGACGCCCGCATCATCGTCAGCCTCTTCCCGGCCAGCCTCCCCAAGCGGGGCTCGCAGTTCGATCTGGCCGTGGCGGTGGCGATCCTGAGCGCCGCCGGAGTGATTCCCGCCGAACGCATCGCGGAGCCGTTCTTCCTGGGCGAGCTCGGCCTCGACGGCCGCATCCGGCCCGTACGCGGCGTGCTGCCCTCCATCCTCGGCGCGGCCGAGCACGGGGAGGTCACCGTCGTCGTCCCCTCGGGAAACTCAGCCGAGGCCGGCCTCGTGCCCAACGTCAAGGTGGTCCCGGTGTCCCACCTGCGCCAGCTCGTGGAGTGGCTGCGCAAGGGAGAGGAAGCCCCGGAGCCTCGGGCCGAGGAGGGCGCGGAGCCGCTCAGGGCCGCCATCGACCCGTCGGTGGACCTGGCGGACGTGGTCGGCCAGCCGGTCGCCCGCCGGGCCCTTGAGGTGTGCGCCGCAGGCGGCCACAACCTGTGGATGCTCGGCCCGCCGGGCACCGGCAAGACCATGCTGGCCGAGCGCCTGCCCACCCTCCTGCCGGACCTGGAGCTCGACCATGCCCTAGAGGTCACGGCCATCCACTCGGTCGCGGGCGTCCTGCCGCCGAACGCCCCCATGATGAGCAGACCCCCGTTCGTCGCCCCGCACCATACGGCGACGTCGGCCGCGATCATCGGCGGCGGCAGCGCGACCGTGCGCCCCGGGGCGGTCTCCCTCGCCCACAGGGGCGTGCTCTTCCTGGACGAGGCCCCGGAGTTCCCCCGCCACGTGCTCGACGCGCTGCGGCAGCCGCTGGAGTCCGGCCGCGTGACGGTCTCCCGATCGGCGGGCTCGGTCACGTTCCCGGCGAGGTTCATGCTGGTGCTGGCGGCCAACCCCTGCCCCTGCGCCCAATCGGAGGACCAGGGCGAGAGCTGCAAGTGCACCCCCACGATCAGGCGCCGCTACCTGGGCAGGCTCTCCGGCCCGCTGCTCGACCGCATCGACATGAAGGTCACCGTGGCCCGCTCGTCCAGACGCGAGCTCCTGGCCGACCGCCAGTTCGTGGAGCCGAGCAAGACGGTGGCCGAACGCGTGCTCGTGGCCCGCGAACGGGCCGCCGGACGCCTGGCCGGCACCCCTTGGCGGACCAACGCCGAGATCCCCTCTGCCCTCCTCCATTCCGACTACCGCCCGTCCGGTGAGGCCATGAAGCCCATGACGTCCTGCCTGGACTCGGGCGCGCTCACCGCCCGCGGCCTGGACCGGGTCGTACGCGTGGCCTGGACGCTCGCGGACCTGGCCGGCAAGGACGCCCCGGAGCAGGACGAGACCAACGCCGCACTCGGCTTCTGGCTCGGGGTGCAGTCATAACGCCGACACCCGCTTCCGGAGGGTCATGACGCCGACGCCCTCTTCCGGGGTGGCGTCATGACCCCGACACCCACCACCTCCCCCGCCGTCCCTCTGAAGCGCCGCTCACCGCCCTGTTCGGCTCGCGTCGCAGTCCGCACGGCCTCCAGTCCCGCACCCCTTTAGGAGCTCTCATGTCCACCCCAGCCGGGACCAGCATCAGCAGCAGCACCACCACCACCAGCACCACCATCACCGCCGCCGACACTGTGGCCTCCAGGGACGCTTCCACCGGGACCGGCGCAGGCACTGGCACCACGCCCACCACTCAGGCCGAGGCTGCGGCGAGAGCCGCTCTCATGAGGGCCGCCGACGTCGGAGACCCCATCATGGGCCGCCTGGTGCTGCAGTACGGTGCACCGGCGGCAGTGGAGGCGATCCGCACACGTATCCTGCCGCCCGAGTTCGTCGCCCAGGAGGCCCAGCGAGCTCGTGAGGCCCAGCAGGGCCGCCCACCCGACCTGACCGCCCGCGTGAACGCCTGGCACGCCCGCCTGACGGCCGCCAACCCGGCGGCAGACCTCGAAGCCGGGGAGAAGTCGGGAGCAAGACTGATCATTCCCGGCAGCCCCGAATGGCCCACCCAACTGGACCAACTAGGCCAGGGCCGCCCGCTGGGCCTGTGGCTCCACGGCACCGCCGACCTCCGCTTCTCCTGCCTCAAATCCGTCGCGGTGGTGGGGGCCAGAGCCGCGACCGCGTACGGCGCCCACGTCGCTGCCGAGTTCGGCGTCGGTCTCAGTGAGTCAGGCTGGACCGTGGTGTCGGGAGGCGCTTTCGGCGTGGACGGCGCGGTCCACCGAGGCGCCCTGGCAGGCGGCTCACCGACGGTGGTCGTTCTGGCCTGCGGGGTGGACGTCTGCTACCCGGCGGATCACGACACGTTGTTCGCCGCTGTCAGAGACCAGGGCGTCGTGATCAGCGAGTGCCCACCCGGTGTCCATCCCACCCGGGCCCGCTTCCTGATCAGAAACCGCCTGATAGCCGCCCTGTCGCGAGGCACGGTGGTGGTGGAGGCGGCCCTGCGCAGTGGCGCACTCAACACAGCCGCCCACGCCCTGTCCCTCAACAGGCATCTGGGTGCGGTCCCCGGCCCGATCACGTCAGGCATGTCGGCCGGCTGCCACAAACTCCTCCGCGAACGCAAAGCCGTATGCGTCACCTCGCCAGAGGAGATGATCGACCTCGTAGGCGTCATCGGCGACGACCTGGCCACTCAGACCCGCCCTCCCGCGGTCCCCAGAGACAAACTCAACGAGACCACCCGCAAGGTCCTGGACGCGATCCCGTCCCGCGGCGGCGCAGGCCCCGCGTCCATCGCCGTCGCCGCAGGCGTAAGCCTGGACACCGCCTTGAGCGCCCTGGGCGGGCTGGCGGCCGCAGGCTACATCGAGCGAACCACGAGCGGCTGGCGCCTGCGGAAACAGACGGCCTCCTACCGCAAGGCCCCGGATTCCGCCTTCCTGGAACCGCCGCCCACCCCGGAGCCCGACCCGACCGACGAACCCCCGTTCCCGGACGACGACTTCCGCGCCTAGAGACGGCTCGGTCTTACCCGGGGGAGTGCTGTTGCGCACAGGCCAGATGCCGAAGAGGACATCCGGCTGCCTCCGTCGTAGGAACTCGGGCCAGCGCTGGGACCCTGAGCAGGAAGGACCGCGACAAAGTCGGGGTCACGGGTCGCCCATTCGCTCCGCCGGCCACCACTCGAGCGGCACACTGTGTTTGCGGCCATCGTTCTGGTCTCCTTCGGTCTCGACCTAGGCCCTCGAAGGACCAAGCGATGGCCGTCCCCGTTTCCGCCGTCATGCCTGTGACCAGCTCAAACGCGTACATCGCTCCCGCGGACGCCACCTCGGCCCTGAAAATCGGTGGATTTGCAGACGAGGCTGCAAAGACCAGGTTCCTCGACCTCCATCGGCGCGCCTTCGACTGGCTCTGGCCCGGGACTGCCGGCAGGCGGGCGTGCCGACCGCGTTCGGTGCCACACGTGTCTACCGCGCGGACCGAAGCCACTGCGCGCCGATGTGCTGTTGCCAAGGGCGGGCGGGAACGCCCTCATGCGACACCGCTATATCCGGACGCTCGGCGACCATCAGCCATTGATCGCCGTCGGCGCGGTCAGATGTGGGGCTTTGGGGAGGCGCGGTCGGTGCGAGGCGACGTGGGCTGCGTGGCGATTGTGGCCCCACGAGGTGGCGATTGCGCGGCGATTGCGGGTCGTGTGGGCTCCAGCTGCTGCTGGCAAGGATGCTTCTTTTGACGGCTCCCTGCCTGAAGGCGGGGATTTCTGGCTCACGCTGCCTGACGGTCCTGCGGACTGTCGGGTCTTACGCGATCGGCACCAGCCGGGTTCAGACCAGCCCGGACCAGCATCACGCGTGCGGAGTTCTTGTCCCGGCAAGAGACGGCTCCGCATGCGGTGCAGGTGTAGGTACGTTCGTAAAGAGGTAGTGCGTGCTTGGTTCTCGCTCCGCACGGTGCGCATTCGGTGGTGGTGTGCGCCGGGTGCACGAGCCGGACGTCCCGGCCGTGTTTGCGGTCCATCTCGATGAGGGCGCGCTGGGTGGCGCCGATGGCCGCGTCGGCGGCCTTGCGCGCCATGCTCGACTTGGCCAGGAACGTGGGTTTGAAGTCTTCCACCGCGAGCGCGTCATGGTCGCGCACGACGCGTTTGGCCCACTTGCGGCCGGTGTCTTCCCGCTGGCGGGCGACCTTCTTGTACTGCTTGGCGCGCAGCTTCTTCGCCTGGCGGTAGCCCTGGGAGCCGGGCTGTCCTTTGGCGGGCTTGCGGCGGGCCATCATCTTGTCGTAGCGGCCCAGCTTGGTCTGGGCCTTCTTGCCGTATTCGGGGTGCGGCAGGTCATGGTCGTCGCTGGTGGTGGTCGCGGTCTGGGTCACGCCCCAGTCGATGCCGATCACCCGCCCGGTCTCCGGCAGCGGCTGTACCTGGGCGGGGGCGACGAACGAGCAGTACCAGTGGCCGAGGCTGTCGCGGTACACGCGCACCGGCGACGGCTCGCCGGGCAGATCGCGGGACCACACCACGGTCGGCACGATCCCGCCCGCCAGGTGCAGGCGGCCGTCCTTGATGCCGAAGCCGCGTCGGGTGTAGTTCAGGCTCGGGTGGGCCAGGTTCTGCTTCTTGAAGCGCGGCATCCCGGCCCGCTGCCGGACCGGCAGGCGTTCGGCGATGTCCTTGAGGGCTTTGGCGCGGGATCTGCCGAAGTCCCGGAT
>NZ_JBFAHJ010000066.1:0-18288 GCF_040654115.1 Nonomuraea sp. NPDC050786
GTTCCGGAGCCGGAGATGCTGCCGGTGAAGAGCGCCTGCGGGGAGGACCAGCCGTTGGGGTTGGTGGGGTCGCTGGAGGTCCGGTAGGAGAAGGCGGTCCCGCCCCACTGGTAGGCCAGCACCCAGATGTTCTTCGGGGCGAAGTACAGCAGCGTGGGCGCGACAGTGCTGGAGGACATCGTGTTCTGGCTGGCCGAGGCCATGTCGGACCAGTTGGTGAAGGGGGTGAAGTTCATCGAACCCCAGCTCGACCCGTTGTCGTGCGTCGTGGCGTAGACCAGGTGCTTGCCGTTGTAGGGGGCGACGGTGAAGTCCTTGAGCGAGACCCATCCCGCCTTCGGCTGCGCCAGCGGGCCCGTCGAGGTCCACCGGTACGTCGACGGAAGATCGCACGTACCGGGGTCAGGGTTGCCGCCGCCGACCTTGGCGAGCTGCCATTGCTGGTTGGTGCCGCCCCAGTCGTCGTACTGGACGATGTTGGCGCCGTCGGCCGTCGAGGCGCCCTGGACCTCCAGGGCCTTGTTGCTGTTGCGCGAGATGAACCTCACGTAGCCGTCGGAGCTGTCGGCCAGCCGCCACTGCTGGTTGGTGCCGTTGTGGTCGGTCCACTGGACGATGTTGGCGCCGTTGGCGGTGGAGAAGTTGTAGACGTCGAGCACCTTGCCGGAGTGGCGGGACTTGATGCGGTAGTAGCCGCCGCCGGAGTCGACGAACTGCCATTGCTGCTGGTTCTGGTCGTTCCTGGTCCACTGGGTGATGCGGCCGCCGTCGGCGGTTGAGAGGTTGTAGACGTCGAGCGCCTTGCCGCTGTTGCGGTTGACCAGGACGTACCAGGCGTTGGTGTCGACGGTGGCCGCGTTGGCGGACTGAGCCTGAAGGGCGACCAAGAGGCTCGCCAGTAAGGTGGCCACCGCCGTGAGAATGGCCAGGGGTCTGAATTTCGCCGACCGGAGTCGTTTCATGGACGGGTGGTGCCTTCCTGTGTTGACGGGGTCGTGTCAGGGAGTGGTGAGGTCGAAGCTGCGCACGGTGACCGCGCCGCCGAGGGACTGGGTGGCGTAGTTGAAGATCCCGAAGCGGTAGCCCATGAAGAACTGCCAGGCGTTGTTCAAGGTGAAGGCCGGGCCAAGGCTCACGAAGTTGCTGCCGTCGGTGCTGTAGGAGAAGCGGGCCTGCCTGCCGGAACCTGGCCTGATGTCGGCGTTGACCCGCAGCCAGATCCGGCCGCCTGAGACGTTCGCGCCCGCCGCTTCGGTGCCGGTGCCGGTGGTCTGCCACGAGCCGTTCATGGTCAGCCCGTTGGTCATCACGACCCGGTTGACGCCGTTGTCGCGTTTGACGCCGATCCAGGCCGACTGGTCGCGCAGCATCGCCAGCCCGGCGCGGTCGCCGTTGGCCATCTGCGAGTAGTCCAGCTCGATCGTCGCCGTCGACGACGGGCCCTGGATGCGGTGGGTCAGCGTGTTTCGGGCGTTGTAGAGGTCGTTGGTGACGGTCGCGGTCTGCAGGCGCAGGCCGCTGCCGGTGGAGAAGCGGCTGGTGTCGGGGTTGTGGTTCCACTCCCAGCGGGGCCCGAGGCTGCCCGAGGTGAACGTGTCGGGGCCGATCATGGACGCCACGGTCCGGCTGGTCTGGATGTCCGGCCTCGGGTAGTTGACGCCCCACCCGCCGTTCACGGTCTGCACGGTCGGCCAGTCGTTGGTCCAGGTGATCGGCGCGAGCGCCGGCACCCGGCCGCCGGGGTAGGCGTCGACGAACGACATGTAGTACCAGGCGCCGTTCTGGGTCTGGACGAGGCCGCCCTGGTGGGGCACGCCGCCGCCGGAGATGGGCCCGGGCATGTTGAGCAGGACCTGGCGCATCTCGTACGGACCCCACGGCGACGTGGAGCGGAGCACGTACTGGCCGTTGGCGGGGCGGGTCACCCAGATGTAGTAGTAGCCGTTCCGCTTGTAGAAGCGGGAGCCCTCCAGCGTGCCGACGCTGCTCGGAGTCTGGAACACCTGCTGGGAGCGGACCTGGCTGAGCCCGTCGGCCGAGAGCTGGGCCACACTGATGGTGCTGTTGCCGTAGGCGACGTACATGGTGTCGTCGGTGTCGATCAGCAGGCCGGCGTCGTAGTAGCAGTTGTTGATCCGCGAGCGCTTGCTCCACGTACCGTCGACGGCGGAGGCCGTGTAGACGTAGGTGCGGTTGAACTCGACGCAGCCGATCCAGTAGTAGGTGCTGTTGCTGGGCCGGTAGTTGAAGGCCGAGGCCCAGATGCCCTTCACGTACGCCCGGCCGCCGTTGAGATCGTAGGCGCCCGAGTCGAAGTCCAGCCTCGGGACCGAATGCCCGGCGTACTCCCAGTCGACCAGGTTGTAGGAGCGCAGGATCGGCGCGCCCGGCGAGTAGTGCATCGTCGAGGCCGAGTAGTAGTAGGCGTCGCCGACCCGGATGATGTCGCCGTCGGCGAAGTCCTGCCAGACGACCGGGTTGGTGTAGGTGCTGCCCGGGTTCGGGTCGCCGCCGACCGGGACGAGTTGCCATTGCTGGTTGGTGCCGCCCCAGTCGTCATATTGAACGATGTTGGCGCCGTCGGCGGTGGAGGCGCCCTGGACCTCCAGGGCCTTGTTGCTGTTGCGCGAGATGAACCTCACGTAGCCGTCGGAGCTGTCGGCCAGCCGCCACTGCTGGTTGGTGCCGTTGTGGTCGGTCCACTGGACGACGGCGGCGCCGTTGGCGGTGGAGGAGTTGCTGACGTCGAGCACCTTGCCGGAGTGACGGGACTTGATGCGGTAGTAGCCGCCGCCGGAGTCGACGAACTGCCATTGCTGCTGGTTGCCGTCGTTGCGGGTCCACTGGGTGATCCGGCCGCCGTCGGCGGTGGAGAGGTTGTAGACGTCGAGCGCCTTGCCGCTGTTGCGGTTGATCAGGACGTACCAGGCGTTGGTGTCGACCGTCGCGGCCGACGCCGGAGCCGTGAGGGACACGCCCACGAGAAGCAGGGACGCGAGAACCGCGAGCACGCGCCTCACAGGAACCTCCACAAGGTGTTGTTCGGGCCGTTGTCGTCGGCGGGGCACGAAATTGTTAGCGTTAACGTTCGGTCCTGCAGAGCCGTACGACCTTCTCCGGTGAGTACGTTTTCGGGGAGTACATCCGACTGTCCGAGCCGACGTCAATGATGGCCAACCCCTGCCACCTGGGCGTTACTGCCGGAATGTCTGCCTCGCCTGGGCATTCATCCGGAAGGGGGTCGTGCCACATCGCCCGTCCCTGTGAAAGTTTCACAGAAGTCACCGGCCGGCAACGGGGGAAGTGAATTCGACGAAGCGTTAACTTGACGGCGCCGCGTCAGGGCGGGATCGGCTTTCCTGGCTTCAGCGGGAACGTAAATTTCCGGTCGGAGACCGAAATGCACCCTCGATACACTCCCGATATGACCTCGACCGGAGAACCCCTCAGTGGCGAATCGGCGCCTTCGGCGCCACTGACCCTGACTCAGCTGGCCGAATTGGCCGGAGTGTCCACCGCCACGGTCTCCAAGGTCATCAACGGCCGGTCGGAGGTCGGACCGACGACCCGCGCGCTCGTCGAGAGGCTCATCGAGGAGTACGGCTATCGCCGGCAGCGCCGCCGCATCAAGCCGGCGAGCCTCATCGAGGTCGTCTTCCACGAGCTCGCCGGGGACTACCCGACGGAGATCGTCAAGGGCGTCCAGCGGGTCGCGTGGGCCCACGGCTTGAGCGTGGTGATCTCCGAACTCGGCGGCCGGCACACTCCCGGGCCCAACTGGATCGGGGACCTGCTCACCCGCCGTCCCGCCGGTGTGATCACCGTGTTCTCGGGGCCGGAGGACGATCAGCGCGTACGGCTGGCAGCCCAGGAGATCCCCCTGGTGGCGCTGGATCCCGCGGGCAATCCGGGGCTCGGCGTACCGTCCGTGGCCGCCACGAACTGGAGCGGCGGCCTGGAGGCCACCCGTCACCTGCTCGAACTGGGCCACCGGCGGATCGCGATGATCACCGGGCCGGCGTTCGCGCTCTCCAGCCGGGCCCGGCTGGACGGTTACCGCGCCGCACTCGATGCCGCCGGTGTGCCGGTGGACCCGGCTCTCATCCGCGAAGGAAACTTTCAGATCGAGGACGGGATAGTCCATACGCGTCAACTGATGGAACTGTCCGAGCCGCCCACCGCGATCTTCGCCGCCAACGACGGGCAGGCCATCGGTGTCTACCATGCGGCTCATGAGCTGCGGTTACACGTACCTGACGACCTGAGCGTGATCGGCTTCGACGACATGCCGGTCTCGCGCTGGGCGATACCGCCGCTCACCACCATTCACCAGCCCCTGCGCGAGATGGGTGCCACGGCCGCGGCCATGCTGATCAGCCTGGCCGAAGGGGAGCAGCTCCAGCAGAAGAGAGTGGAGCTGGGGACTGAGCTGGTGGTCCGCCGGAGTACGGCTGCTCTGCGGCGTAGCCGAGAGTCATCCTGATCTTGATTAAGTTACCGCCCAGCCCTGTTGGCGGTTGACGATCCCCCGTAGGGGACTTAACTTGCAGCAGCAGCCCGACAAAGACACGTGCGTAGGTCATTCCCGCGTATGGGAGCGCTCCCAAAAGGGCGCGGTTCAGCACCGCCGGCCACAAGGAGGAGACATGACGCAAGGTCGGAATGAGCCCATGAGTGGCGAGCGAGGATCGCTGAGCCGGAGAGCCGTCCTGACGACGATGGGGGCACTGCCGGTCCTCGCGGCCACGACGTCGGCACTCGGGACCTCCAGAGCCGCGGCCGCGACGGCTGCCGCCCCCGTGGTCCTCGATGCCTCGGCGCGGCGGCAGACGATCCGCGGCTTCGGCGGCATGACCCACACGGCCTGGATCGGCGACCTGACAGCCGCCCAGCGGGAAACGGCGTTCGGCACCGGCGAGGGCCGGCTGGGGTTCTCCGTGCTCAGGATCCCCGTCCCCGAGAACACGGCGGACTGGAGCCGTGATGTGGCGACGGCGAGGCGCGCGATCGAGCTCGGGGCGACCGTCATCGCCTCGCCGTGGAATCCTCCCGCCCGCATGGTCGAGACCTTTGTCCGCGGCAGCCAGACCAACGCGAGACGGCTCAGGTACGACATGTACGGCGCCTATGCGCAGCACCTGAACGACTTCAACACGTTCCTGCGGAACAACGGGGTGACCCTGTACGGCATATCAGTGCAGAACGAGCCCGATTACGCGCATGACTGGACCTGGTGGACCCCCACCGAAATGGTGCGGTTCCTGCGGGAGAACGCCGGCTCCATCGGCACCAGGGTCATCGCGCCCGAGTCCTTCCAGTACCTCAAGAACATGTCAGACCCGATTCTCAACGACCCCGCGGCGCTCGCCAACGTGGACATCATCGGAGCTCACCTCTACGGCACGTCGTTCGCGAACTTCCCCTATCCGCTCTTCAAGCAGAAGGGCGCGGGCAAAGAACTCTGGATGACCGAGGTCTACTACCCCAACAGCAGCGATTCGGCGGACCTCTGGCCCCAGGCGCTCGACGTGGGAGAGCACATCCACCGCGCCATGGTGGATGCCGAGTTCCAGGCGTACATCTGGTGGTACATCCGGCGCAGCTACGGCCCCATGCGGGAGGACGGCCAGATCAGCAAGCGGGGCGCCAACATGGCGCACTTCGCCAGGTTCGTCCGCCCCGGATATGTGCGGCTCCAGGCGACGGCGAACCCGGCGTCGAACGTCTACGTCTCGGCGTACCGGGGCGGCAACTCCATGGTCGTCGTCGCCATCAACAAGGGGACCTCTGCGGTGAGCCAGCAGTTCACCCTGGCGAACAGCACCGCGTCCAGCGTCTCGTCCTGGCTGACCGACGCGAGCAGGAACGTCGCGCCCCAGGGCACGACCGGCGTGTCGAACGGCTCCTTCACCGTCACGCTCCCCGCTCGAAGCGTGAAGACCTTCGTGACCGCGTGACCGCGTGACCGGGGCTCCCGGCGTGATCGACCCCAGCGCGTGCTCGTGCGGGCCGTCTGACAGACGCTGCCCGCCGTGCGGCGGTCCCGTCGCGTGACAGGGCGACGGGACCGCCTGGGTGGACACCGGGACGGCCGACGGGCCACCGGCCGCTATCGGCTCAGCTCTTTGTCCATTTCTGGCTGGTCGTGCCGGTGCAGGACCACAGCTGCACCTTCGTCCCGTTCGTGGTCCCGAAGTTGCTCGCCTCCATGCAGAGGCCGGACTGCACGCCGGTGATGGTGCCGTCGCCGTTGACGTTCCACTGCTGGTTCGCCTGCCCGTTGCAGTCCCAGATGATCACCTGGGTGCCGTTGGCGGTGCCCTGCCCCTTGGCGTCCAGGCACTTGTTGCCGTACACCTGCAACTGCCTGGACGAGGTGGCGGTCCACTGCTGGTTGGCGCCGCTGCCGCAGTCCCAGAGCTGGAGCTGGGTGCCGTTGACGGTGCTCGCGTTCGGGACGTCCAGGCACCGGCCGGCGTTGACGTTCCGCAGCACCGACGTCGAACCGCCGCCCGGGTCCGTGGGAGGCAGCAGCGTGATGGTGAAGGTGTCGTCGATGGCGGTGTGCGGCAGGTTGACCGTCGCGCCGTCGCCGGAGAGCGTCACCACGGAGTCCTGGACGGTGACCGGACCCTGGACGGCGCCGCCGCCGTTGTAGGGGATGCGCTCGGCGACGACTCTCACCTGGTTGTTCCGCACGACGCCGCTCGTGGTGTCCAGGCGCCGCAGGTTGACGGCGATGTTGCCGGTCGTGCTGCCGCCCCCGACCAGGATCTTGGCCGTCCCGGCCGCCTTGGTGGCGAACGCGTCGTACGAGGAGCTGGGGGTGACGGAGGCGATCTGGCCGGTCTGAGAGCCGTAGAAGCGGTAGACCCACCATTCGCCCTTGGGCTGGTATTCGCCCGCCGAGTTGCGGACGAGCAGGTTGGCGAGGTCGTTGTGCAGGTTTCCGCCGCCCGCCCAGTTGGCGCGCAGGCCGTCGGCGCCGGCCCTTTCCAGGCGTGCGATGTACCAGGCTCCGTCACCGGGGTTCTGCTCGTTGGAGGCCCCGTACTCGTTGATCTGGTACGGGCGCGGGTGCGGGATGCCGCGGGAGTTCAGCGTGGTGTCGGCCGCCGCCACGTTGGCGACCGGGTCGCCGGGCAGGGAGTGCCAGCTGATGATGTCGGGGACCACGTTGTTGGCCTTGACGTAGTCCAGGTACTGGCCCCAGAACGAGTTGGTGGTCGAGGGCACGCACGCGCAGCTCGGCCCGACGATGAGATGCGTCGGGAACGCGGCCCGGACGCGCTGGTAGGCGCGCCGCCACATCTCGAAGTACTGGGACTGCGGGCGGTTCCAGAACGTGGTGATGTTGGGCTCGTTCCAGAGATCCCACTGTACGGTGGCGCCCGTCGCCCGCACGTCGTTGATCAGACGGGTGAGGAAGTTGTCGTAGTCGGTCCAGTCGCCGTTGTCGCCGGGGAAGCGCGAGATCGGGTAGCCGTCGGCGCCCCACAGGTCGTGGACGAGCAGGATGAACTCCCCGCCCAGCGATCGCGTGCGCAGCAGCTGAGCGCGGGTGGAGTTCCACCGGCGGTCGTACTTGCCCGACACCCACCCGCCCGGGCTGTCGAGCTGCGCCCCGCCGGCACGCATGTACCGGAACTTCACATCGGTGTAGAAGTGGTCCGGCGGCCCCGACGCGTTCTCGGTCATGCCGTAGATCCACCCGGAGGCGCGGTAGGTGGGAGAGCCGCCACCCGCGGAGAAGTCGACGGTGATGGCCTGGTCCGCGGCCAGGGCCGGCGTGGCGGCCGTCATGACGGGGCCGGCGACGAGCGCGCCTGCGGCGAATAAGGCGGCGATCCGGCGGCGGCTTCTGTGCCGCCTGCGGAGTGTGACGTTCATGCGTGACTCCTTGCTCACGGAGGGGGCGGGGCGGGGCGCGCGCGCCGCGGGCTCCTGCCGCACACCACAGGCTCCGGCAGGAGATCGTCCGCCTTGGCGGACTCAGTGTGGAAACCAACACGAACCGTGTCAAGGGTGTGAGCGAATCGATTCGATGAACGAGCCGATGATCTGGAGGCCGCTGCGCTGGTGCGTCCCCGTCATGCCACGCCGCCGTGGGATGAACGTTTCATCGCGGCGCCGCGCCGCGACAGCGCGACGACGTCCGGTCGGCGCTGATCAGGCCGGTGCGGCGCAGAGCGGGGCCGGTTACGGAGAGGAGTGGGGCCTTGACGGATCTTCGCGCGTCATGTTTGCTCCGCCATACCACCACCCCAGCGGCGTGCGTGGAAGGAGCACTGCGTTGGCCGAAGCGATGTTAACGCTAACAGATGTCCGAAAGGGGTCCTCGTGTCCACAGCAGGCGGGCCGGAGCACAAGCGCGTCAGCGCCGGCATTGCTACTCGATTCGACCCGTTCCCCGGCCGCGGTGAGAGGTTGACCATGCGTACGTGGGGACGATGGTGCGCCGCCGCGCTGATGACCGTGGCGCTGGCGGTGGCGGGCACGGTGATGGGGACGGGGGTCGCCGGCGCGGAGTCCAACGGCGGGGTGCGGGTCATGCCGCTCGGCGACTCGATCACCGAGGGCACGCAGGTGCCGGGCGGCTACCGGATCGGGCTGTGGCAGCGCCTGGCCGCCGGCCGCTACACGATCGACTTCGTCGGGTCGCAGTTCAACGGGCCGGGCAACCTGGGCGACCATGACCACGAGGGCCACCCCGGGTGGCGGATCGACCAGATCGACGCGAACATCACCGGCTGGCTGCGTACGTACACGCCGCGCACGGTGCTGCTGCACATCGGCACCAACGATGTCCTGCAGAACTACAACCTGGCCGGTGCGCCGCAACGGCTGTCCACGCTGATCGACCACATCACCACAGCCGTGCCCGACGCGGACGTCTTCGTCGCCACCATCATCCCGCTCTCCAACTCCGGCCAGGAGTCGGCCGGCCGCACCTTCAACGCGGCGATCCCCGGCATCGTCCAGAGCAAGGTCAACAGCGGCAAACATGTCCACCTGGTCGACATGCACAGCAAGCTGACCACCTCCGACCTGATCGACGGCGTCCACCCCACCGCCGGCGGCTACGACAAGATGGCCGCCGCCTGGTACGACGCGCTTCAGTCGGTGCCGGGCAGCATCGGCCAGCCGGGCGGCGGCACCCCCACCCCTGGTGCCGGGGCGATCAGGGGCGTGGGGTCGGGCAGGTGTCTCGACGTCTCGGGCGCCTCGCAGGCGAACGGCGCGCAGACGCAGATCTGGGACTGCAACGGCCAGTCGAACCAGCAGTGGACGGCGACCGCGAGCGGTGAGCTGCGGGTCTACGGCGGCAAGTGCCTGGACGTGTACGGAGCCGGCACGGCGGACGGCACCAGCGTGATCATCTGGGACTGCAACGGCCAGAACAACCAGAAGTGGCGACTGAACGCCGACGGCACGATCACGGCG
Source organism: Nonomuraea sp. NPDC050786 (assembly GCF_040654115.1). Lineage (NCBI taxonomy): Bacteria > Bacillati > Actinomycetota > Actinomycetes > Streptosporangiales > Streptosporangiaceae > Nonomuraea > Nonomuraea sp. NPDC050786. The sequence continues at coordinate 9,445 of NZ_JBFAHJ010000066.1, forward strand.
GTCGCGGCGAACAAGTGCCTGGACGTGGCCGGGTACGGCACCGCCAACGGCACCAAGGTGCAGATCTGGACCTGCCACGGCGGCACCAACCAGCAATGGACCCGCCAGAACGCATGACATCCCTCCCCCCGGGGGGAAGCGCCCGGAGCTCTCCCCGACACCCCGCAGGCTGAGGAACCAGATGCGCAGAATTCTTGGCTTGGCAATGGCAGCGGTGCTGGCGGCCGGCTCCGCCGTCGCGATCGGCGGTGCGACGTCGCCGGCCGCCGCCCTCGACAACGGCCTGGCCCGCACACCCCAGATGGGCTGGAACGACTGGAACAGTTTCGGCTGCAACGTCAACGACGGCCTGATCCGCCAGACGGCCGACGCCATGGTCTCCAGTGGCATGGCGGCGGCGGGCTACACCTACGTCAACATCGACGACTGCTGGTCCACCAAGAGCCGCAACTCCAACGGCGACCTGGTGCCGGACCCGCAGAAGTTCCCCAACGGCATCAAGGCCGTGGCCGACTACGTCCACTCCAAAGGGCTCAAGCTCGGCATCTACTCCTCGGCCGGAACCACGACGTGCGCGGGGTACCCGGCCAGCCTGGGCAACGAGCGGCGGGACGCGGCCCTGTGGGCGTCCTGGGGCATCGACTATCTGAAGTACGACAACTGCGGTGACCACCAGGGCATGAACGGGCAGCAGCGGTACACGGCCATGCGCGACGCGCTCGCCGCCACCGGGCGTCCGATCGTGTACAGCCTGTGCAATTGGGGGCAGGAGAGCGTGTGGACGTGGGGGATGCCGGTGGGCAACTCCTGGCGCAACACCGGTGACATAGCGGCGAACTGGAACTCGATCACGGGCATCCTGGACCAGCAGGTCGGGCTCGAGGCGTACTCGGGCCCGGGCGGGTGGAACGACCCCGACATGCTGGAGGTGGGCGTCGGCGCGGTGACGGGGACCGAGGGCCGCGCCCACTTCAGCCTGTGGTCGCTGCTGAACGCGCCGCTCATCGCCGGAAACGACATCCGCACGATGAGCGCCGATACGCGCACCATCCTCACCAACACCGAGGTCATCGCGGTCAACCAGGACTGGGGCGGCAGGCAGGGCCACAAGATCAGCGACAACGGCAACCTGGAGGTCTGGCGCAAGCCGATGTCGAACGGCTCGGTCGCGGTCGTGCTGCTCAACCGGGGCACCGCCACCTCGACGGTCTCCACCACCGCCTCCGCGCTAGGGCTGGGGTCCGCGTCCTCCTACTCGGTGCGCGATCTGTGGGCGCACACGACGTCCTCCTCGTCCGGGACGATCAGCGCGTCGGTCCCCGGACACGGGGCGGCCATGTACGTCGTGACCGGAGGAGGCATCGTCACGCCCCCGCCCACGGGCGCGATCAAGGGCGTGGGGTCGGGCAAGTGCCTTGACGTCTCCGGTTCTTCCCAGGCCAACGGCGCGCAGGCGCAGATCTGGGACTGCAACGGCCAGGCCAACCAGCAGTGGACGGCGACCGCGAGCGGTGAGCTGCGGGTCTACGGCGGCAAGTGCCTGGATGTGTACAACCGGGGCACCGCCGACGGCACCAACGTCATCATCTGGGACTGCAACGGCCAGGACAACCAGCGGTGGCGCCTCAACTCCGACGGCACCATCACCGCCGTCGGGGCGAACAAGTGCCTGGATGTGCCGAACAACGCCACCGCCAACGGCACCAAGCTGACCATCTGGTCCTGCAACGGCGGCGTCAACCAGCGCTGGACCCGCACCTGACCTGGCGTGGGTGCACCACCGCGGTGGTGCACCCACGCGTCAGCACAGCCTCACGGCGTGCGCCCGCGCCCTGCGTCCCTGACCCGCGCCCCGGCGTGCTCGTCGTTCGGCAGGCCGCGATGCGGTCAGTCCGACTGCCGCAACGACATCACGGCCCACGGCGCGAGCTCGACATCCACCTGCAGCACGCCGCTGTCGGGCACGGTCAGCGTGAACCTGAGGAGCGAGTCGGCGACTCCCTTCAGGTACTCGCTCTGGGCCCGGGACAGGTTGAGCGGCGATCCGAGCCGGTACCAGGCCTCGGCGGCGTTCCCGTGCTCCCAGTCCATGATCTCGACGAGGAACGTCGCGCCCGGCTCCAGTCCGCCGATCGAGTGGCTGATCCTCCGGCTCGGCCCCATCTCGGCCAGCGCGCGGGTCGCCGGGTAGGAGTTCGCCGAGCCGACACCCTTCACGCCCATGTCCTCGGGGTAGTTGAAGAACACCGCCGACACGGCCGACGTCCGGCTGTCACGGGTCACCACCCCGTCGGGCGTCGCGAGGAGCAGCCGGTCGCCGAGCCGTTCCAGCATCGTGAAAGCGTGGAACGTGGGCTTGTGGATGCCGCCTTCGTTCACCAGGCCGAACCCGCCGTGAAACGGTCCCATCCCGGCGCCTCCCTCCTCGAAGACGTCCGTGAAGGTCCAGTAGGCGATGGAGTCGGCGAGGGTGGCGCACTTCAGGTACGACCTCGTGATGGAGGTCGCCGCGAACGGCGTGTCGTGGATGAAGTCGCGGGCCGACGGTGACGTCGACCACTCCGTGATGTGGATCTCCGCATCGGGATACGCGCTGTTCCGCACGAGCTCGCGGAGGAGGGTCAGGTCGTCGAAGGTGGCGTCGGCGTACCGGGTGATGTGCACGGCCTCGCCGTTGGCCCCGTACGCGAAGTCGGTGGGATAGGTGTGGGTCGAGATGAAGTCGATCGGGAGCTCGCGCTCCGCGCACCAGGCGATGAAGTCCTCGATCCAGACGGGGCGCCAGTCGAGCGCGTCCACGTCGGTCGCGGCGGCCGTCGCGAGCGCCGCCGACCGGTCCTCGGTCTCGCCCTTGTAGCGGTCGTCGGGCACGAAGACGCTCGTCGCGGGCCCGCCCACCTTGAGGGCGGGATCGATCTTCTTGATCGCCCGGACGGTCTGCTCGTAGAGCTCGAAGTACTCGGTCTTCGTGCCGGTCCAGAAGTGGGGGACCAGGTTCGGCTCGTTCCACACCTCGAAGCGCCACTCCCGCACCTCGTCGAGCCCGTACCGCTCGATCCAGTGCTCGACCGACCTCGTGACCAGCTCGACCCAGCGCGCCATGTCCTTGGGCGGGCTGCAGTGCGCGCCCCACCAGAACACGGTCTCGGTCACCGTCGCGAGCTCGCGCGGCATGAAGCCCAGCTCGACGAAGGGACGGACCCCGCTGTCCACGATGAAGTCGAAGACCTTGTCGACATAGCTGAACGTGTGCACGGGCGAGGCGAGGCGCCCGTTCTCGCCGAAACCGCTGCCGTAACTCTCGCGGTACACGAACATGTCGTCGTGAAAGACGCCGTGGAAGCGGATGTACTGGAATCCGCATGCGGCGACGGCCTCGGCGAACTGCTGCTGCCAGTCCGCCCGCAGTGCTTCGTTCGCCCGTCCGGCGCCGACGCATCTGCTCCAGACATGCGGGAGCGCGCTCTCGTCACGCGGCTCACCGTCGATCAGGTATCGGGGCTCGCTCTTCATGGCCTCACTGTTCTTCACGAAATGGTGCAAAAAGGGAAAGGTGTGCCGGTTCTAGCCCTTGACGGCGCCCAGCGCCAGGCCCGACTGCCAGTACCGCTGCAGGCTGAGGAACGCGATGATCAACGGGACGATGGTCAGCAGCGCGGAGGTGATCACGAGGTTCTGCACGAGGGCGCCGTTCCCCGCCGTCGAGCCCAGCTTGTTCCACTGATTGATGCCGACGGTCAGCGGATACCAGTCGGGATCCTTCAGCATGATCAACGGCAGGAAGTAGTTGTTCCAGATCGACACGAACGAGAAGAGCAGGACCGTCACGCTCGCCGGTGCGAGCAGCGGGAGCGCGATCTGGAGAAAGGTCCTGAACTCCCCGGCACCGTCGATCTTCGCCGCCTCGAGCAGCCCGCCCGGCACGGCCTCGGCCGTGAACACCCACATCAGGTACAGCCCGAAGGGGTTGATGAAGGACGGGATGAGAATCGCCCACGGGGTGTTGGTCATGCCGACGTGCGCGAACAGCAGGAACTGCGGGATCGCCAGGGCGATGCCGGGGACCGAGATCGACCCCAGCACGACGAAGAGGAAGACCCGCTTGCCGCGGAAATCCAGTTTCGCCAGGGCGTACCCGCCGAGGGCCGCCAGGAAGGTGGACACGGTCGCACCCACGACGACGTAGAGCACGGTGTTGAGCAGCCACCGGGAGAAGATCCCGTCCTGGTAGCTGAACACCTCGACGATGTTGTCCCACAGGGCGAATCTGTGACCGGGTGCGAGCCCGAAGGACGACACGAAGTCCGGCTGCGACTTGGTCGCATTGATGACCAGCCACCCGAGCGGCAGCAGGCAGTACAGGGTGAACAGGGCCGTCATCACGGTGAGAGTCGTACTCTTCTTGGGATTCTCCACCGTGTGGAGCCGGCTACTGGTCGGACGCATTCCTCAACCCTCTGATCTGGACGGCGTAGGCGACGGCGATCGTGATCACTGCCATGACGAGCGCGAGTGCTGCCGCATAGCCCTGCTGGGAGCCGGTGAACGCCAGGTTGTACGCGTACAGGTTGGGCGTGTAGAAGGTGGTGACGCCGCTGTTGGCCACCATCGAGGGCAGGATCTGCGGCTCGTTGAACATCTGGAACGTGCCGATGATCGAGAAGATGATCGTGACGACGAGGGACCCGCGCAGTGCGGGCAGCTTGATCGCGCGGACGATCTGGAGTTCGTTCGCCCCGTCGATCGCGGCCGCCTCGTACAGTTCGCGCGGTACGGCCTTGAGCGCGGCGTAGAAGATGAGCATGTTGAAGCCGGTGAACGCCCACGTCACCATCAGCCCGATGGAGATGAGCGTGGTGTCAGGGGCGAAGGGATCGATGTCCGTGCCCAGAGCGTCGTTGAGGCTGCCGAACAGGCCGTACTTGACGCCCAGCAGGAATCCCCACATGAGCGTCGCCACGATCGCCGGCACCGCATAGGGGAGGAAGATCGTCACTCGCATGAACCTGGTGCCGTGCACCCGCATGGAGTCCAGGGCCAGCGCCAGCGCCATGGCGAGGATCAGCATGATCGGCACCTGGACGAGCGTGAACCGGAAGACGCGTCCCACCCCGTCCCAGAACTGCGGATCCTGGAACAGCTTGCCGTAGTTGGCGAATCCGACGAACGTGTTCCCCCCGATGAGCTTCTCCTGGAAGAGGCTCAGGTAGGCGGCGTACCCGATGGGCACGATGAACACCAGCGTGAACAGCGCCCCGAAAGGCGCTATGAACGCCAGTCCGATCTGTGACTTCCGGGCCAGGCCCATGTCCGTGTTCCTTCCGATTCATTGCGGTGGCCGGCTCGCTAGTCCACTTGGAAGCCCTGCTCGTTGCCGTACTGGACGCAGCGCTGCTTCCACTGCTGGAGGATCTCGGTGAGCGAGCCCTTGCCCGTGGTGTAGAACGGCGATGCGAGGTCGCCGTAGATCGAGCGGGCCCACTCGAAGAACGGCGGGTACTGCCAGCCGCTCCCGACGATCTCCGAGGCCTCGGCCAGCACGCCGCCGACCTTCTGGTCGCCGAAGTACTTGTTGGCCTTGCCCTGGAACGCCTCGCTCTCCAGCACCGACGTGTTCGGCACGAAGGCGCCCGCGTCGACGCGGGTCGACAGACCGCCGCCGTGCGTGAAGTACTCGAGGAACTTGAAGGCCGCCTCCTTGTGCCCCGACGCGGCCGGGATGCCGAAGGAGCTCCCGCCGTTCTCCGCTCCGACCTTGTCTCCCTGCTTCCACTGCGGCATCAGGGCGACCCTGAAGTCACCGGCGGCCTTCGGTGCGCGCTCGGGCAGCGTCGAGGTCAGCCAGCCGCCCATGGTCTGGGTGGCGAGGGCTCCGTCGTTGAGCGCTCGGTTCCAGTCGTCGGACCACCCGGTGACCTTGGTGTTGACCAGGCCCTCGTTGAGCATCTTCTGCCAGAAGGCCACGGCCCTGGTCGTGCCCTCGTCCGTGAAGTCGATGTGCACCTTGTTGCCGTCCACCTTGAACGGGCGACCGCCGGCCTGCCAGATGAGCGAGAGCAGGAAGAAGAGGTCTCCCGTGTCCTGGGCGATGTAGTGGTCGCCGCCCAGCGCGCGGACCTTCTTGGCCGCCTCGTAGTACTCGTCCCACGTGGCCGGGGCCTCGCTGATGCCGGCCTTCTTGAGCGTGGCCATGTTGTAGAACATCGCCGACGGCCCGTAGTCGGACGGCAGGGCGTAGACCTTGCCGTTGACCGTCACGTCGTTCCACGCGGCCTGGACATAGTCCTTCTTGAGGTTCTCGACGCCGAACGCTCCCAGATCGGTGAGCTTGCCGGGTATGGCGAAGTAGGGGATGGCGAAGTACTCGAACATCACGAGGTCGGGTACGCCGGAACCGGCCTGGATGGCGTTGTCGAGCGCCTTGTACTCGTCCTGGGACGAGCCTCCGTTGACGACCTCGACCTTGATGTTCGGGTTCGCGGCCTGAAAGCCCGGAACGGCCCGCTCGACGGTGCCGTCCCAGCTCCAGACGGTCAGCTTCACCGGTTCGTCGCCCCCGCCGCCGGCTGGGCCGGCGCCGCCCGCGCCGCCCGAGCAAGCGGCCAGCGCGAACATCGGCACCAGCGCTGCGCAAAGGAGCCTTGTCTTCTGGGAGAGCCGCATCAGGCGTCTCCTCTCGTGCCTGGAAATGACTACGAAAAGTTTTCGCAACTTGTTCGTTGCTGCCAGGACATTAGGTGGTGCCTCTCTCCCGTGTCAACGGGCAGGTAGAAGGCAGTGCCACGGCGACGGTCGACGCAGGGGGTTCGTGGTAGATTCCCGAAATAGTTTCGAAGCCCGGAAGGAGCCCTGATGCCACGGCGAGGTCGTTCGGAGCGAGCCACCCTGGCGGACGTCGCCCGACTGGCCGGCGTCTCGCCGGCGACCGCCTCGAAGGTCCTCAACGGGCGGAGCGATGTGGGGGCGAGCACGCGTGAGCATGTCCTCGGAGTCATGGCCGAGCTCGGCTACATGCCGACGGCGGCGCGACACGAGCAGACCCGCGGCCGGACCCTCGTCACGGTGCTCGACATCGTGGAGTCCCGTTATGCCGGGACGGTGCTCAAAGGGATCCTCGTGGCCGCGACCTCCATGCAGGCCGAGCTCCTCCTTCGCCTGCCGCTCGGCGAGCCGATCAGCACGAGCCGTACGGCGGCCCGCGTCTGGATGGAGGAGCAGAAGGCGTCCGGTGTCGTCGGGGTCATCGCGCTCGCCGTCGCCGTGCCCGACTCAGTGCTCCTCGCCGCGGAGGAGCTCGAGATGCACATCGTGACGATCGACCCGATCGACACGACCGAATCGCGCCTCGTCAGCATCGGCTCCACCAACTGGGCGGGGGGCCGCTCGGCCACCGAGCACGTCATCAAGCTCGGCCACCGCAGGATCGGCTGGATCGGCGGGCCGCTGGCCTCCGCCCCCTCGCTGGAACGTTTCCACGGGTACCAGGCCGCGCTCGACTCGGCCGGCATCGCCCCGGACCGGGCGCTGATCCGCCACGAGGCGTTCTCCGTCGAGGCGGGACTCCGGCACGGCCATGACCTGCTCGCGCTCGACGAGCGGCCGACCGCGATCGTCGCGGGCAACGACGAGATCGCCGTCGGGGTCCTCGCCGCGGCCAAGGAGCTGCAGATCACCGTGCCGGGCGAGCTGTCGGTCACCGGGTTCGACGACACGCCGCAGGCTCAGTGGACCACGCCCCGGCTCACGTCCGTCCGGCAGCCTCTCGTCGGCATGGGCCGGATGGCCGTCGAGACCGTCCTCGGCATGGCGGACGGAGTCCAGCCCGCCTCCCGGCACCTCCAGCTGGCGACGACCCTCAGTGTCCGCGACTCGACAGGCCCCGTCCCTTCGTCCTGATCTGCCCAGGTCCAGACATCGACCCTCTCTGCCGAAGTGATGGGCGGTGGTGGTGGGCTGAATGAAACATGAAGCGGAGGCGCCGTCAAGGGGATCACCTGTTCCGCCGATTCCGGACTGCGAAATGAGCGGACCTTGTGATGAAACTTTCACGGCCTGCCGTTTCTTGAGCCAGGGGGCGGCGAAACTTTCGGAGCGTGGTAGCTGCGGCTGGGGCCGATAGGGCTCGAGGGATCCGACCGAATGTGTCCGAAACTTTTCAGATCCGCCTTGACATGTTTCGGAAGCATTTCCACACTGAGTCACCAGGCGACGCCTTGGTGGTGTGCGTTCGGGTGGTGAGCGCGGCGTCGATCCCGTGGGGTGTGTCCCCGCATGTTCCCGTTTCCGTGATTTCAGTTATGGAGGCTCAGGCATGGGCGCAAACGCCATACCCTCGCCTGGAACCAGGCGGCCCTTGAGCGGCCTACGGTGGTCCCTGATCGTCGCCGCTGTCGGGGTGCTCGCCGTGATCATGGCGCTGGTGGCGCCGCTCCGCGCCGATGCGGCGGCGAGCACGCTCGGCGCGGCGGCCGCGCAGAGCGGGCGGTACTTCGGCACCGCCATCGCCGCGTTCAAGCTCGGCGACTCGCAGTACACCACGATCGCCAACCGTGAGTTCAACATGGTGACGGCCGAGAACGAGATGAAGATCGACGCCACCGAGCCCAACCGGGGCCAGTTCAACTTCGGCAACGCCGACCGCATCTACAACTGGGCCGTGCAGAACGGCAAGCGGATGCGCGGGCACACCCTGGCCTGGCACTCCCAGCAGCCCGGATGGATGCAGGCCCTGTCCGGCAGCTCGCTGCGCCAGGCGATGATCGACCACATCAACGGCGTCATGGCCCACTACAAGGGCAAGATCTACGCCTGGGACGTGGTCAACGAGGCCTTCGCCGACGGCAA
>NZ_JBFAHJ010000067.1:0-13627 GCF_040654115.1 Nonomuraea sp. NPDC050786
TCGTTTGCCGGCTTCATGACATTTTGCGTGTGTAACTGCCAACTTCAGCGAGCAAGCACACTGACCAGTGCCGTCACGATGGAAAGAGCTCACTGCCTCATTCCACCACTTTCATGATCCTGAGACGAACATCAAATTGTTACTGGGCATTGCGGTTGATACGGCTCCCTTGAGTCTGGAGAAAAACCATGGCCGACAAAGAACAACTGCCAGGAACTGAAAATAGTGGTGTCACGCGTCGGGGCATCATCCAGTCCGCGTTGCTGGCCGGCGCAGGAGGCGCGGCCGGCAGCGTGCCCGGACTCATTACCCCGTCGGCGCAGGCGGCGGTCGCGGCACCCACATCGCTCGATGCCGGCTCTGTCGACTCAATGCCCGATTTTACTGTTGGCTCAGCCGCGTTGACCCCGGATCGGTTAGCGATGAGCGCCTGCCAATTCTGCAACAGCAACTGCCGTCTTGAGATATCCCTCAAGTTGGGCCGGATCCTGGCGATCCGCGGCGAGAAGCGCGATCCGGTGCAGGACGGCAATCTGTGCGTGAAGGCGCCCATGATGGCCGAGCTCGTCTACAGCCCGCTACGCCTTACCAAGCCCCTTCGCCGCGTGGCGGGCCATAAGGGCGGCCCTGACAGTCGCTTCGAACCCATTTCATGGGATGGCGCACTGGATATCATCGCGCGTCGCTGGCTCGAACTTCGTGACTCAGGAGAAGCTCGCGCCATCGCCAACCGCACCACTGGACGGCTGCCACGCGGTACGGGAGCGCTGGCATCGCGGGTCTTCGCCTTGCTCGGCAGCCCGAATGACACGGACGTGGGGCCCGTCTGCAACGATGCCGGTGGAAATGCTCTCGCCGCGACCTTCGGTCTGGGGAACTTCACCAACGGCTATGGCGTGGACCCGTCCACCGGCAAGGAAGACCTGGGGTCGGCACGGTTCTTTCTCTTCCTCGGGACGAATCAGGGAGAGACCCATCCGGTCACGTTCGCCCACCTTCTGCGCTGCCGACAGCGCTCAGGTGCGCGGCTGGTTGTGGTCGACCCGCGCAGAACGCCGACAGCGGTATTGGCAGACCAATGGATAGCGCCGAAGCCGCATACCGACCTAGCGATCGTTCTTGCGATGTTGCATCACATCATCACGACGAATCGCCACGACAGTAATTTCGTCAATCGTTGGGTTTTAGGATTTGAAGACCTGCGGAAGCATCTCACCACTCATGGATACAGTCCGGAATGGGCAGCATCCATAACAGGTGTACCCGCCTCAGTAATTCGACAACTGGCGATCGACTACGCGACCAAACGTCCGGCAGCCATCTTCTGCAATGCCGGTATATCGCACCAGCTCGGTGCTTTCGATACCTACCGGGCCCTGGCGATGCTCGCCGCGGTGACGGGAAACATCGGCACGCCAGGCGGCGGTTGCAACTTCATGCACAACACCTGGCCTGGGGCCTTGAACCTGCCCGACCTCAAGGTCACACCGCCGGATAGAGGGCCCGCGCTGCCAGTGGGACCGGACACCTTCGCCGAATCCATCCTCAACGGCCGCCCCTATCGGCTCAAGGCGGTGATGACCGAAGGCAATCCGCTGATCAGCTCCGCCAACACCGGCAAGGTGCGGGAGGCCTTCGCCAAGCTGGACTTCTACGTCTACACAGGCCTGTTCATGGAAGAGGCGGCCTATTACGCCGATGTCATACTGCCAGTGTGCAGTGGGCTGGAGTTCGAAGGCGTCTACATGCGCCGCGACGACCGGGCCATCCGATGGCAGGAAGCTGCCGTCGCCAGGGTGGGTGAGGCACGCTCGGACATCGAGGTCTGGATCGATCTGGCTCACGCTCTCGGGCGTAACGATCGCCGCAACGGCAGCTCGTACTGGACGGATGCCTTCCCCAAGGAGTGGAGGAGCTTCCCGGCTCTCTGGGATGTCTTCGTCGCCAACACGCCGGGCATGGCAGGCATGACGCGCGAGCGGCTGCGCACGCGGCCGGAGCCGCTTCGCTGGCCCTGCCCCAGCACGAAGCATCCTGGAGTGAGCACCCTCTATCTGGATCACCCCAGTTGGTACGAAGCCGCTCTGTCCCTGGACTCTTCCAACCGCGGCAAACGGTTCCTCACGCCGAGCGGCAAAATCGAGATCACCACACCTGACCTGGAACGGAGGCTGACGCCCAGCGGCCATAGCGCTCTACCCGTCTTCTACACCCATCCCGAAGTCACCGGCGCGCATCCGACGATCGCCTATGAGGACAGGTACATCGCCAATCCGATCAATCCACAGGCGCTCACGCAGCCCGTGAGACTCGGAGTGCCGGGGTCGGATGCTGTCCACCAGCAGTTCCCTCTCATGGGCATGACGGGACGGCCGAGTGTCGTTCACTTCGCCTCCGTGACGCACTGGACTCCCACCGGTGAGCAGCTCAATGGCATACGGCTGGTTCAGATCCATCCGACCACGGCGAAGAAGCTCGGCATCTCGGACGGTGATGAGGTTGTGGTCGAGAGTCCACGCGGTCAGGTCTCCGGAACGGCTCTCATCGATGCAGGGATAAGGCAGGACACCGTGTACGTGCCGAATACCTTCGGCCCCGCACAACGTGTAGGCGATGTCTATGGAGACCCTCGTTACGAGCCGGCCAATACGTTGATAGATGACAGGCTCTATGACAATCTCTCCGGCCAGCAGGCGTACAAATGCTTCGCCTGCCGTGTGCGCAAGAAGTAGCTGAGCCGTCAGCGGTTGACGTGAGGAATTGCGGTTTCATACGATCATATGATCTCTGACGTACAGCGGGCATCTTGGGGGACCGGTGCTTCAGCAATGGGGCCTGTACGACAATGCAGATGCCGTCTACCGTGTGGTGCTCACACAGCCAGGGTGGGATGCCACCAGGATCTCTGCCGAACTGGGGATTTCCGAGGCGCAAGTGCAAGGCGCTGTAGATCAGCTCGTCGAGCTTTCATTGCTGCATCGCTCCGCAGGGGTGCTGCGGCCGGCCAATCCAGGTATCGCTCTCCACGCCTTGCTGCAACGGGAGCGGACAGAGCTCTTACGTCATCAAGAACGGTTCGTCGCCGTCGAGGAGACGGTCAACCGCTTGATAGACGAGTACAGCGAACTGTGCGCCGCCGGCATCAGGCATGGATGTGATCGTCTGGACGGCCCTCGGGCGGTCAAGGCCCGGATGGAAGCGCTAGCCTGCCAGGCGAGGTTCGAGTGCTTGTCCATGGAGCCAGGTGCTCATTCTGAAGAGGCTCTGGATTCAAGCAGGGCGATCGACGACGTACTTCTCGATCGTGGCGTCGCCATACGCGCCATCTATCAGGAGAGCGCCTGCAACCATCCGTCGACTCTGGCCTTCATCCGTTGGCTCACCCAGCGCCAGGGCGAAGTCCGGGTCGTTCCCACATTGCCACTGTGGATCACGATATTTGATCGGGAAGTAGCACTGGTTCCCGTCGATCCACGGGAAGTAGACAAAGGCGTGGTGGAAGTCTTCGGTGCGGGATTTCTGACAGCTCTCGTCGCACTGTTCGAGCAGTCGTGGAATTCGGCGGCATGCGTAGGCGTGGAAGTGCCCCATTGCGAGGACGGTGTAACTGCGCAGGAGCGGGAGTTGCTTCGGCTGCTTGCGCAAGGCTTGACCGACGAGTGCGTGAGCAAGAAGCTCGGCATCGGCCTTCGAACTCATCGCCGCATCGTCGCCGACTTGATGGAGCGCCTGGGAGCACGCAGCCGCTTCGAGGCGGGCGTTAGGGCTATGGAGAGAGGCTGGATCGGCCATGACGGCGCCTTCTAGCGTGCCCTTCCCATCCTGAGTCCCGCTTCACGTACCAAGTCCTGGCCGGGCCCCGTCCGATGGCCACCGCACGGCTAGAGCGTACTCAGGGCGGAAAGAGGCTTTCTGGCCCCGTCGACACCGCCGCCGACGCTCCAGACGATCATCGCGATAGACCCGAAGCTCCAGAACGCCATGATGAGGATGTAGCTGGCGGTGGCGCCGATCTGGGCGGCCAAGGTGGGAAGGTAGAGCGCGCCGTAGGCAGCCCCGATGCGGCCGACGGCCACACTGGTGCCGATGCCTGCGGCGCGCAGATGTGTGGGAAAGAGCTCTGTGAACGTTGGGTACGCCGCCGTCCATGCCCCGGTGGAAACAGCGTTGGCGATCATGAACGCGATGAGCACCCACTGCCTGTCGCCTGTGCTGGTCGCCGCCGCGAGTCCTCCTATGCTTGCGGCGGCAAGAGCATAGAACAGTCCTACCGACCATCGCCGACCGAGACGGTCGAACATCATAGTCATGCAGACCCCGCCGATGAGCGAGCCGATGCTCCCGAGGATGAAGACGAACGGGATCTCCGCATCCGTGTAGTGCACTTGTTTCAGGACCACTATCGACATGAGCGCGAAGATGCCGTAATAGCCGAACGCCTCGGAAAGGTCCAACGCGCATCCCAAGGCGAGTCTGCCGGGATATCGTCGGATCAACTCTCTGATCGCCTGACCGAACCCCGGCGCCCTGGGCTCGTGATCGTCCACGCTGTTCGATGCCTGAGGGTCGATGCCCGCTCTTTCCGTCAGCCTTCGCACGATCTCTTCGGCTTCTTCCATTCGGCCCTGCGATGCCAGCCAGCGTGGTGACTCCGGAAGACGGCGGCGGAAGACGAGCACGAGCAGCGCCAGGACTCCGCCAAGTGCGAATCCGTATCGCCACGAAACGGCGCTGGCAAGCGCGAAGGTGTTGAGGAGAAGGAATGCGATCAGTCCGCTGGCGATCGCGCCGAGCGACCAGCAGTTCATTACCGCGGCCGCGCTCTTTCCTCTGACCCGGGCAGGCATGAACTCCATGATGGCGGCGTTGATTATCGCGTATTCCGCTCCGACTCCGAGCGCCGTAAGAAAGCGCAGCGCATAGAGCAGCTCCAACGAAGGACTCAGAGCCGTGAGCACAGTGAAGGTGCAGTACCAGAGAAGCGTGAAGAGGAAAAGCCTCCGTCTGCCGAACTTGTCAGCGAAGAATCCTCCGGCCATTGCGCCGAACAGGATTCCGAGGAGCCACACCCAGAAGATGCGTGATGACTGCTCGGGGGTCGCCCGGAAGTGCTCGCTGAGCGGGTTGATCACGCTGCCCACGAGGTTTACTTCCAGGGAATCGAAGAGCCATCCGGCGCCGAGTGCCAGCAGTATGGACAAGTGGGTGCCGCTCCAGCGCAACCGATCCAGTCGGGCGCCGATCGAGTCCGCTGTGAGCGTGGTAGGCGTGGAGGTCATACTTCCTCTTGCTTTGCTTTGGCGATAGAGGGCCCCGGCACCAGCTGCACGGGAGAGGCAGTCGTCAGGTGGCGCAGTAATGAGGTGGCAGCAGCAGATCGTTGGCCTGAAGATCTTCTAGAAGAAGCTGCACTGTCTTGGTACGAGCGCTATCCACGAACGCCGCGACCGATGGCAGTTCTGGCGGATGGGGAAGCAGAGAGGGCTCAGCGAGGAGACGCGGGTGCCAGAACCAACCCTCGCGGGTGAGGGTGAGCTCGGGAAGCGGACTCTGTGCCTTGCCTATAGTGCGCACGTCCGGAGGATGCTTGTTGTCCCGCAATGCGCTGGCTTCGCCGACGGCGCCGGCCTCCAGCAGTTCATGGACATCTACTGGCGGATCGACGTACCAGATGTGATCCCGAAGTAGCGGCGACCCCCACAGCGACCGGACAGGGATGGAAGGATCTGGATCCGGCCACGCGTTCGCCTGTAGGCCCACGGCATCCAACAGGCTCGGCACGCTGGAGTCGTAGATATGGAAGCGGCCCCTTGCCCTTTCGCCGGCGGGCAGGATCTCCAAGCAGGTCGTCCACCAGCCGGTGCTGACAGTAGCCGCGAAGGCTTCGGGGAACTTCTCCTGACGCAATGCGTCGGCGTGCGAACGCCAGTCGTAGTGGAGGCGGATGATCTGCGCTCTTGCACGTCCGTCCTCTATGTCGACCAGGGCGTATCGGACGCGCCGGTCTCCATCGTTGGGAGGGCGGCCGATGACGCCCACGTTGACGACCAGCCGGGAATCGATCTGGCGAATCCACGGCAGGCCGGAGTGAGTGCACATGATGACGTCGGCACCGCTCGCTTCCACACGCCGGCGATGCTCTGCCTCCGGCAAGGACTCCCACCAGAAGTCGTTCAGTCCGATGGTGGAACCATGGACGAAGTGCAGCTCACACCCTTCGATGGTTTCCCGCCGCTCGGTCGGGAGCTCCCCCATCCAGGCGGCGAAGCGGCGGCTCGTATTGCGCAGAGTGTAGTCGTACATGATCTGCGCGTATTCTTGGTCGCGGGGATCACGAAATCCACAACCGCAGTCGTCGCCGGCCTCGGCGATCGCCACGTCGTAGTTCCCGGCGACGCAGATTACGTTGTTGTCCGTCAGGAGCGGCCAGATGGAATCGGGTTCGGTGCCGTAGCCGCCTAGATCTCCCAGGCAGTACAGACGCTGGGCCCGATTGCGATGTGCATCTTCGATGAACGCGCGAAGTGCCCACGGATTTGAGTACGCGCCTCCGCAGACGGCTATTCTCATCCTGTCGGTCCTGATGATCCTGCTACCGTGCCGGGTTCGTATCGTCTGTAGCCGCAGCAGAGGCCCCGCAGCAGGGCGAGTTCTGCGGTGCGAGCGAGTGGCCGGGGTCTATGGGGCGCAGGTCGCAGCCCATCTTCTTGTCGAAGATGACCAGCGTTCCGAAGGCGAACTCGATCGGTCGCCTCCATCCCTGCCAGGTCTCAGGGGGATACACCCAGTGCTTTGACTTGACCTGGGTGTGGCAGCAGTGAACCGGGCCCGAACCGCCTTGCGGCACTTCACGCCACCCGAGCTCGGCGGCGAGCGCCGGGATCTTCTCGAAGGCTTCGTACGTGGGTGCCGCCTCGTCCCGCATGTCGATGCCCACGTGATCCATGAAGGGCTTGGACAGGGTGACCGCACCGGGGATGTTGTCGTCCTGGGCAATCGGTATCGAAGAGAAGATGAGGTTTATGGCCGCGTCAGTTGCGTACTTTATGTAGCCCGGTTCGGCGTTCTCGGGGTGGTATCCGAGGTTTTTCAGCTCGTGGTGAGGGAGGCTGTCGACGTCATCTACTTTGACGTGGGCGTGCACGGAGTCAGTGAATTCAAGGACGCCTGCGTAGGGGAAGTCCGGTGTGAACACGGACAGTAGCTCCGCTCGCTCTAAGTCAGAGATGAGACCAAGGGTCTGTGCTTCGGACAGGACGTTTCCGACGGCGGAGCGGTCGAACTGCATGACGATCTCCCGAGTGACGAGACGGCGCATGATGCCAGAAGCGCAGCCTTGCGGAGGCGGAGCGCTCGCTAGCTAGGCAATGCGGGCCTTATGCGCCATCCCATGTCGACAGCCGTGTGAAGCAAAGTGGTGTTGCTCGGCAGCAAGATGCCCGGCAGCTTGCTGCCTGCTCTCAGAGGGCGTTGCGCGAGTTGATGTCCTTTTCGTCGTTTGCGCTGGACAGGGAAGGCTGGTCAGAATCTGCTGGCAGGACCGAAGGCGGCCCCGATGAGGGTCTCGGCGGCGGCGCGGGCGTGGGCAGCCGTGGCGGGATCCCCGGTGATGGCGGCCGTGGTCTGGGCGCCTTCGGCGAGCAGGACCAGCTGCGGGGCGAGGTAGCCGGGACCACCCGCCTCGCGGACCAGGTCGGCGACATGGCGCTGGAAAGAGGTCTTCTGCTCCCTGACCGCCTCGGCGACCCGGCTGCTGCCACCGGCCAGCTCGCCGAAGAAGTTGATGAAGGCGCAGCCCCGGAAGTCGTCCTCGCGGAACCATTCCGCCAGAAAGTCGAAGACGGCCAGCATCCGGTCGCGCGGCGTGCGGGCGGCGGCGAGGGCGCGGGCCACGCCGGTGTCCCACTGCTCGGTCCGGTGGCGGAGCACTGCCAGGACGAGGTCGTCCTTGGAGGGAAACAGGGCGTAGATGCGCTTCAGCGAGACACCCGCCTCAGTGCGGACGGCGTCCATGCCGACGGCCTGGACGCCGTGGGCGTAGAACAACCGGTCGGCGGTGGAGACGACCTGGTCACGTGCTGTTTCCTGATCGATCACGAGAGCTCCAGTTGCGCAGAGAACCAGCGTTCTCTACTGTAGTGGACATACGCGGAGAACGATCGTTCTCTAGCGGATTGGAGGGAGATCTCTCATGGGCCACATCAAGGTAGGCACCGAGAACAGCACCGACGTCGAGCTGTACTACGAGGACCAGGGATCCGGTCAGCCGGTCGTCCTCATCCACGGCTACCCCCTGAACGGGCACAGCTGGGAGCGTCAGACGCGCGAGCTGCTCGCCGCCGGCTACCGGGTGATCACCTACGACCGCCGCGGCTTCGGCCAGTCGAGCAAGGTCGGGAGCGGGTACGACTACGACACCTTCGCAGCTGACCTGAACACGCTGCTGGAGACGCTCGACCTGCGCGAGGTCATTCTTGTCGGGTTCTCCATGGGCACCGGCGAACTCGCCCGCTACGTCAAGAACCACGGCCATGAGCGCGTCGCCAAGCTGGCCTTCCTGGCGTCGCTGGAGCCGTACCTGGTGGAGGCGGACGACAACCCCGCCGGAGTACCGCAGTCGGTGTTCGACGGCATCGTCGCCACTGCCCGTGCCGACCGATACGCCTGGTTCACGCAGTTCTACAAGGACTTCTACAACCTGGATGAGAATCTCGGCACGAGGATCAGCCAGGAGGTCGTCGCCGCCAACTGGAACACCGCCACGACCTCCGCCCCGGTCGCCGCTTACGCGGTGGTGGCGGCGTGGATCGAGGACTTCCGCCAGGACGTCGCGGCGGTGCGCGCGGCCGGAAAGCCGTCACTCATCCTGCACGGCACCAGGGACAACATCCTCCCGATCGACGCCACCGGGCGTCGTTTCCACGAGGCGTTCCCGGAGGCGCACTACGTCGAGGTCGAGGGCGCCCCGCACGGCCTGCTGTGGACGCACGCCGATGAGGTCAACGAGGCACTGCTGGCCTTCGCCGCCAAGTGACCCCGCCGCCGGGGTGGCACTGCCCGCTACCCCGGCGGCTGCCTGGCCACGGCGTGCGGCTCGTCCCGGGTTGTTCGCTCAACCGCAGCCCTAGCCCGCCCGCGAAGTCCCTGACCAGCCTTCCCTGCCCAGCGCAAACGACGAAAAGGACATCAACTCACGCAACGCCCTCTCAGGACGTAGGTGGCTTGGGTGGGGTCGTGGCCGACACGGCTTGGCTCCTTATCCGAGCGTGGAAGCTTCTCACTCTGCAGTGGGCGTGCCGGGAGCAGGCTTTCCCATCACCACGTCAGCGGCGGTAGGAAAAGCGCACACGCACTTCTGGTTGATCCGATAGAAGCTCGATGTGCCATGTCGCTCGACGAGGACGAATCGAACGTCGGCAAGGATCTTCAGATGGTGGGACACGGTCGATTGCCCTACCCCGCACGCGGCGACGATGGCACCCACCGACATCGGTTCATTCTTCCGGGCCAGCAGCGACACGATCTGGATGCGGGTCGCGTCGGCCAGGGCCCTGAACCAGTTCGCATACTCCTCTGCCGCAGAGCGCGCCAGGATGCCGTTGTCATCTCCCATCGACCATTGACGATAGAGCGGCCAGACTGCGATGAGAAGGCACAAGAGCGCACGTTCTCAACAAGCCAGGCGCGATACCGCGAGCCAAGTCACAGGCTCGGACTCTGGCTCCACCAGTCCAACCAGCGTTGGCTCCTCCTCCTCGACCACAGAGGCCAAACGGTTGGCGAGGACTGCGGGCGATCTTGGACAGGCACCACGGCTGCCCTGGATGTAGGTACCACGGGCGTGGGGTGCCGCAAGTCCTTCCGACGAGATCTTCGATCGTCTATCGTCGATTGTAGATGGACGACGAGAAGGCGCCTCTGCGGACACGGAAGCTGAACAGCATGCGAGCTGGTTCAGTGCCCTGGCCGACGCCCTGAGTCCTGGCGGACACGCGGGCCACGACCAGCCTGCACCAGATCAACGAGCTTTTCCCACGGCCGCCGATGTGCACATGGGTAAGCCGGCTCCCGGTACGCCCGCCTGCGAGTGAAGGGCATTGCCATGACGCGTGACGAGATCGTCGATCGCTATTCGCAGCTGGCCCGGGCCGCGGCCGCCGGCCGGTTGGTCGCTGACTGTGGGCCGGACACCTTCGAGCAGGGCTGTTTCGGCGCCGCCGGCTATGACGACACCAGTGCACTGCCCGATGGTGCGGTGCGGGCCAGCCTGGGGTGCGGCAACCCCGTTGCGGTGGCCGAGCTGCGCGCGGGGGATACCGTCCTGGATCTGGGCTCTGGTGGCGGCATCGACGTCCTCCTGTCGGCGCACCGGGTCGGTCCCAGTGGGAAGGCGTACGGGCTGGACGCCAGTGCCGACATGCTGGCACTGGCGCGCCGAAACGCGGAAGAGGCGGGTGTGACCAACGCTGAGTTCCTGCACGGCAGCATCGAGCGGGTGCCGCTGCCGGACCGGTCGGTGGACGTGGTCATCTCCAACTGCGTGATCAACCTGTCCGACGACAAGGCCGCCGTGCTCGGGGAGGCGTTCCGGGTGCTACGGCCGGGCGGCCGCCTGGGCGTGAGCGACGTGGTGGTCGACGGCGAGATCGACCCGGCGCGCCACCTGGCGGCAGAGCAGCGAATCGGCTGCGTGGCGGGGGCGCTGCCGGTGAGCAAGTACCGCGAGCTGCTCACGGCATCCGGGTTCGTGGGTGTCGAGATCACGCTGACCGCCGACCACGGCGACGGCGTGCACTCGGCGATCGTCCAGGCCGTCAAGCCCGCGGCCGGGCTCGGGCTTGAGATCCGGCCGATGCGTGAGACGGACGCCGAGCAGGTGCTGGCCATCTACCAGGCCGGCCTGAACACCGGCCACGCCAGCTTTGAAACGACGGCGCCCACCTGGGAAGGCTTCACCGCCGCGCGGCTGGCGCACCTGCGTTATGTGGCCGTCGACACCGAGACCGGTGAGGTGGTCGGCTGGGTGGCGGCCTCCCAGGTCTCGGCCAGGCCCGTGTACTCGGGCGTGGTCGAGCACAGCATTTACGTCCACCCCGGCTGCCAAGCACAGGGCATCGGGCGCGCCCTGCTGGAAACGTTCGTCGCGGCTGCCGAGGACGCGGGCGTGTGGACCATCCAGTCGGGAATCTTTCCGGAGAACACCGCCAGCCTCGCGCTGCACCAGGCCCTCGGTTTCCGTACGGTGGGCGTGCGTGAGCGCATCGGCCGCCATCACGGCGTCTGGCGCGACGTGCTCTTCATTGAACGCCGTAGCTCGGCTCTCTAAGCACCAACGCGGCGACAGGTATGCAGGAGACGTACGGACGGATTACAGATCCGCCCGCCTGGTCGGGCCGTTGCCTGTCTGTGGTGCTGTGCTCCGGTGATGGCGGTGCCGTGTTCTCTTCATGTGGCTGCAAGCGTTCCTGCCGGCTCCCATTGGCCTTTGAATAGATATATGTCAATCTAGACGTCAGTCAAATTTGATGGATATCTATTCAGGAGAGTCGATGCAACTGCTGGAGACTCTGTGTCGGTCGGCGATCAGTCGCCATATCGAGGCGCTCAAAGACGTCGACTTGCCTATCAGCGAGCGGCGGACGTCCTCGGCGTGTAAGCGGGTCGCACCTGAAAGGCCCACCGTGATAGGCGCGGGGGTGGCCAGATGAGGTCTCGCTTGCTGGCCGAGTTCCTTGGCACCGCGCTTCTGGTGACGGTAGTGGTGGGGTCGGGCATCATGGCCCAAACGCTGTCTCCGCAGGACGTGGGCCTGCAGTTGCTGGAGAACTCCACCGCTACCGTCTTCGGCCTGGCCGTTCTCATCGTCGTTCTCGGGCCGGTTTCCGGCGCTCACTTCAATCCCGTGGTATCCCTGGCCGACTGGTGGCAGGGACGGCGGAGCGGACAAGGTCTGTCCGGCGGACACTTGGGCGGCTATATAGCCGCCCAGGTGTTGGGTGCCATCGGCGGTGCGGTGCTGGCCAACGCGATGTTCGACAAGCCATTGGTCGCCTGGTCGGACACCCAGCGATCCAGCGCCCACCTGTGGCTCGGGGAGGTGGTCGCCACCGCAGGCCTGGTGCTGGTGACCTTCTGCTTGACCCGGTCAGGTCGCACGACCGCCGCCCCACTCGCGGTCGGCGGCTACATCGGTGCGGCCTACTGGTTCACCTCCTCCACGAGCTTCGCCAATCCCGCCGTCACCATCGGCCGGGCCTTCTCCGACAGCTTCGCCGGCATCGCGCCCGCCTCGCTGCTCGGCTTCATAGCGTCCCAACTGGTCGGCGGCTTGATCGGCCTGGCGCTGGTGCACGGCCTGTTCGGCCGTCCTACGGCGGGCACTCCAGAGCCCGTTGTCCCCTATCAGGCTGTACAGGCCCCACCGGTCGCTTGACGCGTGGATATAGCTCAATAATTGTTGACTCAATGAATGTTGATGCATTTCCTTCGCTGGAGACCCGGGCTCGGGTGCATGCGGCCCTAGGTGAACCGGGTCGGCTGGCCATCGTGGATCTCTGCTCACTGGCCAGCTGAGCAATTCGCCGGCACGTGACGAACTCAAGGCACCCACAGATCGAAGACCAAACCAGCAGTAGCGAAGGAGTCCCTGCGTGAGTGATAAGCCCAGCGTCCTGTTTGTCTGCGTCCACAACGCCGGCCGCTCCCAGATGGCCGCCGGCTGGCTGTCCCATATGGCGGCCGATCGGATCGACGTCCGCTCCGCGGGGTCAGCGCCTGCCGAACAGGTCAACCCGGCCGCAATCGAGGCGATGCGCGAGGTCGGCATCGACATCGCTGCCGAGCGACCCAAGATCCTCACAGCGGACACGGTCGAGGCCTCAGACGTGGTGATCACCATGGGCTGCGGGGACGCCTGCCCGATCTTCCCCGGCAAGCGGTACGAGGACTGGAAGCTCGACGACCCCGCGGGGCAGGGCATCGAGGCTGTGCGCGTCATCCGCGACGAGATCCGGGATCGAGTCCGCGACCTCATCGCCGATCTGGGGATCCAGCGGCCCTAACCAGCGCGGCCGGCGCCTTCAGGGCTTCGCGACGCTCCGGCTGTTCGGGGCGCCCAGGTCGATGACCTCAGCCGTCGTGGTCACCACGCGCACGGGCCGACTGCGCGTAGGCGGTGAGAACCAACGCCAGTTTCGGCTGGTTTTGCTTGCAACTACCGACCGCACTTGTTCGTGAGTAGCAACCGCACCCCGAGCTTCAGCGAAGTTGATGGTTGCCAGTCCTGACCGCACCCCGACGGCAGGCGGCAATGGACCGCTGACCTGGGCTCACGACGGCCAGCCGGATCTGTCCGGGAGCGGCCATACCGAGCTGCCCGGTGGCGGCAACGCGATTACCTAGCGTGATTGGCATCCAAGGTAGACGCACGCGTAGCCGCCGTTCGGCGCTCATCCTCTGGCCTTCATGATGCCCTCGCGGAGTGTTCGAGATCGGACATCATGGGCGGGTGCTGCGCTACGTACTGTTGCGCAACGCCCTTCGGAACCTCAGTCTTGAGCCCTCGGCAGGATGTCGTGCGGTGAATCATCTGGGCCTCACGGGATCGGATCCGCTGCAAGGATGACGG
>NZ_JBFAHJ010000068.1:0-12750 GCF_040654115.1 Nonomuraea sp. NPDC050786
GCTCCAGCCCGTCGATCAGCGTGATCTGCCGCTCCACCAGCGTCTGGCTGCGCCGCGACAGGTTCACGAACATCGCGTTGACGTTGCTGCGCAGCTTCGACTCCTCGCCGGCGAGGCGGACCGCCTCGCGGTGGACCTCGTCGAAGGCCCGGGCGACTTCACCGATCTCGTCCTTGGTGTTGATCTCGATGGGCGGCACCCGTAGCTGTTCGGGGCGCACGTCGGTCTCGCGGAGCTGGCGGACGAGGTCGGGCAGCGTCTGGCCGGCGATCTTCAGCGCGTCGCCGCGCAGGCGCCTGAGCGGGCGTACGAGCGAGCTGGCCATCAGGGCGGTGATCGCGAGGACCAGGACGAGCAGCACGGCGACGAGGCCGATGTTGATCGCGGCCAGCTGCCTGTCGCCGCTCGCGACGTCGGCGCTCCGGGTGGCCACCTGCTCACCCAGCGACTTCTGCACCTGGTGGAGCCGGTCGACGGTCTCGCTGATCGACTGGAACCAGCGGTCGACGTCGTTCGTGGTGGAGCTGTCCAGCCTGCGCAGGGACTGGTGGTTGTTCGTCAGCAGCACGGCGCGGGCGATGTAGAACTCGGCGCGGCCGATCTTCACGCTGGCGACCGTGTTGTCGAACATCTGCCGCTGCGGCTGCGTGGCCACGGCGAGGAACGCGGCCCGCTCGCTCTCACGCCGGGAGCGGGCGTCGAGGAAGGCGTTGAACTCCGGCTCCTCGAAAGAGCCTCTGGTCAGCGCGATCGTCAGAAGGGCGCGCTGCTTGGATGCCTGCTCCTCCGCACGGGCGATGGCGCGGAGCGCGGAGCTCGTGGCGATGAGCTCCTCGTCGGTCGCTCCCTGCCCGAGCTCCTCGTAGAGCTGGAGCATGTCGGCGATCGTCTCGGAGTACTTCTCCATCGTCGGCAGCGGCGGCAGCTGCGAGCCGGCGACGGTGGCGCGCAGCGAGGCGAGCTGGCCGAGGCGGGTGCGGATGCGCTCCAGGTTCCTGCGACCGGTGTCGGACAGTGACGACTCGCCGGTCTTCGCGATCTGCAGGGTGCGGCCGACGCTGGCGTCCACGATCTCCTGCTGGCTCTTCAGCCGGTCCCGGTCGGCCGTGCTCCGGTTGGAGGCCACGAAGCGGGCGGCCAGGTCACGTTCGAGACCGAGGTCGCGGGACAGCTCGCCGAGCTGCGTGACCAGCGCGCCCACCTGGCTGATCTGCTGGTACTGCTGGGCGCTGTTGATGGAGCTGGCGACGCGCAGCCCGCCCAGGATCACGCCCACGAGCGTGGGAACGGCGATGAGGGCGATGAGACGGGTACGCACCCGCCAGTTGCGCAGCGCGAACGGGCTACCCGACCTGGGCTGCCGCACCTCTGGTGCCTCGCCGCCCACAGAATCTTCAGGCAGGTCCGGAGCCCTGCCACGACCGGGGCCGGTCGTTGTTGTCGTCACTGATGGCAACCTCTCGCCATTGGCCTGCTTCTAGGGGGTCTCAGCGGCTTCGTCACATGGACGAGTGATCGCAGGCAAGTTCGAGGCCCAATTTGAGCACAAACCTCATACTTCAGCCAACGTCTCGTAGGCTTTCAACCGTTCCAAGTCACACATTGTTCACGTCGCAAGCTCCCGTTTACGGAGAGCAACCGCCGCATCAATCCGGACATACGGCATCAAAACGCTAAATATGCCAATATTTACACCTATAGCGTCTTACGGTCATCTTTAGCAGATAACCTTCATATTCGCGGCATGGATCTGCCGCGGCGATCTCCCCTCCGGTACGCTTCACGCCCGGCATCCTGTGCCGATCTCCAAAAGCTTCCCCTGGTAGGAGAACCCCCCCGATGACACGCAAACTGCGCTATAACGCCGTCGTTCTCGGCGTCGCAGTCGCTCTCGCCCTGACCGGCTGCAGCGGGTCCGACAAGCCCGCGGACACCTCGGCCGGCAGCAAGGGCTTGGAGAAAACCACCATCAAGGTCGGCGCTCTCCCTGTTCCGGACGCTGTATCCCTCTACCTCGCCAACGCGAAGGGCTTCTTCAAGGAAGAGGGGCTGACGGTCTCCCCGGTCATCATCACCGGTGGCGCCGCGGCACTGCCGCAGATCGAGAGCGGCGCGCTGGACATCTCGATGACCAACTACGTCTCGACCTTCCTGGCCGTCAGCACGGGCAAGAAGATCAAGCTGATCGCGGACTGCTATCAGGCCGGCCCGAACACGTTCAACATCATGGTCCCGGGGGATTCCGCGATCAAGACGGTGGCGGACCTGAAGGGCAAGACCGTCCTGGTCAACAACCTGCACAACATCTCCACCCTGGCGGTGGCGACGCAGCTCAAGGTGGCCGGCCTCAAGGAGACGGACGTCAAGTTCGCCGAGAAGCCGCTCCCCGAGATGGGCGCCGCGATCAAGAGCGGCCAGGGCGAGGCGGGCCTGCTCACCGAGCCGTTCATCACGGCCACCCAGAGCGCCAGCGGCTTCCGCAAGCTCGCCGACACCATGACCGGCCAGATGGAGAACTTCCCCATCGCGGGCTGGATGGCCACCGAGGAGTGGGCCGCGAAGTACCCGAAGACGCTGGCCGCGTTCCAGCGGGCCATCTCCAAGGCGCAGCAGCTCGCCTCGAGCGACCGCAAGCAGATCGAGACCATGCTGCCGACGTACACGAAGATCGACGCCAAGACGGCTTCGGTGATCACGCTGGGCAGCTACCCCAGTGAGCTGAACGCGAACCGCCTGCAGAAGGTCGCGGACCTCATGCTCGAATACGGCTACCTCAAGAGCGCCATCGACGTGAAGTCCGTCATCGCGGCGCCGTCGTCGAACGGATGACCGGTGCCCGACTGCTCCGCGGCGCCGTCGGCGCCGCGGGGTTCCTTGCTTTCGGGGAGGTGGTCATCCGCTTCGGGCTGCAGGGCCTGGGCACTCCTCCTCCTTCGGTCATCCTGTACGAGGCCGCGCGCATGCTGGCCGACCCCGACTTCCTCGCGGGGGTCGGCGCCACACTCACCAACTGGGCGTTCGGCCTGCTGATCGCCACCGCGGTGGCCGTGCCCCTGGGCGTGCTGCTCGGGGCGCTGGCGCCGCTGGAACGGGCCATCAGGCCGGTGCTGGAGTTCATGCGCCCGATCCCCTCGGTGGCCATCATCCCGCTCGCGATCCTGCTGATCCCGGCGGACGAGCTGATGAAGGTCTCGGTCATCGTGTACGCCTCCATCTGGCCGATCCTGATCAACACCCTGTACGGCATGCACGACGTGGACCCGCAGGCCAAGGAGTCTCTGCGCAGCTTCGGATTCGGCGAGACGGCCGTGCTCGCGAGGGTGAGCCTGCCCAGCGCGGCCCCGTTCGTCGCGACGGGGATCAGGATCGCCGCCGGCGTCGCGCTCGTCCTGGCCGTCAGCGCCGAGCTGATCGCCGGCGGCGTCGCCGGCATCGGCGTCTACGTGAACGTCGCGGGCAGCGGCAACCGGATGGACCTCATGCTGGCGGCGACGTTCTGGGCCGGCGTCATCGGCGTGATCGCCAACGTGGCCCTGCTGGCCGGCGAGCGGCGCCTCTTCCGCTGGCACCGCGTACGGACAGGGGTGGCCGAGTCATGAAAGCCCTCACCAGGCTCTGGGTGGTCCCCGCGGTGCTGGTCGTCTGGGAGCTCCTCGGGCGCGCCCTCGGCGACACCGACTTCCCGCCGCCCACGACCATCGTCGTCCGCATGTACGAGCTCTGGTTCTCCGGCCCGGCCACCCGCGTCTTCCTCACCGACGACGCGATCGGCAACATCCTGCCGAGCCTCGGCCGCATGTTCGGCGGCTGGGTCCTGGCCGCGCTGATCGGCGTGGTGGCGGGCATGCTGCTCGGGCGCTCGCGCTCGGCGACCGACTACGTGAACCCGCTGATCGAGTTGGGCCGGTCCGTGCCTCCCCCGCTGCTGCTGCCGGTCTTCCTGCCGCTGTTCGCCACCCTTGCGGGCACTCCTTCTGCCGGTCAAGCCTTCAACGCCGGGCTGGCCACGCAGCTGGCCACGATCGTGTTCGGCGTGATCTGGCCGACGCTGCTCAACTCCATCGAGGGCGCCAGGGCGGTGGACCGCACCTACACCGAGACGGCCACGGTGTTCAATCTGTCGAAGCTGCAGCGCCTGTTCGTGATCGAGCTTCCCGCCGCCTCGCCCAAGATCTTCGCCGGGCTGCGGCTCAGCCTCTCGCTGGCGTTGATCCTCATGGTGCTCACCGAGTTCATCGGCGGCACCGACGGCATCGGCTACCAGTTGCTGACAGCCCAGCGCAGCTTCGACGGCGCCGCGGTATGGGCGACGATCGTGCTGCTCGGCATCCTCGGCTTCATCGTGAACTCCCTGTTCGTGCTGGCCGAACGCCGCGTCCTCGTCTGGCATCGGCAGGCCACCCGCAATCCCTGACCCTGGAAGGACCTATGTCGCAGTCCGATGAACTCCTTTGGGGAGCCCTGGGCGACATCTCCCGTTTCGCGGCCCTGCTCACCATGGCGGAGCTGGGGCTGGCCGACCACCTGGCGCACGGTCCGCTCGACACCTCCGAGCTGGCCGTGCGCGCCGGCGCCCACGCCCCCGCGCTCCGCCGCGTCCTGCGCGAGCTGGCGAGCATGGGCCTGGTCCGCACCGCGGGACCGGACGCGTACGACCTGACGGAGAAGGGCACCGCGCTCCGCTCGGACGCCCCCGACTCCGTGCGCTCCTCGATCCGCATGCTCGGCGAGGAGAGCTTCTGGTACGCCATGGGCATGCTGCCCGCCACGGTCCGCGACGGCAGCTCGGCCTTCGTCAAGCGCTACGGTCACGTGTACGACCATCTCGCGAAAAATCCGGCTTCCAGTCGGCTGTTCAACGACTACATGACGGCCAGGGCCGCAGCGTTCACCGAGGGCCTGGCCAAGCGGTACGACTTCCCCCCGACGGCGACCATGGTGGACGTGGCCGGCGGCAAGGGCCACATCCTGGCCACGGTGCTGCACGCCAATCCGCAGATGCGCGGCATCCTGTTCGACCTGGAGCACGTGGTCGGGCACGCCACGCGGACGCTGGAGGCGGAGGGCCTGGCCGAGCGCTCCGAGGTCGTCTCCGGCGACTTCTTCGCCGGGGTCCCGGCCGGCGGCGAGGTCTATCTGCTGGCCAGCATCCTGCACAACTGGGACGACGAGGACTGCGTCAAGATCCTGCGCAACGTCCGCAAGGCCATGAACCCCGGCGGCCGCGTCCTGATCCTGGAGACGGTGCTCCCGGATGACGACAGGCCCCACCTGGGTAAGGACATCGACATGCGCATGCTGGCGATTTTCGACGGCGGCACCGAGCGCAGCCGCGACGAGTACGCGGCCCTGCTCTCCCAGGCCGATCTGGCGCTGACCGACGTCGTCGAGCTCGGCTCCGGCGCGAGCCTCATCGAGGCCAGGCCGCGCTGACCCTCTTCCTCCGGCCTCCCACCTGATGACAAGACCAAGAAAGGCGGTTGCATGAAACTGGCCAGGTTCGTAGTCGCGGGTATGGCGATCGCGCTGACACTCAGCGCGTGCGGCGGAGGAGGAGGAAGCGGCCAGACGGGCACGGGCGGCGGCGCGTCCTCCGGCGGGCTGGAGAAGACCCAGCTCCTGGTGGGCGTGGTGCCGGTCCCGTCGTCCGCGCCGCTGTTCATCGCGGAGAAGCGCGGCTTCTTCAAGGCGGAGGGCCTGACCGTCAAGACGGAGATCATCCAGGCGCCGCAGGCGGTCATGCCGAAGATCCTCAACGGCAGCATGGACGCGTTCCTGACGAGCTACGTGTCGCTGATGGCGATCAACGACTCCGGCGCGGCCAAGCTCAAGCTCTTCCAGCACAGCCAGGAGGCCGCCCCCAACGTCGCCGGCGTCGTCGTGGCCAAGGGCTCGCCGATCAAGGCGCCCGCCGACCTCAAGGGCAGGACGATCGCGGTCAACGTGCTCAAGGCGCTCGGCCAGACGCTGACCAACGCCCACCTGCAGGAGGCCGGGCTCAAGCCGGAGGACGTCAAGTACGTCCCGGTGGCCTTCGCCGACCAGCTCGCCGCGCTCTCCTCGGGCAAGGTGGACGCGGCCTGGCTGGTGGAGCCGTTCCTGACCGCGGCGAAGAAGGGCGGCGCGACGCAGCTCATCGACACGACCAGCGGCGTGACGGCCGGCGTGCCGATCGACGGGTGGGGCGTCACCGAGGACTGGCTGGCCAAGAACCCGAAGACGGCCGCCGCCTTCCACCGCGCCCTGGCCAAGGCCCAGCAGATCGCCGGCTCCGACAGGAAGGCGATCGACGAGGTGGTGCCGACGTACACGCAGATCCCGGCGGACGCGGCGGCGGCGATGACGCTCGGCAAGTTCTCGATGGAGGCCGACAAGGCGAGCGTCCAGAAGCTGGCCGACCTGCTGCACGGCTACGGCTACCTCAAGTCCAAGGTGGATGTGGCGCAGCTGTTCGCGCCCGTGAGCGGATGATCGAACACCGGCTCGGGCGGGCGGCGCTCGGAGCGCTCGGGATCGCCGCCTTCATCGCCGTCGCCGAGCTGGCCGGGCGGATGGGGCTCGTCCCCGACGTCGTGCCGCACATGTCGGCCGTGCTCGCCGCGGCGGCCGAGCTGCCGCTGGAGGCGCAGTTCAGGGCCGACGTGCTGGCCACGCTGGCGGCGTGCGCGAGCGGGCTGGCGATCGCGGTGGCGGTCGCCGTGCCCGCCGGGCTGCTGCTCGGGACGGTGCCGTTCGTGGAGCGGTCGGTGCGGCCGCTGGTGGAGTTCCTGCGGCCGATCCCGTCGGTGTCGCTGATCCCCGTCGCGATGTTCCTGTTCGCCCAGAGCCAGGACGCCAAGACCGCGCTGGTCGTCTACACCTGCACGTGGCCAGTGCTGATCAACACGCTGTACGGCCTGACCGACGTCGACCCGCTGGCCAAGGAGACCCTGCGGAGCTTCGGCTTCGGCCCGGTCGCCGTGGCGCTGCGGGTGAGCCTGCCGAGCGCGGCGCCGTTCATCGCGACCGGCATCCGGATCGCCGTGTCGGTCACCCTGATCGTCGCGGTGAGCGTGGAGCTGCTGGCGCCCGGCGACGGCGGGATCGGCGCGTTCCAGTCGCTGGCGGGCAGCGCGAACCGGCTCGACCGCATGCTGGCGGCACCCCTGTGGGCCGGGCTCATCGGGCTGGCCGCCAACCTGCTGTTCACCGTTGCCGAGCGGCGCGTGTTCCGCTGGCACCGGGCACGCACGGGGGACGCGTCATGAGCGGTCCCGGAAAGGTACTCCGCCGCCGGAGACCCGGCGGGCGGCTGGTGTGGTACTGGCTGCTGCCGGTGGCGGTGGCGTGCTGGGAGCTGGCCGCACGCTCGGCGCAGGCCGCCTACTTCCCGCCGCCGTCGCGGATCGTGGCCAGGCTGCACGAGCTCTGGTTCTCGGGGCCGGTGATGCGGGCGTTCCTGACCGACGAGGCCGTGGCCGACCTGCTGCCCAGCCTGGGCAGGCTCTTCGCGGGGTGGGCGGCGGCGTGCGCGGCCGGGGTGGCGATCGGCGTCGCGCTCGGCCGCTCCCGCTGGCTGTCGGCCCTGGTGGAGCCGCTGCTGCACTTCGGCCGCTCGGTGCCGCCCACCACGCTGGTGCCGGTGTTCCTGGTGCTGTTCAAGATCGGCACCCCGATGCAGCTGGCCTCCATCGTGTACGGCGTCGTCTGGCCCGTACTGATCAACTCCATGGACGGCGCCCGCACGGTGGACCGGCAGTACATCGAGACCGCCGCCGTCTACCGGCTCGGCCCGTGGCAGCGGCTCACCCGCATCATCCTGCCCGGCGCCTCCCCCAAAATCTTCGCCGGCCTGCGGCTGAGCGTCTCGCTGGCCCTGATCATGATGATCATCTCGGAGCTGGTCGGCAGCAGCGAGGGCATCGGGCACCGCATGCTGGAGGCGCAGAGCCAGTTCGACATCCCGGCCATGTGGGCGGGGATCGTGCTGCTGGGGCTGCTCGGCATCGTGCTGAACGCCGCGTTCCTGGGCTTCGAGCGGGCCATGCTGTCGTGGCACCGCGGAGCGCGAAGCTGAGTCAGCTCACCCGGCGCTCGTTGATCAGGGTCCGCTTCACGCACACGCCGTCCTTGATCCACTGCCAGACGCGGCTGCGTGACCTGCCGTCCTCGCTCAGCACGATCATCTCGTGGAGCCGCAGGTCCTCGTCCTCGGCCCGGTACTGCCAGCTGAGGTAGATGGTGGTCGCGTCCAGCTCCCAGAACTCGCCCTTGATCCGCTCGGTGTCGAAGCCGCACCGCCCGCCGCCCAGGTACGTCCCCGGGAACTCGTGGACCTCCGTGCGGCCGTCGTCCCAGGTGTAGCGGTTGGTCTGGTGGTAGACGGCGTCGTCCAGGATCGCGCAGGTCATCCGGACGCGGTGCCGGTCGATCAGGGTGCCGTCGCGGTCGAGGTGCAGGTATTCCCCCTCCCATTCGCCCTCGTGGCGGGCCAGCAGCGGCATGTCCGCGCGAAGTCCCATCCGCGGCTACTCCTTCGTCGTGTGCCACCACGGGTCGGCGGCGTCGGATCGGTTGACCAGGAAGGCCCGGCGGCGCAGGAACCTGCGGATGGAGGCCGTGCCCATGCGGGAGCCGCCGAGGCCCGACAGGCGGAAGGAGTGCTTCTCGCCCTCGTGCACCAGCGCGGTCAGCGCGGCGTCGTTGACGCTGATCGCGCCCGCGCGCAGCCGGGTGGCCACGGCCATGGCCTGCTCCTCCGTGGCGGCGAAGACCGCGGCCGACAGCCCGTAGACCGAGTCGTCGGCCAGCGCGACGGCCTCGTCGGCGCCCTGCACGGCCATGACCGGCAGCACCGGGCCGAACGTCTCCTCCGCCATCACCAGCATGCCGTGGTCGACGCCGGAGAGCACGGTCGGCCGGCACCAGTAACCCCCGCCGTGCCGCTCGATCTCGCCCCCCGTGTGCACGGTCGCGCCCTTGGCGACGGCGTCGGCCAGGTGCGCGGCGATCACGTCCTCCTGGCCGGGGCCGATGATCGGGCCGATGGGTCCGCCCTCGCAGGTCAGCCCCACCCTGGCGGCCTTCTCCACGAGCAGCCCCAGGAACTCGTCGTGGACCTCCCTGGCCACGTAGACGCGCTCGATCGACTGGCACGACTGCCCGGCGTTGGCGGTGCCGCCCCACAGGATCGCCGACGCCGCCCGTTCCAGGTCGGCCCCGGCCAGCACGATCGCCGGGTCCTTGCCGCCCAGCTCCAGGAACGCGGGCACGAACGCGCGCGCCGCCGACCGGGCGACGAGCCGTCCCGTCTCCACGCTGCCGGTGAACACCACGGCGTCCACCAGGTCGATCAGCGCCGCGCCCGTCTCGCCGTCGCCCTCGACGACCTCGAGCGGCAGGTCGTCGGGGACCAGCCGCATCAGCGGCTCGATGAACCTGGGCGTCACCTCGCTCGGCTTGACCAGCACCGCGCATCCCGCGGCCAGCGCGGGCACGGCGTCGATCAGGCCGAGCAGCAGCGGGAAGTTCCAGGGGCTGATCACCCCTACCAGCTCGTACGGCACCATGTCGCCGCCCACGAAGACGCCGGGCAGGGAGGCGGGGATCTCGGCCGGCGGCTCGAGGAGAGCGGGCGCCTGGCGTACCCACCGGTCGATGAGACCTGCGACGATCTGCCGCTCCAGCACCGACTCCCCCACCCTGCCGGTGTCGGCCACCAGCGCGGCGAGCAGGTCGTCGTCATCGGCCAGCGCGGCGCCGAACCTGGACAGGGCCTCGCCGGCCGGCCCGAGGCCCGTTCGCGCAGGCCGGCCGCGACGGCGGCGAGCCGGTCGGGCGGGACGGGCGCGAGCGGCCTGTCGGTCTGCCCGGTGAGCGGGTTTCTCACGTTCATGTGGTGCGGCCACGGGACATGACGCTCCTGCGATGCTCGGCGGGAGCCATTGTGATCAGGAGAGTGCCGTGGCTGTCAACGCGCTCGCGAACCGGTGGATCACCCGCCCCAGCCCGGCACGGCCATGCGCACCGAGAGCGCGTGCTCGACCAGGTTGATCAGCGCGGCCTTGACGGAGTCCTTCGACCTGGCGTCCAGCCGCACCAGGGGGATGTGCGGGGCCAGCGTCAGGGCGTCGCGCACCTCGGCGTCGCTGTGCGGATACTGGCCGTCCCAGCCGTTGACGCCCACCACGAAGGGCAGCTGGGCCTCCTCGAAGTAGTCGATCGCCGGGAAGCTGTCGGCGAGACGGCGCGTGTCCACGAGCACGACCGCGCCGATCGCACCCCGCACCAGGTCGTCCCACATGAACCAGAACCGGTGCTGTCCGGGCGTGCCGAACAGGTACAGGATCAGGTCGCGGTCGAGCGAGACCCGGCCGAAGTCCATGGCAACGGTCGTGGTCGACTTCAGCGGCGTCATGCCCAGGTCGTCGATCCCCACGGAGGCGTCGGTCATCACGGCCTCCGTCGTCAACGGCATGATCTCCGACACCGCGCCGACGAACGTCGTCTTGCCCACCCCGAAACCTCCAGCCACCACGATCTTCGTCGAGGTGAGGCCGGGGCTAGAGCCTGCGAAGTCCACTGAGCACCCTTTCGAGCAGATTAACGTCGGGCCTGCCCTCGTCCAGCTGTGGCTGATGCACGCGGACCAGACCTTCGGCAGCCATGTCAGCGATCAGCACGCGTACCACGCCGAGGGGGATCCGCAGCAGGGCCGACACCTCTGCCACGGACCGGACCTGCCGGCACAGTTGGCTGATCGCCTGGTACTCCGGCGTGATATGCGAGAACTCCCGGTGCTCGGCCGTCGCCGAGGACACCAGGGCCTCCATCGCCAGCTTGACCCGCGGCGCCGTCCGTCCGCCTGTCACGGCGTACGGGCGGACGGGCGAGGCGGGGTCAGGATTCAGCTGCGACTGGGACTGAGCCTGAGGCTGAGGCGCCCAACCGCCGCTGTTCCATCTGGGGTCTGTCACCTACATCACCTGGTCTGGCTGGCGCGCAGTTCGGCCCGCACAGCCGGAGTCAGCACCTGACCGGCGCGATCCACCATCAGCGTCATCTGATACGCCACCAACCCCATGTCACAGTCCGGGGCCGCCAGCACCGCGAGGCACGAGCCGTCGCTGATCGACATGATCAGCATCAGCCCACGCTGCATCTCCACGATCGTCTGGTTGACCGCACCGCCCTCGAACACCCTGGCAGCCCCCTGTGTCAGGCTCACCAGGCCCGACGCGATCGCCGCCAGCTGATCGGCCCGGTCGGCCGGGAAACCCGACGAAGCCGCCAGCGGCAACCCGTCGGACGAGACGACCACCGCGTGCGCGACCCCCGGAACGGTGCTGACGAAGTCGGTGATCAGCCAGTCCACCCCGCGTGCCGCGTGGCTCAGGTCGTTCATATGCCCTCCTCCCTGTCGTTGTTCTTCGGGCCAGAGGGGAACGCCCTGCCCTCGCTGATGTCGTCACGTGCCGCCCGGAAGCCCTGCTGGAAGCTGGAGAGCCGGTTGCGGATCCGATCGGGCGACACCGCCGGCATCGGTGTCACGCCCTTCGGCGCCGCCGAGGAGTCGGCGGAGCCGGGCACCAGGTTCGCCTTCGGCACCCGCTTGGGCAGGCCGGCCGCCGTCTGGCTGTCACGTACCGGCTCCACGACCGCCTCCGCGGCGCGCCAACCCTCGTCCGCCTTGCTCGAGCCCCAGTTCGCCCCGTTGTTACGGCCGAACCAGGCGGACTCCACCGCCGCGAAGATCGGCAGGTAGTCGTCCCCCGCCGAGGCCGGCGGAACGGCCGGCATGGGGCCGGTGGCGCCGGAGTCGCTCTCCTGGAACTCGAATCCGGGCCGCTGCGGCGGCATGGTGTCGCGGCCCCAGCCGCCCGGCGGCGGCTCGGGCACGGGCCGCCTGGGCAGGGCGTGGTCGCCGTTCCAGGCGGGACCTCGGGGCGGCGTCCACACGTCGGCGCTGTCGTAGCCGCCGAGCCGGGGCTCGGCCGGCCACCCGCCGGGCTCCGGCTGCCACTGCTGGGTGGCCGCCGGCCAGTTGCCGTCCGGGTTCGACGGGAACGACGGGTGGCCGGGTCCCAGCTGGTACGGAGCCTGCGGCCAGTCGGTGGCCGGAGGAGCGGCGTGCGGTGCCTGCGGCCAGTCCGTCGCCGGTGGAGCGGGATGGGGCCCCGAGTACGGCTCGTCCCTGGGCCCGCCGGACACCGCGCCGGCGAAGGCGGGCGGCTGGTTGCCGGAGAAGGACGGCGTACCGGTGAGGTTCGGGGCCTGGGAGCCGAGCATGTTCTCGGGGATGAGCACCATCGCGGTCAGGCCGCCCGAGGCGTGCGGGCGCAGCTGCACCCTGATGCCGTGCCGGTGCGCCAGCCTGGCCACCACGAACAGGCCCATCCGCCGCGACACCGACACGTCCACGGAGGGCGCGTCCGTCAGCCGCTCGTTGGCCTGGGCCAGCTCCTCCTGCGTCATGCCGATCCCGGCGTCGGTGATCGACAGCATCACGCCTCCGCCGTCGATCCTGCTGCCGGAGACCGTGACCCTGGTCTCGCGGGGCGAGAACGACAGCGCGTTCTCGACCAGCTCGGCCAGCAGGTGGATGACGTCGTTGACGGCCTGGCCCGCCACCGAGACGCCGTCGGGCACCTGGAGCACGACCCGCTCGT
Source organism: Nonomuraea sp. NPDC050786 (assembly GCF_040654115.1). NCBI lineage: Bacteria > Bacillati > Actinomycetota > Actinomycetes > Streptosporangiales > Streptosporangiaceae > Nonomuraea > Nonomuraea sp. NPDC050786. The sequence continues at coordinate 12,648 of NZ_JBFAHJ010000068.1, forward strand.
AGTTCTCGACCTCCGACAGGGAGGCGCGGGCCACGTCCACCAGCTTGACCGGCTGGCTCCAGCGGCGCGGCGGATCCTGGCCCGCCAGCACCAGCAGGTTCTC
>NZ_JBFAHJ010000069.1:0-1283 GCF_040654115.1 Nonomuraea sp. NPDC050786
GGTGGGAGACCTCATCTCAAGGCAAGCTTCCCGCTTAGATGCTTTCAGCGGTTATCCCTCCCGAACGTAGCCAACCAGCCGTGCACCTGGCGGTACAACTGGCACACCAGAGGTTCGTCCGTCCCGGTCCTCTCGTACTAGGGACAGCCCCTTTCAAGTCTCCTGCGCGCGCAGCGGATAGGGACCGAACTGTCTCGCGACGTTCTAAACCCAGCTCGCGTACCGCTTTAATGGGCGAACAGCCCAACCCTTGGGACCTACTCCAGCCCCAGGATGCGACGAGCCGACATCGAGGTGCCAAACCATCCCGTCGATATGGACTCTTGGGGAAGATCAGCCTGTTATCCCCGGGGTACCTTTTAGCCGTTGAGCGACACCGCTTCCACACGCCGATGCCGGATCACTAGTCCCAGCTTTCGCTCCTGCTCGACCCGTCAGTCTCACAGTCAAGCTCCCTTGTGCACTTACACTCAACACCTGATTGCCAACCAGGCTGAGGGAACCTTTGGGCGCCTCCGTTACTCTTTGGGAGGCAACCGCCCCAGTTAAACTACCCACCAGACACTGTCCCCGATCCGGATCACGGACCAGAGTTAGACATCCAAAACGACCAGAGTGGTATTTCACCAATGACTCCACCCGAACTAGCGTCCGAGCTTCCCAGTCTCCCACCTATCCTACACAAGCCGTTCCAAACACCAATGTCAAGCTGTAGTGAAGGTCCCGGGGTCTTTCCGTCCTGCTGCGCGAAACGAGCATCTTTACTCGTACTGCAATTTCACCGGGTCTGCGGTTGAGACAGCGGGGAAGTCGTTACGCCATTCGTGCAGGTCGGAACTTACCCGACAAGGAATTTCGCTACCTTAGGATGGTTATAGTTACCACCGCCGTTTACCGGCGCTTAAGTTCTCACCTTCGCCCAACAAGTTGAGCTAAGCGGTCCCCTTAACGTTCCGGCACCGGGCAGGCGTCAGTCCGTATACATCGTCTTACGACTTCGCACGGACCTGTGTTTTTAGTAAACAGTCGCTTCCCCCTGGCCACTGCGACCCCCACCAGCTCCGAGTGCAAGACTCATCACCAGCAGAGGTCCCCCTTCTCCCGAAGTTACGGGGGCAATTTGCCGAGTTCCTTAACCACAGTTCACCCGATCGCCTCGGTATTCTCTACCTGACCACCTGAGTCGGTTTAGGGTACGGGCCGCCACAACACTCACTAGAGGCTTTTCTCGGCAGCATAGGATCATCCACTTCACCACAATCGGCTCGGCATCACATCTCACC
>NZ_JBFAHJ010000069.1:1380-4999 GCF_040654115.1 Nonomuraea sp. NPDC050786
GCTACATGCTTACCCCAGGACAACCATCGCCTGGGCTGGACTACCTTCCTGCGTCACCCCATCGCTTACCTACTACCCAATCAGGCCGAGCGTTCGGTCTAACACCAGTCCCGAAGGACCAGCTGACTTAAGGACTCTTAGTATCAAGGGGTTCAGTATGGGCGCATTGAAGCGGGTACGGGAATATCAACCCGTTGTCCATCGACTACGCCTGTCGGCCTCGCCTTAGGTCCCGACTTACCCTGGGCGGATTAACCTGCCCCAGGAACCCTTGGTCATCCGGCGCGAGGGTTTCTCACCCTCGATTCGCTACTCATGCCTGCATTCTCACTCGCACAGCTTCCACAACTAGATCACTCTGCTGCTTCACCAGCTGCACGACGCTCCCCTACCCATCAACTCCACAAAGAAGTCAATGCCACGACTTCGGCGGTGTACTTGAGCCCCGCTACATTGTCGGCGCAGAATCACTTGACCAGTGAGCTATTACGCACTCTTTCAAGGGTGGCTGCTTCTAAGCCAACCTCCTGGTTGTCTCTGCGACTCCACATCCTTTCCCACTTAGCACACGCTTAGGGGCCTTAGTCGGTGATCTGGGCTGTTTCCCTCTCGACTACGAACCTTATCGCCCGCAGTCTCACTGCCACGCTCTCACTTACCGGCATTCGGAGTTTGGCTGACGTCAGTAACCTTGTCGGGCCCATCGGCCATCCAGTGCTCTACCTCCGGCAAGAAACACGCGACGCTGCACCTAAATGCATTTCGGGGAGAACCAGCTATCACGGAGTTTGATTGGCCTTTCACCCCTACACACAGATCATCCCCCAGGTTTTCAACCCTGGTGGGTTCGGTCCTCCACCCAGTCTTACCTGAGCTTCAACCTGCCCATGCGTAGATCACTCCGCTTCGGGTCTACAGCATGCGACTCAAACGCCCTCTTCAGACTCGCTTTCGCTACGGCTCCCCCACACGGGTTAACCTCGCCACACACCATAACTCGCAGGCTCATTCTTCAAAAGGCACGCAGTCACATCACACAACAGCAAGCTGCTGTAAGCTCCTACGGCTTGTAGGCACACGGTTTCAGGTACTATTTCACGACCCCTCACCGGGGCACTTTTCACCTTTCCCTCACGGTACTCGTGCACTATCGGTCATCAGGGAGTATTTAGGCTTACCAGGTGGTCCTGGCAGATTCACACAGGATTTCTCGAGCCCCGTGCTACTTGGGATCCCCTCCAGCAGCCCATCCAATTTCGTCTACCCGGCTCTCACGGTCTACGGCAGCCCTTCCCAGAGCTTTCAACTATCAGACAGGTTTATCACTGCTTGGTCGACCGGCAGATCAACCCAGAAGGTCCCACGACCCCGAACATGCAACGCCTGCCGGCTATCACACACGCCCGGTTTAGCCTCATCCGCTTTCGCTCACCACTACTCACGGAATCACATATTGTTTTCTCTTCCTACGGGTACTGAGATGTTTCACTTCCCCGCGTTACCACCAACCGCCCTATACATTCAGGCGGAGGCAACACCACATGACTGGTGCTAGGTTTCCCCATTCGGACATCCCCGGATCAACGTCTGGTTGGCGACTCCCCGAGGCTTAACGCAGCCTCCCACGTCCTTCATCGGCTCCTGATGCCAAGGCATCCACCGTGTGCCCTAAAAAACTTGGCCACAAAGATGCTCGCGTCCACTATGCAAATCTCAAACAACAAACAGCAACCGCATCCACAACTCCGAAAAGATGCTTCAGCGGCCCTGTCATCCAGAAGAACCGGTCGCCCGTTTCCTCAGGACCCAACAGTGTGTCCAACCAACCCCAGCTCTCTCGCGGTCGCTCCCACTCCCCTCCGAAGAGAGGCGGTACTAGACCGGAAGACAACCAGGCTTGGTTGAGTAGCCAGTGCTCCACTAGTGAGCTGTCACCCCACCGAACGTGCGCCGGTGAAAGGTGAAAGTAGCTCCTTAGAAAGGAGGTGATCCAGCCGCACCTTCCGGTACGGCTACCTTGTTACGACTTCGTCCCAATCGCCAGCCCCACCTTCGACCGCTCCCCCCCTTGCGGGTTGGGCCACGGGCTTCGGGTGTTGCCGACTTTCGTGACGTGACGGGCGGTGTGTACAAGGCCCGGGAACGTATTCACCGCAGCATTGCTGATCTGCGATTACTAGCGACTCCGACTTCATGGGGTCGAGTTGCAGACCCCAATCCGAACTGAGACCGGCTTTTAGGGATTCGCTCCACCTCACGGTATCGCAACCCTCTGTACCGGCCATTGTAGCATGTTTGCAGCCCAAGACATAAGGGGCATGATGACTTGACGTCATCCCCACCTTCCTCCGAGTTGACCCCGGCAGTCCCCCATGAGTCCCCACCACCCCGAAAGGCGTGCTGGCAACATGGAGCAAGGGTTGCGCTCGTTGCGGGACTTAACCCAACATCTCACGACACGAGCTGACGACAGCCATGCACCACCTGTCACCCAGTCCGAAGAGGGCCCCATCTCTGGAGCTTTCCGGGTGATGTCAAACCTTGGTAAGGTTCTTCGCGTTGCGTCGAATTAAGCAACATGCTCCGCCGCTTGTGCGGGCCCCCGTCAATTCCTTTGAGTTTTAGCCTTGCGGCCGTACTCCCCAGGCGGGGCGCTTAATGCGTTAGCTCCGGCACGGAGATCGTGGAAGACCCCCACACCTAGCGCCCAACGTTTACAGCGTGGACTACCAGGGTATCTAATCCTGTTCGCTCCCCACGCTTTCGCTCCTCAGCGTCAGGTAAGGCCCAGCAAGCCGCCTTCGCCACCGGTGTTCCTCCTGATATCTGCGCATTTCACCGCTACACCAGGAATTCCACTTGCCCCTACCTACCTCTAGCCGGCCCGTATCCACCGCAGACCCGCAGTTAAGCTGCGGGCTTTCACGGCAGACGCGACCAGCCACCTACGAGCTCTTTACGCCCAATAATTCCGGACAACGCTTGCGCCCTACGTATTACCGCGGCTGCTGGCACGTAGTTAGCCGGCGCTTCTTCTGCAGGTACACGTCAACTTCGTCCCTGCTGAAAGAGGTTTACAACCCGAAGGCCGTCATCCCCCACGCGGCGTCGCTGCGTCAGGCTTCCGCCCATTGCGCAATATTCCCCACTGCTGCCTCCCGTAGGAGTCTGGGCCGTGTCTCAGTCCCAGTGTGGCCGGTCGCCCTCTCAGGCCGGCTACCCGTCGTCGCCTTGGTAGGCCACTACCCCACCAACAAGCTGATAGGCCGCGAGCCCATCCCCAACCGAAAAAACTTTCCACCACCACCCGATGCCAGGGGCGGTCATATCCGGTATTAGACCCAGTTTCCCGGGCTTATCCCAGAGTCAGGGGCAGGTTGCTCACGTGTTACTCACCCGTTCGCCGCTCGAGTACCCCGAAGGGCCTTTCCGCTCGACTTGCATGTGTTAAGCACGCCGCCAGCGTTCGTCCTGAGCCAGGATCAAACTCTCCAAACAATGTCTTCTGTCTGGATTGTGAATCCAAGCAATATCCGTCAATCATGACGGGGTCATGCATGTATCTATCTCATGCACTGGCTTTTAACACACTGTTGAGTTCTCAAGAAACGGACGCGTA
>NZ_JBFAHJ010000070.1:0-4913 GCF_040654115.1 Nonomuraea sp. NPDC050786
CCGGCCCGGCTCCCGCAACGCCCACTCCACAATCCCGTCCTGCAACAACCCCTCCGGCACCGGCCCATCCGTGGCATTCACCGACGCCACAACCCCCCGCTGCCCCTCCGAAACCACCGACGGCAACACCCGCCACGCATCCACCTCCACCAAACCCGACAACACCCCGCAAAACCCCTCAAACATCTCCTCCACCACACCCACCGGGAACAACGCCTCCACGGCAGGCCAGCTCACGTACAGGCCGTGGGCGGTCTCCAGGACGCCCGCGTCCATCCAGACCTGCGGGGTCTGGATGACCTCGTGGCGCAGGGTGCCCAGCCAGTCGACGAGCGTTCCCTGATCGCGCTCGCCCTCGTCGACCAGGGTGCTGGTGAAGACCACGGGCATGACCGCGCCTGAGGTGCCGCCCCTGTGGCGGGCCAGCTCGCGCAGCACGTCGACGCCGTTGACATGGCGGTGGTCGAGGTCCTCCCAGCTCTGCTCCTGGATGCCTCTGGCCAGGTCGGCGAAGCCGCCGGGCGCGGCGAGGTCGACGGGCATCAGGTTGAAGGACGCGAAGCCTCCGACCAGGTGCGCGACGTCCGCGTGGACCGGCAGGCGGTTGGTGGTGGTGACGTTCAGCGTGAACTTGGCGCTGCGGCTCCAGGCCCCGACGACCACCGCGTACGCGGCCAGCAGCACCGCCGACGGCGTCACCCCGTGCTCGGCCGCCCGCGCCTTGACCTGCTCCCACACGTCGGTGGGAATGGTGGTGCTGCGGGCCACGAACTCCGGCCGGTCCAGCGCTGACGGCGCCATGGCGAGCGGGAGGTCCGGCGCGGGCGGCAGGTCGGCGACGCGGGCCCGCCAGTACTCCAGCGAGCGCGCGTAGGCTTCGCTCTGGCGTACCTCGCGGGCGGCCAGCACGTAGTCGCGGAACGACAGCCGCAGCTCGGGCAGCTCGGCCGCCGGGTCCTCGAAGTAGGCGCGCCAGTCGCGCAGGAGGATCCGCACGCTGCCCATGTCGGCCATGAGCAGGTCGAAGCCGAGGAACAGGCGGCAGCGCCCCTCGGGCAGCAGCGCGGCGGTGATGCCGAACAGCGGCCACTGGTCGGCCGGTTTGATCTCGTGCGACAGCCGGGCGCGGAGCCCGGCGAGCTCCTCCTCAATCCGCTCCTGCCCGTGCCGGCGCAGGTCGACGACCTCGAACTCGTACGGTGGGGTCTCGGGGAGTATGCGCTGTGTACCGTCCCGGTCGATGACGGCCCGCAGCATGTGGTGCCGGTCGATCACCTGGTTCCACGCGGCGGCGAGCCGATCGAGGTCGCGCGCGTCCCGATCGACCTCCCAGTAGATGCGGGCGGCCACGTTGCCCAGGTTGAACGCGCCCTGCCGGCCGATCCACTGGGCCTGCTGGATCTCGCTCAGCGGGAACGGCTCGTGCAGGTGCTCGCTGTCGGGTTCGGCCACGATCGGCAGGTCCCGGCCGGTGGCGCCGGCCGTGCCGCCGAACTCGCCGACGACCTCGGCCAGGGCGGCGATCGTCGAGGCCTGCACCAGCCTGCGCATGGGGATCTCGACGCCGAGCTCGTCCTTGACGCGGGCGACGACCTGAGTGGCCAGCAGCGAGTGGCCGCCCAGCTCGACGAACTCGTCGTGGACGCCGATCGGGCCGACGCCCAGGAGTTCCTGCCAGATCGCGGCGATCTGCTCCTCAACCGGGTCGCGCGGCGCGACGTACTCGGTCATCAGGTCAGGGCGAGGTTCGAGGCCGGTCAGTTCGAGCCGCGCGGCGGCGGGCTCGGCGGTTTCGTCGGCGCCGTGCTCGGGCAGCCCGTCAGCGGCGGCCGTGGGCGTGGTCGTGACGGTGGTCGCGGGCTCGATCCAGCATCGCCGCCGGTCGAAGGCGTAGCCGGGCAGGCTGACGCGGCGGGGACGCCGGTCGGCGTGCAGGGCGGCCCAGTCCACCTCGGCCCCCGCCAGCCAGATGCGGCCGACGGCCGTCATCAGCGACTCGGCGGCCGAGCCCGGCTCGCCCGCGCCCGGCAGCGTGGTCACGATGGTGGCGTTCCTGACGGCCATCCGGGTCAGGGTGGCGAGCGTGTGGCCGGGGCCCACCTCCACGAAGGCGTACTCTCCGGACGCGGCCAGGCGGGTGGCGCCGTCGGCGTACCGCACGGTGTCCCGGATGTGGCCGGCCCAGTACTCGGGGTCGGCGGCCTGGTCGGCGGTGATCCAGTCACCGGTGCGGTTGGACAGGAACGGGATCCGCGGCTCACCGGCCCGTACGGTGCTCACCTCGGCGGCGAACAGCGGCAGGATCGGGTCCATCATGGCCGAGTGGAAGGCGTGGGAGGTGTGCAGCCTGCGGCCGGCGACGTCCTCCTCGGCCAGGCGCTTCTCCAGCGCCTCGATCGCATCGTGCGGCCCGGAGGCCACGCACACGTCGGGCCCGTTGACGGCGGCGAGCGACAGCTCCGAGGTCAGCAACTCGCGCAGCCTCGACTCAGGCAGCGCCACGGACAACATGGCGCCGGGGGGCCGCTCGGCCATGAGCCGGCCGCGCGCCACGACCAGCCGCACGGCCTCGGCCAGCGGGAACACCTCGGCCAGGCAGGCGGCGACGAGCTCGCCCACGCTGTGCCCGAGCATGGCGTCCGGCGTGATGCCCCAGGACATGAGGGTCCGGGCGAGGGCGTACTCGACGGCGAAGAGCGCGGGCTGCGCCACGGCGGTGGACTCCAGCCGGGCAGCCGCCACGGCGGGATCGGCCCCGTCGTCCGGGAAGATCATCGCGCGTAGGTCCAGCCACGGCTCGAAGAGGCGGACGCAGGTGTCGAAGTGATGGCGGAACACCGGTTCGGCGTCGAGCAGTTCGCGCGTCATCCCCGGGTACTGGCTGCCCTGGCCGGGGAACAGAAAGGCGATCTTGGGGGTGTCGGGCGCGGTGCGGCCCGCGACGCGCCCGGCGTCGCCGTCCTCCAGCGCCGCGGCGGCCTCGGCGAGATCGCGGGCGACCAGGACCCGGCGGCGGGCGAACGGCTTGCGCCCGGTCTGCAGCGTATAGGCGATGTCGGGCAGCTCGGCGGGCCCGGCCTCGCGCAGCGCGGCGGCCAGGTCGGCGCCCGTCTTGTCGAGCGCCGTCGTGGTCATGGCCGACAACGGCAGCACGTGGACGGGCCGCCGCGACGGCTGCGGCACGGCCTCCGGGGCCTCCTCCAGCACGACGTGGGCGTTGGTGCCGCCGAACCCGAACGAGCTGACGCCGATCCTGCGCGGCCCGCCCGTCGTCGTCCACGGCCGTAACGCCGTGTTGACCTGGAACGGCGTACGCGCGAAGTCGATCTCCGGGTTCGGCTCGTCGAAGTTCACGCCGGCCACCAGCTCGCCGTGCTTCAGCTGGAGCACCGCCTTGATGAGCGACACCACGCCCGCCGCGCTGTCCAGGTGCCCGATGTTGGCCTTGACCGAGCTGATGGCGACCGACCCCGGCGGGCCGGTGAAGATCTTCGCCAGCGCCGCGATCTCGATGGGGTCGCCGAGCCGGGTGCCCGTGCCGTGCGCCTCGATGGCGGTGACGGAGGCCGGGTCCACACCCGCGGCTCCGAGCGCGGCGGCGATGACCTTGGCCTGGCCCTCCACGCCCGGTGCGGTGTACCCGACCTTGTGCGCGCCGTCGTTGTTGACCGCCGAGCCCTTGATCACGGCCTCGATGTGGTCGCCGTCGGCCACCGCGTCGGCCAGGCGCTTGAGCACGACGACGCCGACCCCGCTGCCGCCGATCGTCCCACCGGCCCTGGCGTCGAAGGGGCGGCAGTGGCCGTCCGGTGAGAGGATCATGCCTTCCTGGTAGAGGTACCCGCGCCGCTGCGGCAGCCGTACCGTGGCACCGCCGGCCAGGGCCAGGTCGCATTCGTTGTTGAGCAGCGCCTGACAGGCAACGTGCACGGCCACGAGCGAGGACGAGCAGGCCGTCTGGATGTTCATCGCGGGGCCGTCCAGGCCGAGCTTGTAGCTCACGCGGTTGGCCAGGTAGTCCTTGTCGTTCGCGATGAGCATCTCGAAGCCGTGGTTGCTCAGGTCGATCGGGCGGTGCGACAGCAGGTTGCGCAGCAAGTAGGTCGACAAACTGGAGGCGGCGAACACCCCGACGGACTCCCGCCGCTCCCCAGGCAGCGCGCCGGCGTCCTCCAACGCCTGCCACGCGCACTCCAGGAACAAACGCTGCTGCGGGTCCACGATGGCGGCCTCACGCGCGCTGTAACCGAAGAAACGCGCGTCGAAGAGGTCCACGTCGTCGAGCACGGCCCCCGCCCTGACGTAATCGGGCCGCTCCAACAGTTCGGGAGAGACCCCGTCGGCCAGCAGCTCCTCATCGGTGAAAACCGTCACCGACTCCCTGCCCGCTCGCAGGTTCCGCCAGAATTCCCGGAGGTCACGGGCTCCGGGGAAACGGCCCGCCATGCCGACGACCGCGATGTCCAAGCTCTCGTCCACGATTGATCACACCCTCACGTCAGACTGCTCTTCGTTCCGCTGGCGGGCGGCCCGCCGCCTGCTCCTGCCCCGCGCGTACGCCTCGCGGACGGCCGTGTCCTCGCCCGCCGCGCCTTCGGGCGCCGACAGCCGCTTGGACAGGCTCCGGATGTTGGGATGCTCGAACAGCGCGGTGAGTGGAATCTCCTGGTTGAGCACCGAGCAGAGCCGCCAGTGGAGCCGCACGACCATCATCGAGTCGACGCCGATCTCGAAGAAGTTGGTGCAGACCCCGACCTCGTCGCGGTCGAGCACCTCCCGTACGACGGTCAGGACGATCTGCTCCGTCTCCGTCTCGGGCGGCGCGGTCTCGGTGGTCGAAGGCCCAGCATCCAACCGCTCCAAAGCAGCACGATCCACCTTGCCGTTACCCGTCAACGGCAACTCATCCAGAA
>NZ_JBFAHJ010000071.1:0-3176 GCF_040654115.1 Nonomuraea sp. NPDC050786
ATCCAGCCCGTACGTCCCGTCCGTCCGATATCCGTAGCTGGAGGAGGCGTCCGGGTCGTAGGACGTCCGCCACCCCGGCCCTGGCCATCACTTACGCGGTCGCTGGCACACCCTCCTGGGCTCGCTGCGCGGCCTTGGCCTCGGCACTGGCGAGGATGCCCGGGAGGTGCTTCTTGACGAGAACGCGCAGGCGGCGCTCACTCATGCCGGACACGTTCACGACCTCGCACACCAGCGGTTCAATGTCCGCCAGGTCCGGGGTCGCCGCGGGCAGGACGCCGGCCTCTTCCGCGCGCTTGAACAGGCGCCCGAACTCTCCGCACCAGTCCCGGCGATCGCCGAACTCCTCCATCTCCTCGCGGCTCATCGGCAGAGCCTTCAGCACGACGTGGGCGTGCTGGGGGTAAGCCTGTACTTCCGGGTCGGTGGCCAGGAATCGCACCAGCGGGTCCTCGGACGCGATCAGCTTCTGGTACGCCTCGGCCTGCTTCTTCTTGTGCGTCTGCTCCACCTCGAGCAAGGCGGCGTTCCGCTTGTTCTCCGCCTCGAAGTAGGCGGCGACCTGCTCGGGAGACATGGTGTGGTCCCAGTCCGGAACCGGATGCGCCCGGTACACGCGGTCGGTTTCGATGCGGTTGTTCCGGCTGTCGATGGCGTCGAAGAACGCCTTCACCTCAGGCAGCATGGGGAACGTTCCTTCCTGTTCTGTGCTGATGGACGGCTGCCGGAAGAGGCCTGTTGGTGAGGGCCCGGGCCGAGGCGGCGAGCTTCCCCCTTCCGGCGATGAGCCGTCAGCGGCACGGCGAAGCGCCCCGCAACCGTTCGTTTCTGCCTGTTCCAAGATGTTTTGCGCCAGCAAAAGATCTTGGAACAGGCAGAACTCGCCTGCCAGGTACCGCGGAGCGGGGCGAGAGGGCGGTTGCGGGGGCGCGCCGCCGTGACGCAGGCTGCAAAGCCGGAAAGGGGGACACCGCACTGGCCCGAGTGCGTCACTTCAGTGCCTGTGGTGGGCTGCCGTGTCAGACACAAGGCGGGAGGCGTACGACATCAGTCGACCTGCGAGCTGGGAGGAGCGGGCTCATGACCAGGCACGTGTGCCGGATGCCGTCAGAAGCTGGCCCTCGACCTGCACGCGGAAGACCTCGCCCTGCCCACCCAGCAGACTGGCTGGAAATCCGGGCCGATCGCCGGCTACGCCGCGGCCGCACTGCCCCTGCTCGCTCAGGCCCGCGCCGTCCTGGCCGCGGCCGTCGCCGCCGATCGGGCGGCCGGCGCCACCTGGGACGAGATCGGCGCAGTTCTGGATGTCAGCCCCGACACCGCCGCCCGCCGCTACCGCACCTGACGGCGAGCTGGCACCTCATCGAGCGGCGCTCACGCACTGATCGAGAAAGCCTTGGCGCGTGCAGCCGTCGGGATGGTGAGATGGCACGATGATCAACCACGACGAGGCGGCAGTCCGACCGTTGACACTGGCCTGGGTGAGCCGGCACCTGGAGGTCGGCGAACGGATCGTCAGGACCGAGGTGTTGCACGGCGGCATCACGGCCGAGATGCGGAGGCTGACCATCGGCACGCAGGACGGAGACACCCGTGACCTGGTGCTGCGGAGCTTCGTCGACCCGTTCAGGGTGAGGGGCGCTGAGGGCGGGCTGAACGGGGAGGCCGGCGCCCTGTCCCTGCTCGCCGGGACCGGCGTGCCGGCTCCTGAGCTGGTCGCGGTTGATCCGACCGCCGCGCATTGCGAGTATCCATCGCTCCTGATGACACATCTGGCAGGCCGGACGGTCCTCGACGATGAGGGAGTGGAGACGCGCGTTCCTCTGCTGGCTCGTCAACTCGTGGCCATCCATGCGCTGCGGCCCGCCGAGCGGCCCCGGAAGTATGTGACGCTGACGACCGCCGACACCGTCGTGGTTCCGAAGGGCGCCGACGCGGCGGCATGGGCCGCGGCGATCGACGTGATCCGCAAGCCCGCGCCGCCCTATGAAGGGCGATTCCTGCACCGAGACTTCCAGCCCGGCAACGTGTTGTTCGACGTGCCGCCCTCGACGCCGGCAGGTGCCCGGATCACCGGCGTCGTCGACTGGGCAGGGGCCTGTTGGGGTCCGGCGGATCTCGATGTGGCGCACTGCTCCACCAACCTTGCGTTGCTGCACGGACCGGCGTGGGGTCTACGGTTCGCTGAGGCGTACGAGGAGGCTGGCGGGGTGCTGGCCGCGGCCGCGTGCGAGCGGCTGTACTGGCAGGTGCGGGACGGGCTGGCCTGCTCAGAAGAAGTGCAGTTAGTGTCGCAGCCCTGGCGTGAGGGGGGGAGGACAGAGCTGACGACGCGAGTCGTGGAGGAGCGGCTGGATGCCTATGTCATCGCCCTGATGGACGCGCTGGGCTGAGCCCTGGCGGTCCGGGTGCAGCCCGACCCCATCGGAGGTTCGAAAACAACCTCTCATGAGATCTCCTGAGGCTTCATCGGTGCCAACAGTAAGGGAAGCCGCGCACCCACCGGCGAAGATGGAAGATGCGCGGCTCCACCGCATGCTTAAGGGTTGGTCACGGCGAGGTCGGCGACGATGATGGCGAACTCCTCAGGGGTGACGATCCGAACCCCGAGCGTTTCGGCCTTGGCTCGCTTTGAGCCCGCCTTGTCACCTGCCACCAGCAGGGATGTCTTGGCTGATACAGCCGATGACGCCTTTCCGCCCGCCCGCTCGATCAGCTCGTTCATCTCGTTGCGCGATAGCTCCGCCAGGGGGCCGGTCATCGTGCCGGTGACCACCACGGACATGCCCGTCAGCGGGAGCGCCGCTGTACCGGCGTGCGTTGCCGTGTCGTCGTCGGTGGGTGCGGTCCACCCGGGTTCTGTCATGTTGACGCCTGCTTTGATGAGCTTGTCGATGATGTCGGCCACCTCGAGGAGCTCCGCGACCACAACGGGGGCTTTCTCCGGGCCGATGCCTTCTACCTGCTGAATTGCCTCGGCGTCGGCCGATCGGATGGCGTCCATGGTGCCGAACTGGCGGGCTATGCGGCGGCTCATGCTGCGGCCGGTACCGCGGATACCGAGTGCGCAGAAGACGCGGCTCAGACATCCCTGGACCTGGAATGTCAAGCGGCGAAGTCGTGTTGCCGGTGCGACCATGCGGTTGCTTGGTTGTAGGTGGTGTGGGTTTTCAGGC
>NZ_JBFAHJ010000072.1:0-3012 GCF_040654115.1 Nonomuraea sp. NPDC050786
CCGTGAACGCCTCCCAGGCCGGCACGGCCACCGTCGCCATCCGGTACGCCAACGGCGCGACCACCAGCCGCCCCGCCGACGTGCTGGTCAACGGCGCCGTCGTCCAGTCGGCTGGCGCGTTCGACTCGACCGGGGCCTGGACGACGTGGGGCACGAAGACGCTGACCGTGTCGGTGAACGCCGGCGACAACACCATCCGGTTGAGTCCGACCACCGCCGACGGCCTGCCGAATGTGGACGCTCTGGATCTTGAGCTGGGCGGCACCCAGAACCCGACCGGCCGGCAGATGGAGGATCTCAACCGAGGCCTGATCAGCGTGCGCTCGGGCAGCGGCAACCTGGTGTCCTGGCGGCTGCTGGGCACCGAGAGCGCGAGCACCGGGTTCAACGTGTACCGGGGCGCCACCAAGGTGACGGCTTCGCCGATCACCAACTCCACCGACTACCTCGACGCCGGAGCCCCCGCGGACGCCTCGTACACCGTGCGCGCGGTCGTCAACGGCGTCGAGCAGGACGCGTCGGAGCCGTCGCTCCGCTTCGCCGGCGGCAACTACCTGGACGTGCCGATCTCCCGGCCGGGGAGCAACTACACGGCCGGAGACGCGAGCGTCGGCGACGTGGACGGTGACGGCCAGTACGAGATCTTCCTCAAGTGGGATCCGAGCGACCAGAAGGACAACTCCCAGTCCGGGGTAACCAGCAACGTCTACCTCGATGCGTACCGGCTCAACGGCCAGCGGCTGTGGCGCATCGACCTGGGCCGCAACATCCGGGCCGGCGCCCACTACACGCAGTTCCAGGTGTACGACTACGACGGCGACGGCCGGGCCGAGCTGGCGGTCAAGACCGGTGACGGCACCGTCTCCGGCACCGGACAGGTGATCGGCAACGCCGGCGCCAACCACCGCAACTCCGACGGCTACATCATCACCGGGCCGGAGTACCTCACCATGTTCAACGGGCTCACCGGCGCGGCCATGTCCACGGTGAACTTCGAGCCGGCCCGCGGCAACATCAGCGACTGGGGCGACAGCTACGGCAACCGCGGCGACCGGTTCCTGGCCGGCACGGCGTACCTGGACGGCCAGCGGCCCAGCCTGATCATGGGCCGCGGCTACTACGCCAAGAGCACGATCGCGGCCTGGGACTTCCGCAACGGCCAGCTGACCCTTCGCTGGAAGTTCGACTCCAGCAACGCGGGCAGCCAATGGACCGGCCGCGGCACCCACTCGCTCTCCATCGCCGACGTCGACGGCAACGGCACCGACGAGATCATCTACGGCGGCATGACCATCAACTCCAACGGCACCGGCCGCTACACCACCAACTTCTACGCCCACGGCGACGCCCTGCACGTGGGAGACTTCGTGCCCAGCCGGCCCGGCAAGGAGATCTGGCAGATCCACGAGCAGAGCTCCGGCGCCGCCGCCACGCTGCGCGACGCCAACAACGGCTCGATCATCATGCAGAAGAACAACACCTGCGGCTGCGAGGGACCGGCCCGCGGCGTCGCGGGCGACATCTACGCCGGCAACCCCGGCGGGGAGTTCTGGGGCACCGGCACCGGCCTGACCAACCTGTTCAACGCCTCCGGCGCCGGCGTCGGGCGCACGCCCAGCAGCTACAACTTCCTCGCCTGGTGGGACGGCGACCCGGTACGCGAACTGCTGGACGGCAACCACGTCGACAAGTACGGCACCGGCGGCGACACCCGCCTGCTCACCGGCTCGGGCGCGCACTCCGTCAACGGCACCAAGTCCACCCCGTCGCTGTCGGGCGACCTGTTCGGCGACTGGCGCGAGGAGATCATCCTGCCCCGCGACGACAACGCCGCGCTGCGCATCTACGCCACCACGATCCCGACCGACCGGCGGATCTACACCCTGCTGCACGACCCCCAGTACCGGGTCGCCATCGCCTGGCAGAACACCGCCTACAACCAGCCGCCGCACCCCAGCTTCTTCCTCGGTGACGGCATGAGCACCCCGCCCCAACCCAACATCTACGTCCGCTGACTCCCGAGCGTTCTGGCGGGCAGGCAGCACGCTCGCCGGCCCGCCAGTGCGCCGGTCCTCACCTGGAGCCTCGATGAAATGGTTGCCCAAGATCTCCTTACTCACCGCGATGACGACGGCACTGGCCGGTGCCTCCATCGCGCTCGCGACAGGCGCGCAGGCCGCCACCCGGTACGAGGTGGAGTCCGCTCCTGCCGTGTGCGGCGGCGCCATCGCCGCCAACCACTCCGGTTACTCCGGTAGCGGTTTCTGCGACACGCCCAACGCCGTTGGCGGCTCCGTCGAGTTCACCGTGAACGCGCCGGCCGCCGCCACCATGAGCATCCGCTACGCCAACGGCACCACCGCCAACCGGGCCGCGGACATCAGCGTCAACGGCGCGGTGGTGCAGCGCGGCGTCGGCTTCGAGGGCACCGGCGCGTGGACCTCCTGGGCGACCAAGACCCTGCCCGTCCAGCTGAACGCGGGGACCAGCACCGTACGGCTCGCCGCGACCACCGCCGACGGGCTCGCCAACATCGACTACCTCGACGTCACGACCGGCGGCGGGGACGGCTCGCCCACCGATCCGAACATCCGCTTCGTCGGCCGCTGGGACACCCGCAACAGCACCGCCTACGTCCCGGGCTGGGCCGGCGCCTACCTCACCACCGGGTTCACCGGCACCACCGTCAAGCTGAAGCAGCGCAACACCATCGACCTCTACTACAGCATCGACGGCGGCCCCGACCTCTACCTGCAGAACGTGTCGGGCACAGTGAACTTGACCCGCACCCCGCTGCCCGCAGGCAACCACACCCTGCGCGTGTCCTACCGCGTGGTGGCCGGTTCCTACCACGGCGACGCGGTGTTCCAGGGGCTGGTGCTCGATCCGGGCGCGCGCACCCTGCCCGCCACGCCGGCCCGCGGCATGGTGGAGTTCGTCGGGGACTCCATCACCGTCGGCACCACCACCTCGAAGAACGCGCTCACCGCGTACGGCTGGCTGGTCGGGGAG
>NZ_JBFAHJ010000073.1:0-2579 GCF_040654115.1 Nonomuraea sp. NPDC050786
CGGCCGTTGCCGATGCCGCCGGCGGCCAGGACGGGCACGTCCACGGCATCCACCACCTGCGGGATCAGCACCATGGTCGAGATCTCGCCCGTGTGACCGCCGGCCTGCGCTATCTGGAAGGGTGACACACTCTGCGCCTGCCGAATAATCCGTTCACGCAGTTCAAGGCGGCATGTGCGTACTCACAAGTACGTCCCCGAAATCGCGACAGGCCCTGCCGTCGAACAGCCAACGGTGCCAGGTCGGTTGCTCACGCCTATTGGGGCTTGTAGTGGGAGAACACCTCCCGGACCTCCTGGGGAGAGCAGGCCAGTGCGGTCTCGTCGGGGTCGGCGCCGGTGACGTGTGGCAGATGGACGACGATGTCGTACGCGTCCAGCGCGTTTACCGGCGCGTAGAAGGCGCCGAGACCAGCGCGTTGCACGGTAGCGCTCCGGACGGCGCCCGCGTCGGCGGGCGACAACCGCCGTAGGTCGGTGGCGAAGGGGCCGTCGTGGCTGGCGTGCATGAGGGCGTCGAGGCTGCCGGGCTCCGGGGCGGGCATCGGCGCGAAGAGGGCACCGGCCATGAATGCGGCGGCGTCGGAGTTGAGCATGTGGCCGGTTCCCGACGTGGTGCCGATGACCAGGTACTCCTCGCCCAGCCAGTCTGCCAGGTGCATGCCCATGGGGGTCACTGGGTTCACGCCCGGGAGTACGGCGGGCCCGCGCTGGATGTGTGCGTTGTGGGCGGCCAGGACGATCCGGTCGTGCCTGCGCAGAATCCCTTCGACCGTGTCGGCGATCTCGACGTCGCGGTTGTAGAGCACGCTTTGATGGTCACCGCCGGTCATGCCGCGGATGACGGAGTCCAGGGTGAGCGCGTGGCGCATGGAGCGCAGCGCGCGCTCGTATGCCTCGGCGGTGGTGCGCCTGACGTACTCCAGACGCCGGCCCTTCATGCGCGCGGCGAGGCCGGCGAGGCCCGCCGTCAGCGCGTTCTTGGTCTCAGGCGGAAGCTGCGCGTAGGTGGCCATGGTCGCGGGCACGACGAACGGTGACGTCGCGGAGAAGGCCGAGGCCGCCTCCCGGATGGCCGGGTCGGCCTCGAAATCGGGATCGGCCCGCGTGAGGAAGGCGAGCACGGCGTCCAGGGCGGGGATCACAGAGGCGTTCTGGCCCCCCAGGTCAATGCCGTAGAAACCGACTGGGTGCTCGGCGGAGGCGTTGTGCCTGCGCATCCACTCCAGGTGAGTGCCCATCTGCCGCCACAGGCCCATCAGCGAGGTCAGACCGCCCGCCATGACCTCGCCGAGCCGATCGCCGTCATCGTCGCTGCGGACCCAGGCGTCAGCACGCCATCCCTCCGTGAAACCGGTCTCCATCGCGTAGGCGCCGAAACCGTGCCGCTCGGTCAGGTAGCGCAGGAGACGGTGGCGCAGTGCGTAGGACTCGCGGTTGTAGTGCGCGCTCTCACCGATCGCCACCACCCGCGCGTCCCCGATCGCCTCGTCCAGCCATTCGAGATCGTCCAGCGCGGCGACCGGATCGAGCGTGCGCAGAGGGATCACCGCTGCGTCGCTGAGCCGGGCCAGCGGTGTGGTCGTGTGCGTGGTCATCGATGCCCTCCCAATAGTCCCAAGTTTGGGAATAGTACCACCTATGGGAGAATTGGCTCGTGGATACGCTGGAGTTGATCTTGCACCCGGTCCGGCTGCGCATCATGTGGGCACTGTCGGGTGGCCGCACCCGGACCACGTCCGACCTGTGCGAGAGCCTGCCCGATGTGCCGAAGACCACCCTGTACCGGCACGTCGCCATGCTCGCCGACGCCGGGCTGCTGGAAGTCGCCGGCGAGCAGCGGGTGCGCGGGATGATCGAGCGCCACTACCGCCTCCGGCACGACGCCCTTCGCATCGACCCCGAGACGGCCCAGGCCATGTCGAACGAAGACCACCGTCACGGGTTCGCGGTGGCCATGGCGGCGCTGCTCGCCGAGTTCAACGCCTATCTCGACCGGCCGGGAGCCGATCCGGCCGCGGATCGGGTGGGTTATCGGCAGGGGACGTTGTGGCTCAGCCCCGAAGAGATGGAGGAGGTGGCCGGCGAGTTGCTGGAGGTGCTCAGAGCCCGGGCGGGGAACGGGCCCGCACCGAGACGTCGACCGCATGTGATCAGCGCGATCTTCTTTCCGACGGAACAGCGGAACCAGGACGACGGGAGCTCGTGAACTGAGACGATCGAGCCTTGCCAGCCAATTCGTCCCTTGAGGGCGACCCCCAGTGAGCGGCCGCTGTTGCGTTTCCCCTCATCGCCCCCCGGTCGACGTCAGTCCTCGGTGAGGCGCTCCAGTCGCTCCAGGGCCTCGCCGTACTCCTCCACCAGGCCGAACACCACGTCCTTCGTCGACCGCACCTGGTTGGTGATCCCGATGATCTGTCCGGCGGGGAAGGTGGCCAGCTCGGCGACGTCGGAGCGGCCGATGCGGCGCAGGGCGTCCGAGACGAGCATGAACTGCAGGGGCATCGGCAGCGTGCCGGGCGACTCCTCCGACTCCCACGCCTCCGTCCACTCGTTCTTGAGCAGCCGCGCCGGCTTGCC
>NZ_JBFAHJ010000074.1:0-1948 GCF_040654115.1 Nonomuraea sp. NPDC050786
TGAGCATTTTTCATCCTGAGTAGCGGCCTTCTTCCACGAACTGCAGCACAAGGATCGCCTGTACGAGCGCGGTCGCTCGATGCGGGCAACAGCGCAGCCTGGTCAGCACCTTCCAGCTCTTCAAGGTCGCGACGGCACGCTCACCGATGGCCCGGATACGGGCGTGGGAGCGGTTGACATCTCGCTGTCCGCGCGACAACCAGGGACGATGGCGATGCCGCTTGAACGGCGTCCGGATCGTGCCGCCCGCGCCTTCATAGCCCTTGTCTGCAAAGGTCTTCACGCCGGCGCTGGTCAAGGCGTCGATCAGTCCGACCGTTCGAGCGGCGGTCACGTCGTGCACGGCGCCCGGCAGCGCGGGCGAGGCCCACACCAGTCGGCCCACAGGGTCGGCCAGCAGTTGCACGTTCATTCCATGCTGCTTGTGTTTGCCGCTGTAGTACGGCCGCTCGTCGGCGAGGCGGTCGATGGGGATGAGGGTGCCGTCGAGGATGGTGTAGGCCAGCCGGGATGCGCGTTCGACGGCGGCGTGCACGTCGTCGGCCAAGGCGGCCAGGAGATCGACGGCTTCACGGACGTAGCGCCAGGCCGTGGTGGTCCCCACGGCGAAACCGGCGGCCAGGCGGGCGTAGGTGTCGCCATTACGCAAGTGGGCCAGGACCAGTAGCGCCTGCCGCGCCGGGTCTAACTTCCGCCACCGGGAGCGGCGTTCGGCGTGCCGGGCGCGAATGAGTTCGGCCAGGCGAATCAGAGTGTGGTTGGACAGCGGAATCGAGGCACGGTAAGACAGCAACGAGGCTCCCGGTTGGGGCATCGGATCTTGGTCGACTGCTGTCTTATCGGGAGCCTCCTTTCATCCGCCACCGCTTTCCGCAGCCCCATCCTGACTGTTGGCCCTCATCGAAAGTGTCATGCGGTGGGCTCGTGACCCACGTAGTGACAAGTAGGTTGAGCAGAGTTTGGTCGGGATTGCGCATCGAAGATGGCAAGATCCGACGAGCGGGCCATTGCACCCCGGGGCAGGTGCGGTCACTGTGGTGGCATGCCGGCGATCGACACCATGGACGGGCTACGACTGGCTGTCGACGAGTTCGACACGCAGGGCTTCGACCTGCTCGTTGAGGCGAAGGCACTCGACCTGGCCGCGCGATCGCTCGCCGAGTCCGGCCTGTTACTGCTCGGTGAGGTGCACGGCGTGCGCGAGAACCCTCTGATCGTCCAGGGCCTCATGCGGGCACTGGGCGTGACCACGCTGGCACTGGAGTGGCCGGAGCAGCTCAAGCCGGAGCTCAACGCGTACCTCGCGGCACAGGGAGGGCTCGACCATCCGCTGTGGTGGACGGGCGACGGGCGCATCACTGCCGGGCACTTCGCGGTGCTCAAAGCCATGAAGGGTGTACGGATCATCCTGTTCGATGGGCTGGCGCTCACGCCCGACTGGTCGCAGCGGGACGCCGCGATGGCGCGAAGGATCCTGGACGCGCACAGCGAGCGGACGCTGGTCCTCGCGGGCAACGCCCATACCCAGACCTCCGTCACCGACTTGGGGACGCCGATGGGGGCGCACCTGGCGGCGGCGCGGCCGGCGATGCGGAGCATCCGGATCGCCTACGGGACCGGGAGCTTCTACAACCTTGAGCCACGACGGTCCGGCGGCCACTCGGGAGGCCCGGGGCTGCGCAGCGCCGAGAACGGCGAGTTGATCCTCGGATTGCCCGTGTTCTCCGAAGCGATGGTGCCGCACCTGCCGGACGATCTGCTGCGTGAGCGATACGGCTGATGATCGGCCCCGGGCTCTGCGTAGAGGGCGCGATCTGCTGACCCTCCGCGACCTGCCACATGACATCTTGAAGCGATCGTTTGCCGGCTTCATGACATTTTGCGTGTGTAACTGCCAACTTCAGCGAGCAAGCACACTGACCAGTGCCGTCACGATGGAAAGAGCTCA
>NZ_JBFAHJ010000075.1:0-1618 GCF_040654115.1 Nonomuraea sp. NPDC050786
GGCTCTGTCTCAGATTCGGTGGTGACGGAGAGCTAGGCAAGAGAATGCGGTGGCGGAGCAGCGTGAAGCCAGCCCGGCCGTGCATCTGGCGCATGATGCGTTTGGTCTTGGTGTTCACGCCTTCGGTGCCGCCGTTGTGGAAGGGCAGGGTGATGGCCGCGCGGACGGCTTCGCGGTCCTGGTCGAGGCCGCGGATGAAGGCGTGTAGATGAGGGAGGATGGCGGCGCGGGCGGTGGTGATCCACGCGTCGAGCTGGTCGGCGTTGTCTTCGCGTGGCCGGAGCAGGTCGGCGAAGCTGCGGACGAGTTCGGCCAGGTCGATCATCTCGGGGCAGGTGGTGGTGAGGTCGTCGAGCAGGCGCCTGTGCTCGTCTTTGAGGTTGTCGGGCTGGGTGAGCAGGAGCCGGGCGAGGCGGCGGGGTGAGATGGGCAGGCGGTCGGCTTCGACGCGGCCTTGGGTGATGTAGCGGTAGAGCAGGTTGAAGCTGCCCGGGTAGCCGAGGGCTTTGATCTCGTTGAACAGGTGCAAGACGGGGACGGCAGGGTCTTCGGCGCGGCGGCGCCGCAGGTGGTCGCGGTAGGGATCGACGAGGGTGGGGCGGTATTGCGGAGCGCGTTGCAGGCGTTCGGGTTCGGGCACGCGGGCGTAGCGTTTGACGGTGTTGAGGCCCAGGTTCAGCCGGCGGGCGCATTCAAGCAGGCCGACGCCCTTGCTGAGCAGGTCGTGGATCTGCTGCCAGCGCTCACGGGTGGTCTGCGCGCGTTTGCCGTCCTTGATCGGGGGTCCGGCCTTGGCCCAGCAGGCGCTGTGCCCGGCGACTTCCTTGGTGACGGCCTCGCTGAAGTTGTGCCAGAGGTGCCAGCGGTCGGCGACCTGGATGGCGTCCGGAAGTGCGCGGCGGATCGCTTCGGCGTAGGCGCCGGAGCCGTCCCGGCACACGATCTGCACCCCGGGATGGCCGCGCAGCCAGGCTTCCAGGACGTCGGCGGTGCGGCCGGGCAGGACGTCGATGCGCTCGCGGGTCTCGGCGTCGATCAGTACGGTGGCGTAGCGGTGACGTCGACGCAGCGCGAAGTCGTCCACGCCCAGCACGCGGGGGATCCGCGGCGGGGGCAGGGGCAGACGTAACAGCAGGCGCAGGGCGGTATGCCGCGATAAGCGCACGGCCAGCGCGGATAACGCTCTCTTGCCGGCGCGTCCGGCCAGCTCACGGACCACAGCGCCGATTTGGGAGGTCAGGCGAGGGGTGCGGCGTTGGTAGCGTTCCAGCACCTCGGGCACCTGCTCCCGGAAGGTCTGGCAGCAACCGCGGGTGGGGCAGACCAGGCGGCGGATCCGCACCACCACCAGCACCCGGCGGGCGTCGATCGGGACATCGGCCACAGAGCGCTGGTGATAGCCGTGAACCCGCGCCGTCTCGGCCCCGCAGCCCGGACAGGCGACCGAGCCGTCCGGGGTTCGCGCACGTACCCGAATCTGCTCGCCCTCGTCCGCCACGTCTTCTACGACCAGCGGTGATAATCCGGAAAACACCGTACGCACAAGATCGTCCACACCGAGCACAACTTAGCGTGACGTTACGGCACCTTCGGTCACCACCGAATGTGCGACAGAGCC
>NZ_JBFAHJ010000076.1:0-1598 GCF_040654115.1 Nonomuraea sp. NPDC050786
TTCGCCGCCCTCGGCGTCGACGTGCAGATCACCGAGCTGGACATCCAGGGCGCCTCCCCGCAGACCTACGCCGCCGTGGTGAACGACTGCCTGGCCGTGGCCCGCTGCGCCGGCATCACGGTGTGGGGGGTGCGCGACCAGGACTCCTGGCGGTCGGGTGACACCCCGCTGCTGTTCAGCGGCGGCAACAAGAAGCCCGCTTACGACGCGGTACTCAATGCCCTCAACGCCGCCGACCCCAACCCGACTCCCACGCCGACCCCGACGCCGACCCCGACGCCTACGCCGACCCCCACCCCGACTCCGACACCGGTACCGGACGGGTGCGCGGCGACGATCACGACGACCAACAGCTGGCCGGGTGGCTTCCAGTCGACGGTGACCGTCCAGGCGGGCGACGCGGCGATCAACGGATGGACCGTGCGGTGGACCTGGCCCGGCGGGCAGAGCATCAGCAGCCTGTGGAACGGCCAGCACAGCGTCTCCGGCTCCAGCGTCACCGTACGCAACGCCGCCTACAACGGCGCCATCCCCGCCGGCGGCTCCACGACCTTCGGGTTCACCGCCAATGGCACCGCGGCCACGCCGACCGCTACCTGCACCAGCCCCTGACGGCGGCTGGACATGATGACGAGGAGAGTACAGATGCGTCTGCCCTGGCGAGCGCGATCATCGCGCCCCTCCGCCGCAGCGACCGCGGCGCCGCCCCGGCAGGGCCCGCGCCGCGGGCTCGTGATCGGCGCCATCGCGGTCCTGCTGGCCGGAGCCGGCCTGCTGGCCACGCAGCCCGCCCAGGCCGCCGTCGCCTGCCGGGTCGACTACACCATCAGCTCGAGCTGGCAGGGCGGCTTCAACGCCAGCGTCACCATCAACAACCTCGGTGACGCGGTCAACGGCTGGCAGCTGACCTGGTCCTTCGGCGCCGGCCAGCAGATCACCCAGATCTGGAACGCCACCCAGACCCAGTCCGGTCCGTCCGTGACGGCCACCAACGTCTCCTACAACGCCTCCATCCCCTCCGGTGGCAGCACCAGTTTCGGGTTCAACGGCTCGTGGACCGGCAGCAACCCGGTGCCCGCGTCGTTCGCCCTGAACGGCGCGCTCTGTGGCAACCCCGGCACCCCCACGCCACCTTCCACCCCCACCCCCACCCCCACCCCCACCCCCACTCCGACGCCGACCCCGACGCCGACCCCGCCCGGCACGTGCGATCTTCCGTCGACGTACCGGTGGACCTCGACGGGCCCGCTGGCGAACCCGAAGGCGGGATGGGTCTCGCTCAAGGACTTCACCAACGTCGTCTACAACGGCAAGCACCTGGTCTACGCGACGACGCACGACAACGGGTCGAGCTGGGGTTCGATGAACTTCGGCCTGTTCACCAACTGGTCCGACATGGGCTCGGCCAGCCAGAACACGATGTCGTCCGGCACCGTCGCGCCCACGCTGTTCTACTTCGCCCCGAAGAACATCTGGGTGCTGGCCTACCAGTGGGGTGGGACAGCCTTCTCCTACCGGACCTCCAGCGACCCCACCAACCCCAACGGCTGGTCCTCCCCGCAGGCGCTCTTCACCGGCAGCATCTCCGGCTCCGGAAC
>NZ_JBFAHJ010000077.1:0-1496 GCF_040654115.1 Nonomuraea sp. NPDC050786
CGCTAATGGGAGCTACCGGGTCGGCTGATCGGGCAGACTCGGTGCCTGGTAGCCGCTGGTGAGTGAGCACTTCCAACCGCTGGACCGATTTTGAGTCCTGGGGTCAGACCGTGCCCTCACCCGTGGTCAGGGGTCTTGATCACTGATGGGATGTCGTGCCCGCCTTTCGGGGGCGTGAGCACTGGTCCATTAGCACGCCGACCGGCTCCTGTGGGCTACTTGATCGTGTAGTCGAGGGGTTGGAGGATCGGGTGCTGTTCGTCGGTGATGACTGGGCTGAGGACCATCACGACGTGGAGGTGCAGGACGAGCAGGGGCGGGCGGTCAAGCGGGCCCGGCTGCCCGAGGGCGCTGCCGGGGTGGCCCGGTTCCACGAGCTGGTCGCCTCGTTCCTGCCTGAGGACGCCGAGCCGGGCGAGGTGCTGGTGTGTATCGAGACCGACCGGGGGCCGTGGGTGCGCGCGCTGGTCGCGGCCGGATACCGGGTGTTCGGGGTGAACCCCAAGCAGGCCGCCCGGCACCGCGAGGTGATGGGCAACTCCGGGGCCAAGAGCGACAAGGCCGACGCGCACGCGCTGGCCGACATGGTGCGCACCCGCCGCCACCAGCTCCGCGAGGTCGCCGGCGACTCTGACGAGGCCGAGGCGGTCAAAGTCGTCGCCCGCGCGCATCAGACGATGATCTGGGAACGGACCCGTCACATGCTGCGGCTGCGCTCGGCGCTGCGGGACTACTTCCCCGCCGCGCTCGCGGCTTACAAGCCTCTCGGCCTCACCAGCACGGCCGTGCTCGCCTTGCTGGCCAAGGCCCCCACCCCGCGGGCTGCGGCGAGGCTGACCGTCACCCAGATCACCGCGGCGCTCAAGGGGCACCGCGACAAGCCCGCCAAGGCCGCCGCGATCCAGGCCGAACTCCGCACCGAGCACCTCGGGCAAAGCGACCTGGTCGCTTGCGCTTACGCGGCCACCGTGTCGGCGACCGTCGCTGTCCTGCAGACCCTCAACATCCAGATCAACGCCCTCGAACGGCAGGTCGAGGCCTATTTTGGCCAGCACCCGGACGCTGAGGTCCTCCTCAGCCAGCCCGGCATCGGCGCCATCCTCGGCGCCCGGGTGCTCGCGGAGTTCGGTGACGCGAAAGACCGCTACGCCAGTGCCAAGGCACGTAAGAACTATGCCGGGACCTCACCGATCACCCGGCAATCAGGCAAGTCCAAGACCGTCCACGCCCGGTTCATCCACAACGACCGGCTCATCGACGCTCTCCACATGCAGGCCAGCGCCGCAATCCTGCACGACCCGGCCGTCCGCGCCTATTACGACCAGCTCAAAGCCCGCGACGTCAGCCACAACGCCGCCCTCCGCCAGGTCGGCAACCGCCTGGTCGGCATCCTCCATGGGTGCCTGAAAACCCACACCACCTACAACCAAGCAACCGCATGGTCGCACCGGCAACACGACTTCGCCGCTTGACATTCCAGGTCCAGGGATGTCTGA
>NZ_JBFAHJ010000078.1:0-1207 GCF_040654115.1 Nonomuraea sp. NPDC050786
CGGCGCGGTCTCGGTGGTCGAAGGCCCAGCATCCAACCGCTCCAAAGCAGCACGATCCACCTTGCCGTTACCCGTCAACGGCAACTCATCCAGAACATGAATCACCGACGGCACCATGTACGCCGGCAACACCGCCTCAGCCCGCGCCCGCAACCGCCCAGCCAGACCCTCCCCCGACACACCCCCGCCCGACACACTCCCATCCGGCACCGCATAAGCCACCAACCGGCGATGATGCCGATCCCGACCCGTCGCCGCAGCCACCACCACACCCACCCCCGGCTCCCCAGCCAGGCACGCCTCCACCTCACCCAACTCGATCCGGAACCCACCAACCTTGACCTGGAAATCCTCCCGACCCAAAAACTCGATCGTCCCGTCCGGCCAACGCCGCCCCAAATCCCCCGTCCGATACAACCGCTCCCCACTACCCGCATCGATCACGAACCGCTCCGCAGTCCGCTCCGCATCACCCCAATACCCCTGCGCCAACCCCACCCCGCCAATGAACAACTCCCCCACCACCCACGCCGGACACTCCTGCATCCGATCGTTGAACACATGCCAGCGCTGATTACGCAACGGCCACCCATACGGCACCGACTCCCACCCCGGATCCACCTGCCCCACCGGATAGAAGATCGACCAAATCCCCGCCTCCGTCGCACCCCCCAAACTCACCACATCCACACCCCGGAAAACCGACCGCGCCCGCCCCGGCAAACTCAACGGAATCCAATCCCCGCTCAGCAACGCCAACCGCAACCCCACCCCCTCCACCGGCCGATCCCCCACGAAATCGACCAGCATCTGCAGCAGCGCCGGCACCGAGTTCCACACCGTCACCCCATGAACGCGCATCAACTCCAGCCACCGCCCCGGATCCCTGCGCGCCTCCACCTCCGGCAACACCAGCACCCCACCAGCACCCAGCACCCCGAACACATCCCACACCGACAGATCGAAACTCAGCGACGACAACCCCAACACCCGATCCGCCGCCGAAACCCCGAACCGCTCATTCACATCCACACACGTATTCAGCGCCGCCCGATGCGAGACCATCACACCCTTCGGCACCCCCGTCGACCCCGACGTATAAATCACATACGCCAGATCATCCGCAGCCGACACCCGCACCGGCGCCTCCGAAGCACTCCCGCACTCCTCCACCGCCACCCGATGCACCCCCACCGGCCACCCATCC
>NZ_JBFAHJ010000079.1:0-1122 GCF_040654115.1 Nonomuraea sp. NPDC050786
CCCTAGGAGCTGTTTGGGGTTCGGATCTTGGTGAGGGTCGGTGGTGGGCTGGCCGTGGCTGGTAGAACTCGGATGTGGCACGCTTCGATGTGACCGATGCCGAGTGGGCTTTGATCGAGCCGCATCTGCCGGTGGCGGCTACCGGGCCGCTGCCACGGCGGGTGCGTGATCAGTTCAATGGGATCTTGTGGCGGTTTCGCACCGGATCCGGCTGGCGTGACGTGCCGGAACGCTATGGGTCGTGGTCCACTGTCTACTCCCGGTTCAACGGCTGGGCCAAAGCCGGGGTGTTCCAAGGACTGATGGACGCACTGATCGCCGAGGCCGCATCGCGTGGACAGGTCGGGCTTGAACTGGTCAGCGTGGACTCCACGATCGTGCGGGCGCATCAGGAATCGGCCGGGCTGGCGGTCGCCGGGGAGACCTTGGATGCGCTGGAGCAGGCGCTGACCGAGGAAAAGGGGGCTCCGCTGCCGGAGCAGCCGCCGGTGCTGCGGGTGATGCGCCCGAGGCCACACCCGAGGCCATACCCGAGTCCGGCGCGTCGCCGCCGCACGAGCGCGCCGCCGCCCGGCGACGCCGCAAGGCGCGGGCGAAGGCTGCCGCGCTCGGCCGATCCCGAGGCGGGCTGAGCAGCAAGGTCCATGCCGCGGTCGATGCCGCCGGGCTGCCGCTGGTCTTCGTGCTCACGCCCGGCCAAGCCGCCGACTGCCCGCAATTCACCACCGTCCTGGACAAGATCCGCGTGGCCGGACTGGTGGGCCGGCCACGGACCCGCCCGGCTGCGGTGGCCGCGGACAAGGCCTATTCCTCCAAGGCTAACCGCGCCTATCTGCGTCGCCGCCGGATCGGCGCGGTCATCCCGGAGAAGAGTGACCAGCAGGCCAACCGGAAGAAGAAGGGCTCGGCCGGTGGGCGGCCTGCCGCCTTCAATCCGCAGCGCTACCGGCAGCGCAACACCATCGAACGCTGCTTCCAGAAGATCAAGGCCTGGCGTGGCCTGGCGACCCGCTACGACAAGGCCCCGGAAAGCTACGAGGCCGGGCTCTACCTCCGGGGCTCGATCATGTGGTTAAGACTCCTCACCTCAACCACATGATCCGAACTCTAAACAGCTCCTAG